>NZ_KI260389.1:15698-144696 GCF_000468015.1 Ruminococcus callidus ATCC 27760 | reverse complement strand
CCTGCTACTGCGGCGGCTGTACCGAGGGCAAGATAAGCTGCGGCAAGGCGAAGGAAGTGCGGAAAAAGTTTGAAACTATACACAATGTCAAATAAGAAAATTCAATACTAAGAGTAAATAACCTACTAGACGGAAAATCTAGTAGGTTATTCTTTTTTGTAACCTTGTATACAATTGATGTATTTGTTTGGTGGTGGTTTGAAGTGTGCTCATGTGATACTTGCAATTGTTCTGAGAAGTGTATGTGTGTGGAAATCCCAAATGCAGATACTTGCATTCATTCAGAAGATATTGTAAAGCTTGGTAGATTTTCTCATGAAAAGTGGATTGTTAAGTATGGATGGTATACCTGGGGAGGAAACAGACCAGTTATTGGGTGGTATCTTACCGGATTTGATGATACATCCAGATTGAAACCTCTTCAAAAAACGGATATAGATGATATCTACATTATCGAAAGATAGGTGTGATTGTGATTGGAATATATTGTAATCCCTGAAAGTGGTGAAAAAATCACAGTAGGGGCAGTTGTACAAATATCTGAGGATTCAGATACAAAATATGTCCTGCTAAATGGGATATACATATATGACGGTACACAGGCTACAGGTCTATTTTTCTCGTCTATTCCAGATCGTATAACTGTACCAATAGATACTGTAGATCTATCAAAACTTATTGTAATATCCGATGGGACAGGTGGGTGTTCATGCCCATGTGAACCGCATCCGAATCCACCGCCGCCACATAGAGCATATAACTGTGTAGAAGAATATGTGGAGAATATTGCATATCATACTGGACAACTTATATGGTTAAATCATGGAGAAATATATCAAGCGGCATGCGATTTTGTTTCGTCAAAATCAGAATCTACAGTAGAAGCAAATTTTAGTGCTGACGTTGAATCTAGTTATCTTGTTCCAATTTCCGAAAAAGTATCTAGTTCAGTTGGATTAGCGTATGCACTTGATTTTGAACAAGAATTTCAAACTTCTGAACCGACAAAAGCACAAGCAGATGTATTTTTATCAAAACTAAATCCGCCGATACCTCCTGCACCTGGTATT
Source organism: Ruminococcus callidus ATCC 27760 (assembly GCF_000468015.1). GTDB lineage: Bacteria > Bacillota > Clostridia > Oscillospirales > Ruminococcaceae > Ruminococcus_C > Ruminococcus_C callidus. The sequence goes on along the minus strand of NZ_KI260389.1, from coordinate 143,626 downwards.
ACGCTTGTGAATATAAATCCAGTGTCTGCTACGTTTACAATATCATTTATGTATTGTAAATCTGGAGATGAACTTATATTTGTTCAAATCGATGATAGCATACGGGAAACTATTTCTGATATTGAAAATAGGATAGTCGATATTCAACCTATATCTAATATCGAGTTAGAACAAATGCTAACATGAGGTGATTTTAGTGGGTAAATTTTTAGATGATAACGGTGTCCTGTACTTATGGAACAAGATCAAATCGCTGTTTGTGCAAAAAGAAGATGGAAAGGGACTATCTTCAAATGATTTTACAGATGCAGAGAAAACAAAACTATCTGGCATTGAAGCTGGTGCAAATAAATATGTGCATCCTACAACCGACGGAAACAAGCATATTCCTACAGGTGGTTCCGATGGACAAGTACTAAAATATGGTGGTTCATCCGGTACAGCTGCATGGGCGAACCCAGAAGTGATTGCTGTAGATGATGCACTTTCTAGTACATCAACAAATCCAGTTCAAAATAAGGTTGTTAATACTGCACTAGGTAATAAGATAGGCACGTCTGCCAGAGGTGCGAAGAATGGTGTTGCTTCCCTCGATGCAAATGGACTTGTCCCCAGTTCTCAGTTGCCGTCCTATGTAGATGATGTTATTGAAGGCTATTATTCTAATGGAGCATTTTATAAAGAAGCAACGCATAAAACTGTGATTACTGGTGAAACTGGTAAGATTTATGTAGATTTAACAACAAATATGTCTTATCGATATGGCGGCACAGAATATGTAAAAATCACATCATCTGATATGGTTGCTATTACAAATGCGGAATTGGATACGATTTGCGTGTAAGGCAGGTGCTATAGTTGGGTATATATTTAAGCAAAGACGGAATCTCATATCTATGGTCTAAAATCAAGAATAAGTTTTATATCAAGCCCTCTACAGGCATTCCGAAATCTGACTTAGCTTCATCTGTACAGACAAGTCTGGGAAAAGCAGATACAGCACTGCAAAAGCATCAAGATATTTCCGGAAAGGTTGATAATACTGCGGCAGGGGCAGATTCACTGCTATCAAAAATAACAAATAATTGGACTGCAACTCCTACAGATAATACATATTTTATTAGACAAGATACGTCAAGTAAAAATGAATTTGGTCGAGTTAAATTTTCTACTTTATGGAGCTATATAAAGTCAAAAGTTGAATCACTAGGCTATACTAAAAATACTGGTACTATCACAGGCATCAAAATGAATGGTGCAAGCAAGGGTACTAGCGGCGTAGTTGATCTGGGTACGGTTATCACAGCACATCAAGATATTAGCGGCAAGCAAGACAAGTCCACGGCAGTAACACATAGTGCAAACACGGCGGTTGGTTCTGCTACAAAACCTGTTTATATTGCTGCGAACGGTGCTGCTACAGCTATAACCCATTCTATCAATTCCGATGTCCCTGAGAATGCGAAGTTCACTGATACCACCTACAACGATGCCACACAGTCTGCACATGGTCTGATGACTGCGGCGGATAAGAAAAAGTTGGACGGTATCGCTGCTGGTGCAACTAAGGTCGCGGTAGACAGTGCCTTGTCTGCTACCTCCACAAATCCGGTGCAGAACAAAGCTGTAAAAGCCGCACTGGACAGCAAGTCAGCATCTGGTCATACACATGCGATGATAACAAACAGCGCTCTTTGGGTAAGCGGTGCCAACAACACTGCAAAATGGGTTAAGCTAGGCACGCTGGTATCCTCCGGTAATTTTAGCAATGCCATGATACGTGTATGGAGCGGTGACGGAGCAAATGGTCGTGCGAACCAGAACTCATCTTTTGAAGTTCAGATCAAGGACGGATGGCAATCCACAGAATCGGCGACAAAAGCGTGTGGCGTTACGGTCTATCGCGTCGGCTGTAGTAGTGTCAAAGTCAAAGTGATAACTACAGCACATGACACATATACCGTTTGGGCGTATATGCCTTGGGGGTACTGGAACGGAAATTACGCCGTATACGGTAAGTATAAGTCTTGGACATCTCAGCAGCTGATACAGTCTGATGAACCGGAAGGCACTGCAGCCGACACAGCCTATTACGATCAGGCGTTTCTGACCAGCACCGTAGCTAAAGCTACCGAAGCCACAACTCTAACTGATTCTGGGTGGTCAAACGTTACTACTTATATTGTTGATAAAAGCAAGTTTAATAATATAAGTACAGAATTCCGAAGAATCGGTCAGATTGCATGGGTTAAATGCAGTTTTACACCGAACGTTGCCATGACCAGCATTACGATTTGTGACGTGACAGATATTGATCCGTTTGTTGCTGTGACTCCGGCTAATTCTGTATACGGGACGGGCAGTAACAATGCTGGAACTGAAAACTTTATAGCAAACGTATCTTACAATCCGGACCATAAATTATATTTAAGAGGTAATTTTAAACCGTCTACCATTTACAGACTGATGTTTTCGTATACGGTAACCTAAGGAGGTAATTAAAAATGGCAAAGACACTTTGGAATGAAGGACGAGTTGTTGGATATTCAGCATATGAGCTATATGTAAGACATGCAATCACGACAGATCCGGAGCATCCACCAGTAGACGAAAAAACATGGCTTTCATCTATGCTTGGAATGGGAAACTCTATGGTGTTGCATATAGGGACAGATGAAGTTCAAGGTATGCACTATCGAGATTTCTCATTACCAGAATCATCTAGACTATGTGCAGCATCTACAATCATAGCCTCAGTATTTTTAGGGGCTGGAAGAAATGGTGATACAGATTTTAAAAGTGCAGAATCCGGATGGGCTACGTCTATTTCAGATTACGGAATTCTAATCAACAATACCAATTCAAGTTCCCCTACTGGAGCTGTAGATTCTAGTAGTGCTATACCACCAAGCACAATTTCAAATGTATCAGAATCAGAATATACTACATATGTATCAGAATATTCAAAAATCGTAGATGGCATAGTGATTCAGCCAGGAGCATGGTCAGATAATATGAAAAAACCACCAGAAAAGGCGCTTGCTCCTAATATGACAGTTGTACCAACTTTGAGAATTGCATTTGCTGATCAAATCACACACCCATTTTATATTATATTGACAGGTTTTTTAAATCGATCTATTATAAGCACATTATCGAAAAGTACATCGAGTAATTCTGAAGATGGTGACTTTTTAGGTCCAGCAGAATTCCCATGGTCTTCTAAAATCGTATTTCAAACGCCAGCAGCATATGCATCTTTGTATGCAAGTACGGATTATATCAGATCATTTCCAAAACAAAATGACGCAGTCCATGTGACAACTGACAGTGTTATTGACACAGAAACCACGAATCCAATTGATTTTTACGCACAAAATAGCCCTGTGTCTACGATTGATATAAACGTACAAAAGCTAAAGACCGTAAAAACCGGTGCTTCTGTACTTGCAACATATTCAGCTTCAGATGATCTCCCACCTGCACTATATGGCATGCGACTAAAATCCGCAGTATCTAACTCAAATAATCCATATATCGCATCTGTTGAATCACCGGTTTATGGATTATTTCATGGAGATGAATCTGACGCATCGAAACTGGATTACACTATGTCAGATTCCGACTGGACTACATTATCACTGGTATCAAAAAATAAAAAAGACGCTGGGTACACAATATCTAAGACCATATTGAAGTCGATATGGAATAAACTGTGTCAAGATAGTTATAAGTATTCATACGCTAAAAATCTGTTTTACATAAACATGCAAGATGATTGTGCATTTAGTTTATTTCCTGCATCAGAAATTCAAACGCTGGAACAATATATACAGCTACTGAAAACTCCAGATTCAGCATTTGCAACGTATAAAGTTCAGTTTGATAATCCAGTATCAATCAAAAACAAATTGTACTATAACTTTACAATTGGTTGTCACCCAGGCACAGATTCTGTATTTTGGTTGACATTCGGTGTATCATCCGATGATATTGCGTTGCCGAATGCAATGTGTCCGATCGATACAACAGCACCGGGTACAGTAAAGCTATATACAAATCAAGATACTGCAAAGATATTAGAGGATAGCTATCCCAATAATACAGCACTTATTCGGGATTCTAATTATGTAATACATCAGCTGAATCAGTATCAAGATGTTGTGCCTATATCTAAAGTAGAAACATCTTCAGTTTTGAATGATTTATATGTATACAATCTAAACATGATTAATCCATACTTAGTAGTTGATGGAAATTCTCCAAGAAACGGCGTTACTGTAAATGCGCTATCTGGATATGATGCAAGTAAATCTGTTTGGGATAATGAACCGAATACATATACAATTACTTACAATGAAGAAACATTGTCTGGTACATATCTGCAATCGCACCCAGAAGAAAAACTAAAATACAATGAACCCGTTGTCATAGTAAAAAAGCGTATTGTTGGCTATCTGTCAGATAAAATCAAAAATCTCTGTGGATATGAGTACGATCCAGATACTAAGAAACTAAAATCTGGAGGATACTGGGATAATGCGGTCCTCATATTATCGACTATTCCAGAATCCAGAAGAACTGATTACTACTATATTGTACCGTCTACACGCTCAGACACTACAAGAACTCAGGATACGTTTGCTTGGCCAGTTCGTAAATCAGACAATTATGTAGATGTTACAGTACAGTATAGAATACGCATATTTGTTACAAAAACCACAAACTCTGGTGTAATTTCATCTGAATACAAAATTCCGTCCATGTCAAATACAGTACAGCTGTCTGATGGAACAGCAACACAAAGTGGTTTACTTGGAAGCATGTGGAATAATGGATCTAGTTCTGATGGTCTAACGTACAATCACGGATGGGCATATATTCACACAGATGATCAAGTGCACACCATATTAAAAGATGCAATGACACCTCTGAATGGTCAAAACAGCTGTATCTACGAAGGCGATACTCTGTTGCCGATGTATAGTCTGTATCACACTAATATGACAGCAAGCGATGCGTTCGGGGTACAGTCCATGACAAACGCAGGGATTTTATCAAAATTTCAAAGTATGTCCTTGCACGACTTCTTAGTAACTGCAATCACTACAGACATGGGTACAGGTCAAACCTTAAATAATAACATATCCGCACATCGTGAAAACCTGATACAGTCTGTATCATTTTATACAAATGGAAAACACGAATCAGGTGCATTTACAAGTGCTGGTGATTTGCTGTTTACGTTGCAAAATAAAGTATCTACTGATACCGTGGAAAAAACCATGTTATTATCAGTACCAAGCATGTATCAAGATAGTGTGGGAAATGCACCGCAATGTGCTATGATACAGACAGGTAATTTAAAATCTAGGGTATTATCACTTTCAGATCATGAAAATTCCCCTTATGGACTATATGGTACATCTGGAACTATACAAAGTAAATCTGTTGGTAAGCTAACGTGGATGCAACTTTTGAACGCCTTAGCTGGCGATAAAACACTAGACTTGCTAACAGACCAGATTCGGCAGCTTATTTCTGCACTATCTACTTGTGGAGATGGTGAGTGGAAAATAAAAATCGAAAATGGAAAAATAGCACTTGTCTGATAGGTGGTGTCTAATGCTATTGTATAAAGTATACTCAGCGTCAAACAAAAATCAATCAAAGATATCAGCAAGCCAACTGGTAAATCGACTTGGAAAGTATTTATATAACCATCTGGACGGTGCATTTCAGTATAAAAAATCCGGTAATACTTTTGATGTGTACACAACTTTGCTGTACGAATTAAAAGAAGAATTTGGTGGAATCAAAAATGACGTTCAAGAGATGACACTAAATATAAGTATAACTACATATCAAAATAAGATTCGAGTAAATACAATTGAAGTATCCCCAGATGAAAGAACACTTGGGTATGATTTACTAAAGCCTGAGCTGTTAAATGATCTAGATACCGCAAAATCTGTGATTATGCAAAAAGTTCACAAACGGATTGATAAGGCATATGATCACCATATCACATTATATTGACATCTTCAAAATTTCTTTCATTTTATACCTCCAAAACAAGAGCGTCGTATTAAGCCAAAATACGACGCTCTTGCATGTTCTGATCTGACGCTCGTTAGTATAATTGTAGGAAACACTAAAACTCTACAAATTACAAATAAATTGTGAGGTACTTATCATGCAGAATGAAAATCAAACAACCAAGGGAATCAATGTATCTGATGTTGTTTATACAATCCAGAAGCTTGGTATTTCATCAAACCTTTTCGGATTTAACTACATTCGATACGCAATCGAACTCATTGCAAAAGATGAATCCTATATGCATTCCATCACAAAACGCCTTTATCCGGAGATTGCAAGAGCATTTAATTCCACTAGTCAGCGAGTAGAGCGTGCAATTCGTCATGCAATCGATGTGAGTATGTATCGTGTGAATCATGAGTATTGGGATATGATATTTGATGGAATTTGTACACTTGATGATGTACGTCCTACAAATTCAGAATTCCTTGCTACACTATACACATACTTAAAGTACAGATGCTGATAACCTTGTATACAATCGGGTGATAATTTTGACATTTCGAAAACACCGCGTTTTTGGTACAACTGTGTACTATAGTGATTGCTATGAAAACTATCGAATCGTTTGCAAATCTGACAGATATTATGTCCAAAAAGACGATCACTATGTTACTGACAATCTACTAGAAAAAGGATTTCATACAGTTCAATCCGCAGAAAACTGGATTAAGCTAGATACTATGCCAGATATACTGTGTGCTACATTCATTTCAAGTTCAGCAAGACAAAAAGTATATGCTGCCTTAAACACCTCTAACTTTTCAAACAACCTAAGCAGAGTGAAATCTTCGAATATTTGGTCAATCGGGCTGAATATCAAAAATCGAAAAGATAAAACAGGAGATTTGCTTGTGCAGTTTAAATCAAAAAATGGTGGCCCAGGTGATGTATACATGTTCTATGATGTTCCACCTACATTATATCGAAAATGGCAATCAGCACCTAGTAAAGGTCACTTTTTCTGGAAATATATCAGAAACTACTACAAATACTCTAAGCTAACTGGGGATAAGCATGGAAAGCTACCAAATGCAGTTAGCTAGTGTAATCATTTGATTTTAGTCTTTTATACAGCACTTCCATAGCTTTTGGAAGTGCTGTTTTTAGTGTCATATAATCAATAGTATATAGATCTGCCAACTCAATTAATTTGGCATCAGATAGTTTAGATTCAGTTTCAATCATTTCCTGAATCAGTAGTTCTTCTACACTGTCATAAGTATCAGTCTGGTAATAATCGATTCCATGTTTGTGTTCTGGGGCTTCTAAGAATAGCTCATATTCAGATAAGTCTGCTGGATATGGTGCACCCAAAACGGCTTTCAGTGCAATCATATCGTTTGCAGGCAGATTTACTTTTTCAAGATCATCATATGTAACGGCACTCCATTCTTTTCCCAACTGTTTTGCAGCTTTTAAGCACAAACTACGGCGTGTAGAGTATCCTACTGGGCTTAGATAGCGTCTGATTTCTTCAGAAATTCTAGGCTTAAAGAATACACCAAATGATAAATCCGCACGATATTTTGGTGTCCACTTGTACTTCCACCACATCCCTAAGAATGAACACAGTGCTGTTTGAAATTTATCCTCATATGTGGTGTTATCTACATAAGTGCTAGAAGCAATGTATCCAAAAAACGTATAGTTTAATTGTATGATTTCATCTCGAATATCTGTACATGCTTTTCTGGATTCCAAATCGTGTGGCAGAGAATCATACAATTCTTGTGTTCTCTGCTTTATATACTCGTGGTTCTTAGACATTATCGCATCCTCCTTCAAACAAATGCGTCATGATTCGTCAATATTCTATAAAAGGTTTTACCCCATGCAGATATATTTCTACATGGGGTAAAACTTTATTTTATGTCGAAAAGACTTACTTACAAACAAATCCGCAGACTTCCCAGCCAATCCACATCATGAATACCGCCAGTGCTGCCAACATAATAATGTACTTTCTCAATCAAAACTCTCTTTCCATAATCGGCAGAATGCCATCTTCCTTCAACAAATCGTAAATGAACAACCGCCCTTTCTGTGTCCAGTGGGTATGCGGAACAACATGACCATGACCGTTTGCATCATCATAGTAATATGTCTTAGTTGAAGTCAATCCCATTTCCGCATACTTCTGGTATAACAACCAGATCTTACCGCCCTGCTTGTACTGCACACCTTTTTCACGAAGTACTTGATTCATGTGGTTTGCAGACCATCCATAATCCTTAGCAATTATGGAGATAGGAACCAGATCATTGCATTCCAGAACCTTATCATAGTAACTTGCCTTGGGCTGCAGTTCTGCAATCTGCTATGTTTGTACTGCAACTGTCTGTTCCAGTGCCTTTGCCTTTGCACGTTCTTCCTTCAATCTGAGCAGAGCGTTGATCAGCATGTCCGGATCGTTCAGCACATCGTCAATTGCATACATACCGTGCTTACGAATAGCGGGGAGTACTTCGGATGTTACCCACTTTCTGAACGGCTTTGCCTGCGGCTTGTCACTACGCATAATTGTTGCATACAGACCAGATTCGCTGATGATGGTCATATTCTGTACCCCACCAGGGGTGTCCACCAGATAGACACCCTTTTCATCATCGTCCAATCTTGCAGAAATATTGCGACTATTGCTAATATCCAACACACCGCATACATCTTTCAGCACCCACAACGGTTCACCATTCATCTGAACTGTACGAACAGTCGAACCCTCGAATACCCATACTTCTACATTTTCGTTTGCCATTTTGAAATTCCTCCAATTTTAGAATTATTTTATGAAAACGTGCGGAAATATGTTTTTAACTTAGATTAGTACAACTGCACGTCCATAACCTTTAGGTCGATAGCCGCATCGAACGGAACAAAATAATCCCGCTTTGCACCAAAGAACTTATAATATGTAACGCCGTGCAGTTCCTCATTTTCTCCATAGTAAACAGTGAGATCACCATTTGCCATTTCTACGACAGCAGATTCTACATAATCCCCAGCGTTGATTACGGAATAGAACCGCATAGTGTTATCATCACAATACTGTGGTCTGAACTTGATAAATGTTCTACGCAGTTGCTTGATAATTTCAGTCTTCTGCTTCTTTTTGATGTACTTGGGCAGCTTTGTACGTCCGAGCAAGCTGTAGATCACCTCACGCACTTCTGGTGCGGCATTCTGAATGATATTCCAGAATTCCTTGTCAGCGATTGCGTCCGCAATGTCAGAGGATTCAGAATCCACACATGTATCAAACCGATCCAGCTGTTCGCCGTCAGCTGTAACACAGTACTGTGGAACTTCCACAGCAAAACGCTTCTGTGGTACAACGTTTCTACGCGGTGCTGCCATGCAGTTATAGGCAATGCGATAGATGTAAGCACCATTGTACTTTTTGATAGTCATCTTATCTACGTTCTTCTGGAGATACTGGAGCAGGAAAGACAGCAAATCCTCATCAGGGATATACTCAGATGTGGACTTTACCAATGCAGTCATAATCTCTGGATAGAACTGCACATACAGTGCGACAGCCTTCAAGGATTCGGGGATAGTCAGCCAGATTGCGTAGCTGATTTCCTCGCCGGGTGCTACATAGTAGCTGAGTGCGTCTGCGAAACGGATTCTTGCATCTGTAAATACCTTTGTGTTCATAAGTATACTTCCTTTCAAAATTAACAATTTATTTTTATTTAGCCTTGTATGTCTTACGCTTTATATAACGATGGAACGCCATGCAGACAAACTGCATTATTATACCAGCGTCGAGATAAAAATTTTTATGGAAGCAATCACTTCCTCGACACGCTTACGCTCATGCATCTTTCTGGGTTTCTTACCGCTAAGCAGAATATCTCGTGCAGTTTCATATACCGGATCACGCTTTGCCATAGCATCGACATAATCCCAAACCTGCTTAGCGGCTACAAAATCTTCCACAGATCTGGTATCAATCAGCCGTTCGATGTAACGTGGCTTGTTGTCAGAGCACTCCATGATGTCGTCAATAGGTTCATCATCGCGAATCTTTTCGAGCGTACTAGCACGGTTCTGATACCATCTCCGAACGTCATTCACATGTCCGAGTGAATACATGCACTTATATGCCACTGTGTAGATGTACTGTGGCTTGAATCGCTGAGGGTGTTCCTTGATGATGCTGACGTTCTTCATCAGATACTGCAACAGTGTAGATACTGCGGTGCACTCATCTACCCACGGATACATGCTGTAGATCTTGTTCCAAGCCATTGCGATTTCCGGATAGAATGCTACGTACAGTGCAGTTGCTTTCAGTTCGTCGGAAAGCTGTAACCAACCACGAACCTCTGTGTAATCTGCATCAGTAACAGAATCCAGAGCAGACTTGAACAGCTTGTAGGTTTTCTTAAATTCTCTCATAGTAAATTACCTCCATTTGATTATACTAGTAAATTTTACCAGTTGCATTTGAAAAAGAAAATGTAGCGGTACTCCCACGGATTTTCTTTTTATAAAATTTTTAACTAATGTTTATCATCTCCAATCAAATAAAACGCGATTTTGGAATCTGTGTGGAATCATCTCACTTTCTGAAACTGCAATTTGCTATTGAATATGTATTTCATAAACACTGTTGCTTATACACAGTTTATTGTGTATATACGCAATACGCTTTGTTCACTATCGTGAACTGTATATAGTATACACGATAGTGAACAAAAATGCAATTGACAATATGACCAAAATTTGCGGTATATTTTTGTACAGTATCGTGTACTATTTTCTATTGACTTTTATGTCACTATCGTGTATAATAGAACTTATTGGAGGCGATTAAAATGTCAATTTTATATGGGAAGTTATTTGAAATCATGCAGCAAAAGGGCGTTAGAAAAACAGATCTACGATCTAACGGGATACATCCAGCAGTAATTAAAAAGATTATGGACGGTGGAACTATTACAACCGAAACCATTGATAGACTTTGTGCATTGCTGGACTGTCAGCCTGGAGATATCATAGAATTTGAGAGATCAGATGATTCTAAAGAATCCATTGTAAATTGACAACTCTATAACTGATACTCAACATCAACCTAAGTCATATCTGAAATATTTGTCTTGTAAAATCAATAACGAACAAATTCACGAAAATATATGTCATATTTTGTTGAAATACGCTTCTATTTATGGTATACTATAATGTAGGAGGGATAAATATGTCAAAACGAAAGCCAAGTTTAGTTCCAGACTACATAGATTTAATCAATCCAACATTTAAAGTAATCAAAAATCTAGGCGGAACTGCAACAAACAACCAGATACACGATGGAGTTGTAGAACTTCTGCATCTATCAAAGGCTACTGTAACAGAAAAACACATAAACAAAAATGAGACAGAGCTTATATATCGATTGCGGTGGGTAAGAACTGCAATGAAGAAGTCTAGCGTTCTGATAAATCGTGAAAGATCGATATGGACAATACTTCCTGGATACAGACGAGTAGAATCGTTTGATTCAGAACAGCTAGATTTCATCATGAAACAGAAACAGGTACCAACAACAATTCCTGTTACAATTAGCGATGTCATCAACAGTGACCCAGAAGATACACCATGGATTACACAATTGCAGGATGCCATTGATGCTATGAATCCGTATGGATTTGAAACACTATGCAAACTGATTTTGGAGAAATGTGGTATTACCGATGTGTCAACAACAAAGAAAGCAAAAGATGGTGGAATTGACGGATTCGGTAGATTAAAATTAAATACCATATTTTCGGTAAACATTGCGTTTCAATGTAAACACTATGGTGGAAAAATTGGTGCACCAGCAATCCGCAATTTCCGTGGATCTATGTCACCAAATATTGAAATGGGTTTGTTCATAACAACCTCCGGATTTACACAACTTGCAATTGACGAGGCGAATCGAATCGATCAGAAAACAATTCATCTAATGGACGGAGAACAAATTGTTCAATATCTTCTTGACTATCAAATAGGTTGTAAGAAACAAGAAGTATACATCATAGACGAAGATTTCTTCAAGAACCTATAATTAGTCCTCTACGAACTGCCGCCATGTAGACGGTGCAATGTTGTTTTTGCAAATATGATTGATTCTTTCCTCAAGCTCATATGCTACATCCACAACATCATCTGCCTCCCAGATGTCGTAATCCACATCTTCGAGAAGATCACAAGCACAATCGATGATCATTACATCCTTTGCACGGCTGTTGCGAAATTCTGACTTTGTGTAGATGAAAGAACGCCACATACTATTGATGTTTCTCAGCTGATTGAGAAGCTGATTGATTCTCTCTACATTTCTGTGAAACTCAGATCTTGTAACCTGATTTTTCACAATTCGCATTCCGTCCGGTCTTCTGTTTTCATTGAATTTCATAAGATCATATCCTTTCGATATTTTTTTAGTATTGAAAACGCTCTGTTTTCAAGAATGGTTCTGTTCAGGGGTTTTGAGTTTAATTGATTTAGAACATTTGTTCTCCCCATGATTATATTATATGCTCTTTTGTTCCAAATATCAAGATGCAATATTGCACAAATGTTCTTCTATTTCTTTAGATACTATGCACAAAAGTGCATTTTATTGATTTCAATGATTGACTTTTTAGAACAATTGTGCTATAATGGCATGAGAAAGAGGTGCTTACATATGGAGATTAAAAACATCTTAAAACAGTTGAGAGAATCAAAAGGTCTTACAATGCAGGAAGTAGCTGAAAAAACAGATATTAGCTATTCAGTGTATCAGAAATACGAATCTGGCGTAAGAGGTGTAGGTGTTCCAGCACTTCAAAAACTTGCTGACCTCTATAATATTTCTACGGACTGCCTGCTTGGCAGACAAACAGCAGATACCTCAACAAGTCCATTACAGCAACTCATAGATAAATTTCAACTTACTAAAGATCAAGCCGCCTTACTCGTAGCATACTTAAACATGAATGAATCAGATCGAGAAAATTTGATTAGATGTATTAAGGTGCTCGCCCGTGGAATACAGTAATACTTCGAGTTTCGATAGATTTCATAATAATAACTTCCTTTCATGGTTTTAATTTAAGGACGTATCGTCCTTTGCAATATGATTATAGCACATATCGTCCTATGATGTCAACCGATTTCTAACAAAATCATACACAAAATGTCCTAATGCAATTTATGCAAATCTACGAATCGTCCTATTTCATGCCTGAATTTTAAAAATGCTATTGACACATAGGACAAAACGTGCTATCCTTTATAAGGTGGTGATTAGATGAATACAGATAATTTGAAAGCTATCCGGAAAAAGTCCGGAAAGACTCAAAAAGAGGTTGCAGAAGGAATTGGTATTGGTCAAGGCACATACAAAAATTATGAAACTGGTGCAAGAGAACCTAATAATGCTACCCTAGTCGCAATCGCAAATTATTTTGATGTAACAACAGACTACTTACTAGGACGAGAACAAACAGTATCTACTGAATCATTAAAGTTAAACAAAATCAAGGAACATATCAATGCTATCAATGACATTCTGAATGACTGAGGCGTTGATTTTTGTGAAGATTTACATTAGAGGCTTTGCAGAAATGCAAAGAGAAGTCGAAAGAACACTATCTGCACACACCGGAGAAGTTATAGAGCATATGTTAAAATGCTATCTAATGCCAGATCATCCAGCTGTGAATCACTGGAAATCTGAAATTGCAAATCAAATTTGTAGTGTTAATAAGTTGAAAAATACTAAAAAGTATCCTACTGCAAATAAGATTTATGCGTGGACATACGAACAAAATTGTGCAATGCTAACAAATTATACTAAATTTTCTAATTTCGTCCGTGAAATTTGCAATGACTATAGTATTGAGACAATTGAACCAGTAAAGGACATTATGGATGACTTCAACAAAATTTGTAAAGAGTATTTTAGCTGGCTTGCTAATATGCTAAGCACATCTGGAAAAGCCGCTAGCACTGATATATACGATAAATTAGATGAATTATTTCGATAGTACGAATTAGAGGTGAAACAGAAATGAGGCTATTTGTAACAGAACGTGCAGATCTGCTACGTGATCTGGAAAGAGAATTATCGTCTCGTACAGATAAGATAATTGATACAATTATACAGCTATACTTGTTTCCGGAGAATGCTGACGCAAAGAAATGGAAATTTGAAATTGCTCGTAATCTAAATTCTGTATCTGTGATCAAAAAGAAGTTGCCTACAGCAAAACAACTTTATAAATGGACATATTATAAAAAGTGGGATCTTGTAACAGACATAGCATGGATGAGTGTTACCATACGTGACATAGAATATAAATGTCATGCAAAGGTTACTGAACCAGTTGAAACGGTCTGTAAAGATGTAGATGATATTTGTTGTAAATACTTTCACTGGCTTACTCATGAGCTAAGTACCTACGGGTGTGTTGCAAACGCTCAGATTGATGAAAAACTGGATGAGCTTCTTAGAGATAAAGGACGGTTTAATAATATGTGAGATTTTTACAGGGTGTTGACTATTATGAAAATCCGTAAAAGAAAACGATATATCAAAAGCAGTAGTAACGTAAACACATTGGAGTTTGAGATTGATCTCATATACGCATTCAACGATGGTATTACAGCGGCATTCAATCCGAATTTGACAGATTCTGAATTAGACGATGTAATAGAAGAAACCGCAGAAGAGCATTACTACGCATTCATGAATTCTGTTGCAATTAATCTAAAAGCTATTGGCTTTGAAACATTAGAAGGTCCGAATTTCAGTAACCGAAATAATAGTAAGTCGTGTTATTTTGTACTCTGCAAAGAGGATGAGTATGAGGCACTGAATGTGAAAATCATTCTAAATCTTAGAATTTCAGATCATCGTCTGACAAAGCATAAGGGCAATAATAAAAATTGGGATAGATTTGATGCTAGAAATGAATACTATGCTAGAGAACTTGAAAATTACCGTGATTTGAATGAAAAGAACCCAGATGACCTACAATACGATAGTCTTGAAATCATTGTGAGCGGACACAAATTCCAGACATATCGTCAAGCGTTAAGCTATATTGTCAATCGAGTGAAATCTGCTTTCCGAAGCTAAATCATCATAAACTAAACATAGCCTGTACTATTCAGAACAAACTGATTAGTACAGGCTATATTTTTACTATATGAAATCGGTTTCACAGAATGATACTATTGACAAATCATCAAGAAAAAATTATACTATAAGAAATACTGCAAAACTCGACTGTAAAAATCCCCTATATGTATCAGCCATATTTACTGATAGCACTTGCTATATTCATATTGTAATTCGTATATCCGTATTTGTCAATACATAAATACGGATTACTGAATTATTTGTGAATATATCTAAAAGAGAGGAGACAGAATTATGACAATTTCACAAAGAATTTTTCAGCTGCTAAAATCGAAAGGGAAGATGCAGAAAGAACTAGCTGCGTACACAGGAATCTCAACTGCCGCTATATCTGACTGGAAAACACACGGAACAAATCCATCTTCGGATAAAATTGTTGCAATCGCAGAGTTTCTAGGTACATCTCCAGAATATATTCTGACCGGAAAAGAATCTGAAAATAATCTATCTGAGAATGAAATTGAAGTGCTCCACATTTATCGAAAATTCTCAGATCGAGATCAGATAAAAATAATTGGTAGACTAGAACAGATGTATGAAAACAAGCGTCAGGATTCCCTAGAATCGATGCTACGAAACCAAGAGGAAAACTATAGTCACACCACAACAAAAACCAATACAGGCGAATCTGAGCAGTCTGGGATTGACATAAATGCTTTGAAAAATGCAAAAGATTCATCAGATGAATATTGATGCGGGATTACAGCATAATACTCATGAGGTGGTCTTATGAAATCTTATAATATGATAGAACAAAGTACGGCATGCTTAATTCAATGCAATATTACAGCATTGCCTGTTAAACTTCGAAAAATTTGCAAAGTGTTTCAAGTGAAGATCGTAAAACTGAGTGATATAACAAAACGACAAGATCGTATAAATATCATTGGTGGGTTGATTAAAATTGACGGACAGATGTGTATATTAATAGATGATTCTACTTCAATCGAAAATCAAAGGCTTTTAATAGCATGCGAAATAGGTCGTGTATTCACTGGAATCCAACTATCTGATGAAGAAGCATACCGATTTGGATTAAATCTATTAGCCCCGATTCCAGTCTTGTCAGCTATCAACGTAGATGATGTGTATCAGCTTGTAAAACTATGCAGTATTCCATTATCCGCAGCAAAGAAGCAGATAGTGTGTATACAAAATTATAAGCGGAACGGTGTCCAGCATGATGATATTCGTTTGTATACGCAGTTTCAAAACTATATCTTTGGTAAAATAAACAAATGACAAATGCGTATATCAATATGATTTTCGTCAAATTGCACACAGTACACACTTTAAAATTTGTACAATTTGCAAATAGAACAATGTCGTGAAATGTGATATAATGTATTTGTAAAAATTATTTATTCCAATTTGGGGGTGTAAAATGAAACAAATCAAGTTGAAATTAGCGGACTCTTTGAAGGAATTGGAAGAATCAATTTCTAAAAAGCCATCAACGCAAACTGATGTCATGACAATTTCGGATTTAGTAAACACAGCTGATACTAATTCAGTTGTATTCATTTTGAACGGTGGAGTATTTGATGATCGAAAAGCATATCAGACAGTCCGAAAAGATCTGATTGAAAACAATCGACTAAAGGCTGTCGTATCGCTTAAACCTGGATTGCTGCATACAACAAACGCACAAATTGCTATGCTCGTACTTGGTGAATCTGATGGTAACGTGTATATGGTTGATGCTACAGGTGTTTACCATACAAACGAAAATCATAAGATTCTGTCTGATGACGATATTTCTAAGATTGCAACAGCATGCAAATCGAATACAGATATAAGCCGCTGTGTATCCAAAGATGAAATCATATCATTAAACTATCAGTTATATCCTGTACGCTATTTCGATCACAACTTGAACTTTGAAAATCCTGTGACACTCAAAAGCATTACAAAGAAAGTGATTTGTGGAATTGAGATGAATCCAACAGACTTGAAAAATGCAATATCTAAATCTGAAACAAGTATGTATGCGTTTAGCACTAATGATCTCAATTCGAACGCTAAAACATCTGCACTCAAATATCTAAAAGAATCAGATTCTTATCTAAATCATAAAATTCCGAATAAGAGTTTGATTATTCCCAAATTCGGAGATACATCAAAAACGCAGATTGCCGACTTTGAAGATGCAAATGTAATCGCTGTTGGAAGAATGTATGTTTTAGAACTAGACGCAGACAAGGTAAATCCATATTATGTAAAGGCATTTTTAGAAAGCGAATGTGGACAGTATGAACTGAACAATTGCAAATCTGGAGTAACTATTGCAAAACTTGATTTAGACGAACTGTTGAATATACAGATTCCTATGTTTTCTATGGATATTCAGAATAAAATCGCAAAGACATTTACTGTATAGAGGTGACAAAACTATGAAACCTATTGTAAAGATAGTGTACGATAGAGAAAAAGATACACTGAAAATATCTTATGATGATAAAACACTTGATACAAAATGTATCAGAGATTTCCCGATAGAACAATGGCTATTTCCATTGAGTTCAAAGGGAGTAAAATGGAAAGGCCTATATGAAGAATTAAGGTCATTTACCGGAAAACCTGATTATACACTGTTGTTTGAAAGTGATGCCGCATCATTTGAAATGGTGAAATATGCACTGAAAGATTCACCTGTAAATCTTATAAGTTCAAATAACACAGTAACAATTCTGTATAGCGAAAATCCATTTGTAACTAAAATTACTATAAATGGACATGCATTCGATACGACTAGAATTCAAAATCGATCAATTGACGAATGGATAAACTCAATTCAAATCAGGGATTTGCAGTGGAAGGGAATTTTTCAAGAGCTTACAGATTACATTGGTACAGATATTTACGAAGTATATTTCATTGGAAACCTTGAATTTATGCAATTGTTAATCGACAGCTGCCCAAATAGCGTTGATGTGTTATATCGTGATACGGAAATTGCAAAGATGCAAAATAAATCTAATCATATACAAGTTGCATCAAATCCAGTATCTAAGCCTGCGGAATCAAATTCAAATCAGTATGTAGTATCAGGATCTGAAGCGTCACAATCCATAAGTCACATAGCATCAAAAGCAGTTAATACATTAAAATCTGCTGCTGCCGCACAACCACATGATGAAAATTTTGAAAATATCCCGATAAAAAACAAATTTGTCAGAAATCACATTATGACGATATGTTCAATAATAACTCTAGTATTTACATTTTTTCCGTTTGCAAGTTTTTATGCTAAGTCCGCAGAAGATACTGGAAATAGAATTACTGCAAGTGTATTTAGTACTTTAGTTGGAATAAAAGAACTTAAATTAGGGGATAACAAGTCGATTTTCAGCATACTCATATTTTTAGTTCCAATACTAATCATCATCATGAATTATATAAAACCATTAGGTAAATACAAAAAGTACATTGCTGTAGGAGCTCCTATAATAGGCATCATCGGAGAAGTTGTCACGTTTATAGATTTAAAACATCTATTTCAAACATTCATCATTGAAGATGGTGTGAAATTGAAATCTATACTCGGAATTGGATTTTTCTTAATATTAGCATCATTCTGTTTAACTGCAATAGTAGGACTTATAATATATCATAATGTAAAGCTACCAAAAACGAAAAACTGACAGAGGTGAATTACTATGCTATGCCCGAATTGTGGTACAGAACTTGATGATAATGCAAAAGATTGTTATCTATGTGGATTTTGTATAGATCAAGATGCAGTACATTCAACAGACGTAAAATCGAATGACAGCAGGCTGTGCTGGAATTGTGGGAACCCTATTGATATGCAAACAGGTATTTGTCCTGTTTGTGGAACAAAAGTGCAAGAACCGCAACAAAACCTAGAGAGTGAACATACAAACGCAGATGTAGTATCAAGTGCAAAGCTAGATTCACCAGAATGTCATTCAAATCATATACATAACAAAAAACTGATTCTCGGAATTACCATAACAGCTGTCATAGTTGTAATCAGTATTCTTGTATCGCTTATAATTGTAAGTTCCATCAATCACAAAGTAGATGACGAATTATCTGTAGAAACGTCTACGAGTACATCTGCAAGTACAACAGTTGTGACAGCTGAATTGACTACCACACAGGTAACTACCACAGAAACAACCAGTATGACTACTACAACCGCAGAAACTACTACAACAAATCTCATTGACTTAAACAATTATATTGGTTTTTGGCATAGCTCTGATTTTGGAAACGCTAGAGAATTAACAATATCAAACGTATCTGACAAAACACTAGTGTTTACTCTATGGTACTATCGTTTAAGCTCAATTGATGATGTTTCAGCATTGATAGAAGGTAATATTGCTAAGTTTGATACTGGAGATGTGAGTGGATATTTAAAATTTGATGAATCTGCTATAACTGTTGTAATTGAAAGATCATCATTGGCTTACATGAATGCAGAACAAGTGAAATTTGATGGTAAACATAATCAATCATGGGAAAATGGATCGCCTGATGATACAACTACTGAGGCTGACACATTTATGCCGTATGAAATCCAAATCAAAAATCCAAAATTAAACATATATGATAAACCAAGCTATAGTGGCAATATCGTAGGAACAATTACAGATCAACAATACTACACCATTGTCGAAGAGTACATGGAACCAGGTCATACTTCAAATTTAGATGTTTGGGGAAAATTGAAATCTGGAATGGGCTGGATAAACCTATATGATGCTGAACTAGAGGAAGATTCTAGTTACATGGATGAATCTGCAAATGTTTATTGCCCAAGCTGCGGTTATGGATGGTTTACAACTGGCGTTGGCGATGATGGGTTCACTTGTCCTAGTTGTGGATTTAAATGGAATCCATATGTATATGGATTTTGATTAATTTAATACTTGAAGTAAAAGCCACATATATCATGCATTTGTATGATATATGTGGCTTTTCTTATTTCAGTGCAGGCGTTAATGAGAAATCACGTCTATATAATTCGTAATCCCCAGGTTGCAGTGTATCTGGATCAACTCTGGCTCTGTAATAGTCACAACAGTCGATAGCAACCTTGCTGTTCATAGCGTAAAAATTGTAGAACTGGGCATCTGTGTAAATGTGCTGTATACCAGCCCATGTCACGACTGATTTGTATATCAATTCCCGTCGTAGAGGTGGACCATCGAGATAGCATTCACGGTATGTGACTATGCCGTAATCTTGGTAATGATCTTCTTTGTAAGTGTATTCAGATGCAGGTGTGCTAACACAGCCACCACATAGCAATATAGTGCTGGTTGTGAGCGTATAAACAAAATACCTGAAGAATTTCATAATATCGCATCCTAACAAGACTATCCTCATCTAGAGGGTGGTCTTTTTTTTGTTTTAATATTAACTCCTGCCATGTTTTAGTGCCTACTAATAGACCGGAAATCTATTAGCATGAAAAATAGCTTTTTGCAATCATTATAGTAAGTAGGGGTAATTATCAATGATTCAACAAGTCATGCATCAATGTCTACCCCAAGTTCTTGTAAGAGTCGTTTTTCACCAAGTGGAGTAATCAGTGTCTGTGTGTACAGCAAATAGCCGGTTTCTGAAAGCCGACGCTTTACGACAAACCACCCTGCATTTGCATACTTCTCGGTAGGGTAATTTCTGTGATCTCTGTCACTGTACAGAAATCCGTTTTCTCTCAACCATGCAAACATGCCCTTACGCCCAAATGTTACGCCGTAGTAATCCCTCAGCTTTCTGGTAAATGTGTAAACGTCAATTCCAATTGGTTCAAACGATTTAGAATTATCAGATTTAGCATCATACGTTTTGGCATCTGACTTGAACGTCTTGCACGTTTCCAATTGTCTGGTCATGCTCTGAATCGTATCTGATTGTGATTTGATGATGTCGTACAAGTATTTTACATCTGGTGTTGTAGATTCATTTAGGATACGACTTCGAATGTCTGGAAGTACTTCTGACGTAATCCAACGCTTGAATAGAAGTCTGCTGTACAAGTCACTGAAGTTGACAAGACTGTAGAAGCCACCCTCATTGATGACTGGCACGGGTTGAATCTCACCACCAATATTACAATTCACCATGCACTTATCCCCACAATCTACATGCTTGACCATGGCTTCTCTTGGGTTGCTGTATCCGAGTGCAGTTGCAATATCTTTTGTGAAGAAGTATGGTGTGCTATTGATGATCAATGTGCGAACTTCTCCAAAATGCTCATTAGAGTAATGTGTAACCGCATATGTAGTTTCTTTCATTGTAATTTTCCTTTCAGATTTTTGACTATCAACTTTTGTTTCGCAGTGTGCGTTTTTGCTTCTAAAACATATAACGAGGGACACCACAAGAAGTGAAAATATGGTGATGGATTTTTCTGAAATCTACATACATGGTGCATGGCTTATAAACCAAATTAAATCTGCAAAGCACTTTGAAATGTGTATTATATAATTCTTAGTATCCATATTTTAGTAATTTTAAACCTAAGATTGCGATGTGCAAAATTTGCAGTTTAGATGCTATTTCTGCATTACATATGCAATTTAGAGCATAGTACAAGAACATGGAATTGTAAACTTTGTGGTGAACCAAAATGACGATAATGTGCAAAGATCAGGGTATATACTATATATATAACAATAAAATACAATAAAACAATGAAACTCTACAATGAAACTCAATAAAATTTCAAGAGGATTATAGCTGGAAATTATTCCCTTAAAGCATGAACAAAACAGATTTTTTGTGAAGGTCAATTTTTGAGTTCATCGTTATGGTTTAATGTCAGGGTGATGCCCTACAAATTTACAAAACAGATATGGGGGAATATCTATGAGACGAATTGAAAGTGCAGTTGCGAGTGCAGATCGAGTATTAGCTTATGCCAAAGAGCAGGAAATCAAAACAACAACAACCATGTATGACACCACAAAAGATATGACAAATCATATCATCAAAGCATGCAATGAGACAGTTAAGATTTTAACCAAGCGAATGAAATTTTCTACACCTAGGAAACCAGTTTCTGCGATACAAGGACAGCAACAGCCATCGTTTGCAAAAATCAATTACCTGTATGCCGAAGCTTTAGATCAGTTACGAGATGATCCAATCCCAATTCCAGCAATTTCTCAGTGTGCTTATTATCTTTCCAGATGGTTTCATAGCCGGATTTTGACTAAGTATACAGGTAGAGATTTAAAACTCCACTGCAAGTATTATCGGAATTTAATCCCATCACTAGTAATTTCTTATGGATATTATCTAGAGCATGGGCAACTTAATGCGTTTCATGATGCATTTCAGAAATTTGAAGCTGATTTGAAATCTGGGGATTGCAGATATGCACTTCCATTTAATGCATTTCAGATTGCCAAGTCCAGCGCAGGACTATACGGTAATTTTGCTTCTCAGCTGATTTTTGACTACCTGTGGGACTATGGTTTGGATTGCCTTTCATTTTGTGAACCTGAGTATGATTCAAACTTTCGGGCGTGCGGATTGCGAAAAAATATCATAACTGAGAAACTTATGGATTCAAATATCCCTGAACTAGATGACTACGATGGTGAATATGAGTCAAATCTTTCGTATCTTGATCAGTTTTCAGTTGTTGGAGGAGAGTTGAGTGAGTAAGATCAAGTTCACACAGATTCCAGATAAGTTCAAGTACCCAGCAAAGTGTAAAGGTGCTTTATCTACAAAGCATTCTGAGATTGTGACCTATGTTGTTGACCACTTTCGGAATTCTATAAAATACAAAAACCAAGTTATAACTGCTCTGAACACAGCGAGTTATTATGCAGTTTCTGATGACACCTGGCCAGAATCATGGAATTTGAATGATCCCTTTCAGTCTATGCCAGTTGTTCCGGACGACTCCATATTCGACGTGTTGGGTAGCTTGTATTTAAATCTTGCAGATATCGAATGGGATGTTGTAGAATCCAATTCTTCAATTGATTTCCAGGAAACAATAGAATCGACATCATCAATGGTGACTTGTAAATCTAGCACTATGCGTCAAGCAACACCGACACCGAAAGAAGATCTGTATATTCGACCACCAATGATTCCACAATTCGACGTAACAAAACCGTGGTTGCAGGAAGTTGTAAATGGTCAGGAGTATGTGATTTATACATCCCTTCCAGTTATTCCAGAAAATCAAAGTCAGATCTCAGTGACTACAGATATCTCGAAAATGAAATCATCCGATTTGCTTAATCTGTTTCCAAACCGCTGTATACATACTAGAGCCGCTGTTATGTATGAGCCATATGGTGATCTTGCTTTTGATGAGAACCTTGGGGTTATATTTCCAATCGAAGGATTTACACATGATGAAGTGAGAGATAACATTATCCGATATCCCCACCTGTACAAGCTAATGCGTGTTGTTGATGGAAAATTTGTAAGCTTCTACCAAAATATAGAACTAAACGGAGAGCTGCATGACGTTTTGCAGGTGTGGAATGAGCTTCCAGACAGCAAGTACATCCCAAAGTCCACGGAATACATCAAGGAATACGTTGTACGGCGTTTCCTACTTGAACGTGACAAATTACATGCCCAAACTAAATGGGCGTTATACGGGACGCTAGAGCCATTTCTGACGCTTTTCATGGAATCCGAAAAATATGCCACTTATGGCTATGCAGATTCTTTAGCTCTTGCATCTCAATGTGTAAAATCTCGTGTTTCGTATAAACAATCTAGAAATCCAATTCTGAGGGCGGTGAACTACGCTAAATGAGATCTTGTATTTTCAGTGCTCATTGCACTGAACCAGTTTGTGACTTAGCATGCCCGTCACTAGTAGAAACAACATACTTGCTAGAGCGAAATCACATTGACATGCAAAATTCGGTTTATAACACATCTCGAAAAATACTAGATCGAGTGTGTGAGATACTAGATCATGCTGAAAATAAGCTTTGTACTGTTGAGACAAATGACACTATAGCATCATCCAACTTGCTTACCTACTGTGCTATATGCAAGCATTGGAAGGGAAATAGATTACACTGCAACGTGTATCATTTGAACTTTTCGTCATATCTGGACAATATTCAAAAAAGCTGGTCAGCAAAAGATACTCCAGAAGATTTGGAGTATGCACAGATATGGTCCAGCACTGCAAAAGTCCTAATCATCTCAAATATTGACTATGTGCAGTTCAAGGATTTTCAAGCACAGACTTTACTAAATTTAATTCATAACCGACAGGCTAGTAATCTGACAACCATCATTGTATCTCCAAAGGTGAACAGTTTGATTGGCAGTGGTCTGTTTTTCAACAAACTTCAATCTGTGCTTAGAGGGGCGGTGATGTCAGCGTGAATGGTTCCATTGAATTGCAAATGATATCGAAAATTTTGACTTGTGATTCACAATCTGACGTTGAAAAACTCTGTGAATTTGACGAAAGCTATTATTCAATCTTCAGACCACATATACAGTTTATCATGCGGCATCGTGATAAATACGGAGAGGTTCCGGATGTTTTCACATTTCAGTCGGAATTTGAGGATGTTGCACTAGTTCGCGTAGATGAACCGATTGAATACTTAATCCATGAAATAAATAAAAACAAGCAACGCATCATGCTTGTCGAAACTTTTAATAAGCTAAAAGACTTAGGATCTGCTGATGTTACAGAAGCATGGGAGTATTTATCAAATCAGTGCGAGAGAGTGGCTATGCTTGATTCGTCTCAACCAATGGATTTGGTGAAGGATTCAGAACAGAGAAGCGATCAAGTTTTAGAATATAGTCAGCAAGAACGAATTCCTACAGGGTTTGACGAAATCGATAAGTGTATGTATGGTGGTTTGTCTACTGTAGAGGAACTTGTAATTCTAGTTGCTCGTACAAATACTGGTAAGTCATGGGTTGGCACAAGAATGATGGAATCTGCACAAGGTCATGGATTTCCAGTTTTATATTATTCACCGGAAATGCAGGCTAGTTTTCTCGGAACTCGATTTGATACATGGCGTGGAAAATTTCAAAATAACCTGCTGTTTCAAGGTCAATATACAGAGCAATATCATGCTTATTTGAAAGATCTTGCATCACAGACAACTAGTGCATACGTTTTGGAGGACAAAGATGCTCCAGACGAAGTTGTGAATGTACCATTTTTGAAAAAGCTTGTGAAAAAACATAAGATCAAGCTTTTAGTCATAGACGGTCTGTCATATATGTCTGATACTGAGAAATCTGATAAAGATTACACCAAGTATAAAAATCTATGTGCGGATCTGTTCCGGCTCAGTAAACAATGTGGATGTGCTGTAGTAGTTATGATGCAGGCAAATCGTGAATCCAGAAACAACAAGGATGATAAAGGGGAAGTGTTTCCAAACATTTACAACATCGAAGGATCTGACCATCCTGCCAGAATTGCTACTCAGGTGTTTGCTATGCGACAGATATTCGATAAACATGTTCTGGACATACGCTTAGAGAAAGCAAGAAATGCAAATAATCAGAAACCAGAGTTTTCCTATGCATGGGATATCAATACTGGCAATATGAAATATCTCCCAAGTGCTGATACTATGCCGGCTACAATTGCTCCAAAGGTTGATCTTAGCGGTACTGTAAGTGTCAATCAACCAGATATGAGCATTGTATTAGAGGATTCTGAGGATGTTGAATTTTAATCAGTTGAGGTGTAAGTATGCTTGATATTATATCCGTTTTAGATAAGCTAGAATCCATGAAACTCATCCGGACAAGCCGTAAAGTGGGTAACTATATGCAGATATATTGCCCGTTTCATTCTGATGGTAAGGAACGTAAACCATCATGTGGTGTTCTGATTTCAGATGAGTACAGAAATGGTCATCGCTATCCAGCAGGGTTTTGTCATTGTTTTGCATGCCAGTATGCACACACTTTGGATGAGATGATTTCAGATCTTCTGAAATTACATAATATTTCAAAATCCGGATTAGACTGGCTGAAAGAAAACATTCCTGGATTTGATGATGATTTAGCGTCATTTGACTTTTTGCTGGATGGAGATACTGTAACATCACTCGTAAACCAGTACGCTATCGATTACTTGAAAATACATTCAAAGACAGAACAAACTTATGTTTCAGAAGAAGAACTTTCAAAGTATCGATATACTGTTCCATATATGTATGATCGTAAACTGACTGATGCTATTATAGAAAAGTTTGATATAGGGTATGACGGAAATTGGATTGCTCCCGGCAGAAAAAAGCCTACACCATGCATTACGTTTCCTGTTCGTGATAAATCCGGTCATACGTTATTTTTCTGTCGTCGATCTATTGCAGGCAAATTTTTTAATTACCCAACAGGTGTTACAAAGCCTGTATATGGATTATATGAACTTCCTGCTAATTGTAAATCTGTTATTGTCTGCGAAAGCTGTTTCAATGCACTAACATGTTGGGTGTATGAGAAACCTGCTGTTGCTTTGCTTGGAACTGGAAACTCATATCAAATTCAACAGTTAAAGGAACTTGGTGTAAATGAGTTTGTTCTAGCATTTGATCCAGACGAGGCAGGGCGTAAGGCTACAGAAAAATTAAAACGTGCATTGCATAGCGTTGCAATTGTATGGTCTTACGCAAATATTCCTGCTGGTAAGGATATAAATGATCTTACAAAAGATGAGTTTGATAACTTATACGTCGAGTAAAATTGCGAGGTGAAACATAATGGCAAAAACTGTGAAGCATAAAAACTCTACAGATCTTGAATCCGTATTGCGTTATTTTAGAGAAACCGTTTTACAGCATGATCACGCAAAAGAATCTGTTTCTATCCATGATAAAAAGACAAATGATTTTAATCATGCACTAGAACTCGAAGATTTGAATTATGCAGATCGAGCTAGATTAGCCACAAAGCAGATGGAAAACTTAAAGAAAAGACGAGCAGCCAAGGATTATGTGTACGAGTGTCAAGCTCTCGTAGATGTGCTAAGCAGTCCAGAGGGCATTCGGTTTATAAATAAGTTAAATGAGGCTTTAGGTGCTATGAGAAAACAGGAAAAGCAACATGAATCTCGAGTATACAAGAAGAGATTTCAATGACATTTCAGTTCACTCGTTATATATAGTAGCAGGAGGTCAGACTGCAAATTAAACATATCGAAATAAAACTGGAGGAATTCTAAATGGGATTTAAGACAGCAAATCAGTATGAAGAAGAAAAATATGCAGGTAAGTTTCGGCTTGCCGATGATGGAGATATGGCAGATGTGATTCCGCTGTATCAGAGTAAGAATGATGTGCTCATTGCTGATGTACACTACATCAAGAGTGCAGATTATTCAGGTTATGTGCATTGTTGCGGTACAGGATGCCCCGCATGCAGTAGAGGTATTCGTAGACAGACAAAGTTGTTCATTCCGCTTTACAATGTAGTAGAAAATGAAATTCAGTTCTGGGATCGTACACAGAAGTTTCTGCCACAAGTTCATAAGGACTTTTTTGGAAATGATCGATATCCGAATCCGTCTGAGTTCGTGTATCGAATCACCAGAAACGGTGCAGCAGGGGATATGGCTACCCGATACATCATCATGGTTGTCGGTAAGAATACAACGTTGCCGTATGATATGATTCTGTCTAATAACAAGGCAGTTATGCCTGACTATTACGAACATATCTGCAAGGAAGTAGATGCCGGAACTCTATCTACATGGATTGACAGCGCGTCATCTGGAAATAGTTATGGAGATTCAAGTAACATTCCAGAGTATGTTCCGGTACCGAGAGCTTATGCATCATCTGGAGAGAATACAGCAACCACTCCGACTAATGAAGATTTTAGTGAGTTACCTGATTCGTCTATGGCTGATGTTATGGAACTCGATGATTCAGATGTTCCGTTTTAATTTAATCCGATTCAATCCGTATAAATGACAAATGCCCTCTTTGAGAATTCATAGAGGGCATCTTGATAGAGGTGATAATCTCATGGGACTATTTAATGCTGCTCAGATGTCGCAGATAAAAGCGGCAGCTGTAAAAAGCAATAATGCTCTAACTGTTCCAGCAAAACGGAAAACAGTGTCTAAGAGCATCACATCAGACCTTGAAGAAATTTCACGAAACGTGGAAGAGTATTTCAAGGATTCTAATGCTATCCTCATTACGTCAAAAGCACAGCTACATGATTACGTTACAGAACTTATAAAGACTGGCTACGCTGCAATTGATACAGAAACTACAGGTCTGGATCGGTTAAATGACACAATTGTTGGATCATCTTTATACTATCCTGGTGGTGTAGAGTGTTATATTCCAAATAAACACATTGTACCTATTTTTGATGAACCGTATGCAAATCAGCTTACATACGAAGATGTGACAGAAGAATATCAAAGAATAGCAGATAGCGATGTAAGACTGATTTTCGCAAATGCTGATTTCGACCTTGCTATGATCTACAAAGACCTCAAAGTAGATTTTATTAAGAGCTGCTACTATGATTGTATCACTGCATGGCGCTGTCTGAAGGAAAATGAGAAAGATAACTCATTGAAGGGGTTGTATTGTAAATATGTATTGCGAGGTAAGGGAGATCCGATGAAATTTCGAGATTTCTTTACGCCTGCACAGTTTCCATATTGTCGTCCTGAAATTGCAAAATTGTACGCTGCACATGATGCTAAGATTACCTATGAGTTATTTATGTGGCAGTTGCCCTATTTACTGAAAGATAATCCAAAGTGCAAAAAACATGGATTTGAAGCAATTGCAGATTTGGTATGGAATGTAGAATTTCCCATGATTGCAATTTGTCAGAATATGCACAGACGAGGCATTTATCTGGAAAAGTCGATGGCAAAGATGCTGCATGCGAAGTATATCCCAACACTGGAAAAAGAACGTAGCAAGCTTCGTGATATGGTTCAGGAATTGATAGATGATCCAAAATATGTTACTAATACCAGATGCCCATTTAATTCAAGCGTTGATTTCAATGAATGCTCATCAAAGCATGTTACATGGATTGTGTATGACCTATTACGTCTTGGTGATCCAAAACATAGAGGTACTGATAAATCAATTCTTAGTACATTTAATGTTCCGGTTGTCAATCAGATATTGAAGTGTCGGAGCTTGGTAACTTTGATTTCTACGTTTGTAGAAAAATTGCCAAATGCAACTTCTCCGGATAGCAGAATTCATTGTGAGTTCCGAGCAATAGGAGCTGATACTGGGCGCATGTCATCCAAGTCACCAAACATGCAGAACATTCCTAGTAAGCATAATGATATTCGGCATATGTTCCGTGCAACTCCTGGATATGTACTTTTATCGTCAGACTTCAGTTTACGGAAAGTTGGCTGAAGTAAAACTCTGTTAATTCGGGGAATGCCTATGAGATGTGGTTCACTTATGGGTTAATCCCGAGCAAGGTGCTATAGTACCGTGTGTAGAGATCATCGAAAGCTAGAAATTGACATTTGTAGAAATACATAAATATGAGTTTTCAATCATAGGTCAGTTGAGATAACCAAGTTAGTAGAGTACAGCTCAGGCGAGTTAGTGTTTAGGTGATATTACCCTATTGTAAATCTATTAAATGGAAATTCAGAGATTTGTGTATATGTGGTAACAGCTATGCACATTTAAGAGTTGATCCGACACCCTTAGTAATAAGGGAAGCGTTTAGCGAACGCATAACCGATAAAGCAGCAAGAACCAAAATTGACCGCATTTGTCAGTCAGGACGAAAATATGATCCGGTCTTTTCAGGAGAACAAGGATATTTATAGTTTCATTGCGTCTATCGCATTTAATATGAGCTATGAAGATTGCCTTGAATTCAATCCTACTACCGGAGCTTATCAACCAGAAGGAAAAGCAAGACGTTCAGAATCTAAAAGTGTGGTACTTGGAATTTTATATGGACGTTCTATTA
Source organism: Ruminococcus callidus ATCC 27760 (assembly GCF_000468015.1). Lineage (GTDB taxonomy): Bacteria > Bacillota > Clostridia > Oscillospirales > Ruminococcaceae > Ruminococcus_C > Ruminococcus_C callidus. The sequence continues at coordinate 113,400 of NZ_KI260389.1, read as the reverse complement.
ACACGATTGCAGACCAGCTATATAGTCATATGGATTGGTCTGATGAGAAGAAATTAAAACAAGCACAGTATGTGTACGACTCAGTTCTGAATGCGTTTCCTGCACTCCGGAAACTGATGATTAATGCACAGAGATGCGCAAAAGAAAAGGGGTATGTTGAAACCATCCTTGGAAGAAGGCGGCATATTCCAGAAATGCAACTTCCAGAATTTGAATTTAAACCTTTGAAGGGTTATGTGAATCCGGACATTGATCCACTTGATGCGTCTACTTTGGATGTAACAGATGACATTCCAGATAGAGTAAAAGTCGCATTATATCGTGAATTAAAGTCTTATAAGTATTTTGGACAAGTTGCAAAACGTATCAGAGCACTTGCCGAAGAAGATCATATCAAGGTTATTAATAATAACCGCAAAATTGCTGATGGATCGAGACAGTGTGTAAACTGTGTTGATACTGAGACAGAGATACTGACAACTTCCGGTTGGAAACGATACAATCAAGTTTCTGTAGGAGATTCTATTTTGAGTTATTCTATGAATCTGAATTGCATCACACATGATAAAGTACAAGCAGTGCATATTTACCCCGGTGAACATGAAGTATTTGAGTTTAAGTCAAACGCATTCTCTGCGGTTTCCACTCCAAATCACAGATGGGTTTGTCAAGCTGGGAATAAGGGGGCAAAGTTTGTTACTACAGAACACATCATGAATATTAAATGGGTTGATCCACCTATATTGCGGATGAGCGATAACAATATTCCAGAATCATCATATAGCGATGATTTTATAAAATTGATTGGCTGGATTGCAACTGATGGGACCATTTCATCTAAGCATTATTGTGTAAGATTGTATCAAGACACTAAACGTGCTAAAGGTGCAGGTGTTTATCAAGATATGATTTCTGTGTTGCACCGTTTAGGTATCAAGTATACTGATAATGTTAGAAATAACACTTATCATGATATATATTTGTATAAATGTGATGTGACACTGGATGTTTTAAATTTGCTAGAAAACCGAACATTGAAATATGAGTTTGTTTCAAGTTTATCTGAACGGCAAGCAAATATTTTAATTAGTGCTATGATTCAGGGTGATGGTTGGACGAGTGGTAGTCAAACTTGCTATACTTGCAATTCTGCTGAAAAAGCTGATATATTTCAGTATTTGTGTGTGATTGGGGGTCATGTATCTCATATGTATAAAATCGATCCTACTGAATCATCTATTCACTATGGGAATGTTTCTAATCCATCAGGGTATATAAATACAAAAAATCCGTATTATCTTGTTTATATAAATAAACGTAAACGAGCTCATATATATCCAGATCATAAATCTGCATCAGTGGTTGATACCGTTTGGTGCGTTACAACTGGAAATGGTACTTGGATTGCTCGACGAAATGGTAGTGTGTATATCACAGGAAACTCAATTATTCAAGGAAGTGCTGCTGATTTAACAAAATTAGCTATGCTAAAAGTAGAGAATAATCCAGAATGGAATAAGATTGGTGGTAGAGTCCTTGTTCCAGTTCATGATGAGCTGATTGCAGAAGTTCCTATCGACAAGTGGAAAGAGGGCGGAGAGATTTTGAGTAGTTCTATGTGCTCTGCTGCAAATTTCCTACCATTTTCCATCAAATGTGATGTCACAACAACATATCGCTGGTATGGTCTGGAATATCCATGTCGCTATAAACAGCCATTCACTGTACACCCTACAGAGAAGGATGAAATCGCCTGGATTCAGTATCATCTATTTGAAGTTGGGTATGATCTTCCTGTGTATAAAACAGCAGATGGGGGAAAGCCTGAAGGTGATGAAGCCCTTGGTGTAAATGGTGTATGGAGTGACACCGTAGAATCCGATATGTTAGACTATTGCAATCGTTATAATATTACAGAGGGTGAGTTCCTAGAACACATCCATACAAAAGTGCATACTGGATATGCACCCGGCGAAAAACATGTATAACTTAGGAGGTTTGTTTTATCATGAAGTTTTCCGTAAGTACAAAGCCGCTGATTAGTGGTGTAAATCTGGCAATTGTAGATGCCAATATCACAAGATACTATCCGAAAAGCAGTGTTGTATACATTTCAGCGTCCAATACAACACTGACAATTCATCACGATGGTGAATTTGTGTCTACCAGCATCAATTTTAAGGGATCTGGCGATGGTGCTGATTCATCTGTATATGTGGATGCAGCTTTATTCAAAAAGCTTGTAGGAACACTTTCTGGTTCAGATCGAGTTGTGTTTGAATTCACAGGAGACTGCCTTATTCTGCATAGCGGCAGTTCTAAGTATATGCTTCAAAAGGCAGCATCTACGATGGATTTCATTCCGAATGTTATTTCAGAGATTACAAGTGCAGAACTTGATAAGGCAATTACTATTGATGTTTCTGACTGGAAAGCAATCAAATCTAGTCAGTTGTATGTGAAGTCTGACGCGTCCAGTAATGTACTTTATACACTTGTTTATGTTTCTTCTGATGGTGATGCACTTGTTTGCGATATGGATAACAGTCTGCTTACACACAGTTCCATTTCTGGAATTGAAGAAACATGTATGATTCAGGATACAGTTGTAAATGTTCTGGCTAGCATTACATCTGGTGTACTTGTAAAGCGTGATGACAAATTTGTAGTGGCATCTATTACAGATGCGTATGAATGCCTTGCAAGTTTTGCACCAATTTATGAATCCGACGAAGTTGGCAGCTATAATGCTGATATGATTATTGGTTTGATGCAGTCTAATAATGATACAAGCATGCTTGCAAAAACTGCTGATTTGAAAAAGGCAATGTCTCAGGCATCGATGCTTGCTCCAAGAGGTTACACAATCAATTGTGATTTCACTGGGGAGTACATCGATTTTAAGACACCTACTATGGAATGTAAGATTCCTGTTGTAAATGGTCCAGTGAATTCATACACACTGAAGTTTAATCCAGACTTGTTTGGTAAAGTGGTATCTCACCTTCCAAGTGATGATGTTACAATCCGACCTACATATAATGGAGATGAAATTGTTGGAATTACCTGCGAGTGTGATTATCTCACAGTTGTTCTTGGAGCGTGTGAGTGATGGGCTTTAAGACCGCTAACATGGCGGCGGTTGTCCGATTTAATTCTGCCAATAGCAGCAACTTTTTGGATGCTTACGAGATGTATCTGCATGACACTGTACAGAGCAGTCTTAATAGACCTAAATCGAGGACATTTGCACCGTCCAGCTTTCGATGTGCTAGGAAGAATTGGTTTCGGTTGCGTGGAACAACTCCTGATGTTGTTCAGGTTCCAGATTTAAGCCTACAGCACACAGCAGAGGTTGGAACTGCTAGACATACTGCAATTCAATCAAAGTTATCTAAAATGCTTGGACAAGACTGGATTGATGTAGAAACATATCTTTCTGGCATTCCAGATTATCCATATGACTACACCATTCAAAAAGCTGGATTTGAATCTAGAATATCTATTCAATATCCACCGATTAAATTTGCGTGTGATGGTATTGTTCGGTGGAACAACAAACTATATCTTCTGGAGATCAAAACTTCAGAGTATAATAGTTGGGAAGAATTGACAGATCCAAAATCAGTGCATATGGATCAGGTGATGTGCTATAGTACATTACTACAACTTCCAGATGTCTTAATGCTTTATGAAGATAGACAATATGGTGGTATGAAATGCTACGAAGAACATTTCAGCATTGATGATATGATACATGTGAAAAACAAATTTGATTATATCATGGAGATGGTTGACCACAATCTAGCTCCAGAGAAACTACCGCATGCTGATTATATGTGTAGAAATTGCGAGTATCAAAAGAAATGCACAGAGTGGGGGTGATACTTTGTCATTAGCAAATAAATATAGACCTACATCATGGGATGATGTTGTAGCACAGCCATTTGTTGTGGATATGCTAAGAAACATATGCTGTCATGAATTATCAAACAGAAACTTTCTGTTGATAGGTCCTGCTGGTACAGGTAAAACTACTATGGCTCGTATTATCGCATCATCATTGAATGGCGAAGATGGTAATGTCATTGAACTGGATGCTGCGTCAAATAATGGTGTTGATATCATTCGAGACCTTATTCAACAAGCAAAGTTGTACCCAGTAGGGCAAAAGTACAAGGTGTTCATTATAGATGAATGCCATTCATTGACAAATTCAAGTTGGCAAGCACTTCTCAAAACCATTGAGGATGTACCAGCCATGAGCATTTTTATTTTTTGTACAACAAATCCGGAAAAAATTCCGGAAACTATATTGTCACGAGTTCAGACATTTCAGCTATCAAAATTAAGCGTAACTGAAATTAAGGATCGTCTTGAATATGTTATCTCCAGAGAAAATTCAGATTCTTCTAATATCACATATACAGAGGATGCAATTTCCTATATTGCAAAACTTGCAAATGGTGGTATGCGAGACGCACTTACGCTCCTTGATAAAGCATTGACTTACAGCAATAATATTACATCAGAATCTTTGTCTATTGCTTTAGGGCTTCCAGACTATGATGATTATTTTGCCTTGCTGAGCGCTATTACAAAGCATGATAATGCAAAGATAACATCAATGATTAATCATGTCTATAATAGCGGCAAGAATTTTGTAAAGTGGTTTGAATCATTTCATTCATTTGTTATGAACATTGTAAAATATGTGTTCATGCAAGATATTGATGCTACGATGATACCATCTCACTATGCTGATAAAATATCTTTGTATACAACTGCTCATGCATCAGTATGTTTGAAGCTCTCAAACATCCTTATTAAGATGCTTCGAGAACTTAGAACTACTTCATATCAGCAGGAAATTGCATTAACATTTCTCTGTATGCCACCAAGGAAGAAGGCGAGTGGATGATTGATTTAAATTCTGTGATGTCTGAGAACACTAAGGATATTGAATCAGTTGTGTCATGGTGTAGTGAGATTTATGATGAGAAATTCGCTGAATATTTTTTAAATGCACGAGTTTTATTTGAACGTGTGCAATCAAAAACACATCCGATTACAGACGATGAACTTAGCCAGATTTTAATTGATTTACCAATGAAACTGTTTGATGTTTCAGAGGTTTTGAATCAGTTTCGGCTCAGTTATGAGGTTGTAAAGCTTAGAAATAAGCAAAAAGAATCGGATTTGATAAAATCATCATCTGAAACTACTGCACCAAAACGAAAATCTGACGCAGAGTTACAAATGATTCCTGATAAGTTGCTTGTAACTGCATTTGATTCTGTGATTACACGAGTAGAGAATGAAATTTCATTCTGTCGTGAGTTGATTATGAGTTCAAAGAAGATTTGGGATGCAAGACGAAAGACAGAACAAGTGAATCCAATAAGTGAAGTGTCAGATCTTCCAGACTATAATGTAAAGTCCTATATCAAGGGGTGATTTTCATGACATTTGATGACATTATCAACAAAAAGAAAAAAGAGTGGAATTGTAGTGACTTGATGAATACTGCTAACATTACACATGGTGAAAAATTACCGTTTTCATCACCATTAATGAACTGGTGTACATATGGTGGTATTCCTCGTGATAAAATTACTGAGTTTTTTGGTGAATTTAGTGGTGGAAAAACTACCACTGCTGTTGATATTTGCAAAAATGCAATTGAGATATTCAAACAAGAATATATGGAGCATATTGAGCTATTAAGTTCTAGAATTACATCTGGAGATAAGTCTGCTCGCTCTGAATTGGAAGATTTTGAATGTGTTGGACCTAAAAAAGTGACATATATTGATTTAGAGCATACGTTTGATCTTGATTGGTCTGAAAAATTAGGTATTGCACATACTGATATCAAACTTATGCAACCACCTGATGTTCCGGCAGAGGATATACTTCAAACTATAGAGGATTTGATTTGTACTGGTGAAATTGGACTTCTTGTACTGGATTCTATTCCATCTTTGGTTACAGGAAAAGAACTTGAAAAGAAATATGGAGAGCGAACTGTAGCTCCTTTGGCCGGATTACTAACCATATTCTTTAGAAAAATTGTTCCTAAACTATCAAGATATCATTGTACACTGCTTACAATTAATCAAACTCGAGATAACCTTGATAATCCATATGTAGCGAATACACCTGGTGGTAAAGCCGCAAAATTTTACGCTGGTCTGCGAGTTCAGTTCCGAATCGGAGCTCCTGTCGATTTTCTTGGAAATGAACTTCCTACAAAAACTGAGAATCCAGCAGGATATATTATCAATGCTAAAATTGTTAAGCAGAAAACTGCACCTTATGACCGAAAGCAGGGAAGTTACTTTTTGATGTGCCAGTCTGGTATTCGGCCAGACTTCGACTATGCTTCACTTGCAATTAAGCGGTATGGAGTTATCCATAAAGCGGGTGCATGGTTCACAATTTGTGATCCATACACTGGAGAGGTGCTAGAAACTGCTGATGGTAAACCGATTAAGCTGAATGGATTATCTAAGGTGTATGAGTATCTGGCAACCAATACTGAATACTACGAGCGATTAAAGAAGTTCATTACAGATGACATCAATGGAATCACTACAGATGCAGGAACGGAGGATGAAAATGGATCAGAATCCAACCAAACACTACAGCTGTAAACAGGAGCATATGATCGCCGAATATTTAGGATGGGATGTTGTACCTGGTAGCGGTGCCAGAGATTTTCATCCAGGCGATATTCGGTCTGACTGCCATTTAGGTGAGTGCAAAACGCATACAAAGACTGTGAATGACATCAAATTTTACAGCCGCGTTTGGAATAAGATTCAACATGAGGCTGAATCTGAAATGCGTTGCCCCATTTTATTTGCCGATAATGGAACCCAGAAAATTGAAAATACATGGTGTATGCTGCCAAAACGATGCGTGAATATACTTACATTGGAGTGTGTTCATAACCCAGATATTAAGTGCAATAAATCTGGAATTGTCATTAAACACAAGTATATGAAGGACACATTGCATTATTCATATGCTATTATTGTTTCAGACTTTCCAGATGTATCATATCCGGTTATGATTGTGTCACTTCCGACATTTAAAGGTATTTTGGATGGTGATCTGTAATGCTGATTCAGGATGCAGGAAAGCAAATACTATCAAAAAATCCTGGAAAGATCTATATCTTCTGCGGCGATGACTATGGAATCAAGCATAAATATATTCGTATATTGAAGTCAATATATAAAGTTTCTATAGAGTGTGATACTGTCGAGGACGTAATCAAACGTTCTAAGACTAAATCGCTCTTACCAGAACCTCAGAAACTGTATATTGTTCGATATGATGATGGTTTTTTGAATTCACTGAATGATGATTCTATAGCTGAACTATCGAATGTAAGTATCAATGGTACGCTTGTATGTATATATCAAAGTGACAAAGCGACTGCAAAGTGTATGAAATATCTTTCTGACTTTGCAGTTGAAATCAATCGTGTAAACAAAAATCTTGTGTATAAGTACATTTTGTCAGATTATCCAGATTTACCAGAATCAATTTTGCAGATAGTTGCTACATATACATATGATTATAGTACTGCATATCATGTATGTGCATGTATATCAAAATGTTCTATGATATCACAGTTTGATAGTGATAATATTCAGCAAATTTTTCATTGTCAAAATGAAACAGATGACTTAGAGCTTCGTACTGCAATTGCATCTCGAAACTTTCGATACATCATGCAGCTAATTGATACATATCCGGGTGACTTGAATCAGGTGTTTTATATGATGCTGAGTACAATGCTTGAATTGGACAAACTTCATAAAAACAAGTTCTATAAATCACCTTATCGAAAATATGTTGACCGTTGGACTGATCTAGACATATATAATATGTTTACTAGCGTGTACTACAAATTATCTGATTTGCGGACTGACAATATCAATGTATATGATACACTTGTGTATTTGATAGTGTTGACACAGTTTGAACACATTCCAGATTCCAATTTATTTTCTTGCGAGGTATAATATGAATAAGAAAACTTTAAGCGAAATTCGGAGACATTTCTCTGAAGATGATGACCTGTTTACATTAAATACTGTGACTACGGCGTTTATCGATAGCGAGCATGCAGTTCGGTGCGTGAATACCAAAAGTGCATATACACTATCTGAACCGGAGTACTCCTGTATCATTAAGGCATTGAAGAGATCAATCAGAGGGTCCATTGGTAAGAATCTGCATGAGTATCCATTTTTAGATCCTGTAAAAGATTCTGATCCTGTTGTAACCAACATTCGGTCACTTGTAAACACTAAACTGCTGGATACAGACGCTGTATCTGAGTTTCTTTCAAACGTAGCAGAAAACGGTATGCTGATGTCAACTTATGCAGTTCTGATTGGTCATTGTACATACACAGTGTTCCATAAGCATAAAGATGATACCGAAAACGAATCAGATTATTCAGATTTCAATTTTATTGTTACTGCATTTTGTCCCGTAGAACTTCGAGAAGATGGTCTGATTTATAATGAGTCTGATAACACAATTGAAAAGAAAAATGCTTATGACAGAATTGTATCTCAGACACCTACAGACGGTTTCATGTATCCTGTGTTTACAGATCGAAGCGCAGACGTAAATCATATTATCTATATGACAAGTAAGCCATCTGAGATCAATACGAATCTTGTAAGTCAAGTATTGCATTGTAAGTGCGGAATCCCATATGTGATGCAGAGATCTATTTTCAGCGAAATGCTTGATAATATACTTGATGAGCATTTGACTTATTCTGTATGGCTTGATGTTGTAAATCGTATTAATGTTCTTGCAGCTGAGCATGAACATGATTCATCCCCATTTGTGCTTGACGCGTTTACAATGAAGTCTATTTTATCAGAATTAAATATGCCACAGACTATTATTGACCATGTGGATGAATTATTTGAATGTTATTGCGTATCTGACAATATTTTAGTGTCAAATCTTACAGACAAGAAACTTGCAATTAAGACAGGTAGAGCTGATATTGCATTGAGCATGGGTAATTGCGATACGCTTCATACATATCACAAAGACGGTAGAAAATATATTTTGATCGATGTTGATGGTGCAGAAATCAATGTCAACGGTCAAGTTGTAGATATCAGGTGATAACTATGGTACTATCCTGCCAATCTGCTGTACTGAGCCAATTGCAAACTTATGCAGATTCTAACATTCACAGCATTTTGATATGCAGCCCATATAGCTGCGGAAAGACCTATATGGCAAAGCAATATTCTAATATGATTCACACAGACGATTTCAAGGTAGTTCAACCTAAAATGTCTGAGGTAAAGGAAACTGTAGATTATTGCAGACAACTAGCAACTAGTATTACTATATGTTTTGAGAACATAGATGCTGGAGTGATAGGTGTTTCAAATGCGGTTTTGAAGCTGTTAGAGGAACCTCCTAAAAATGTATATATCATAGTGACTTGTAAAAATGTATCAAATGTACTACCAACTATCATAAGCAGATGTATGGTCACAGAGTGTACAGCACCAACAACAAATGATGTCAAGATTTATGCAGATAGTATAGACTTTGACATTCGTAGTTGTTCATCAATTCGAGGGTGCTTGCATGACTTTCGTGATGTTGATATAGCGTCGAAATTTACACAAGTTCAACTAGATCATTTTTCAGACATTATGAATTGTATGTATTCTAGTGATTCTGTATCTACTAAGATGTGGAAGATGCAAAAGTTTCCGGATGGGACTCAGATACCGATTGATTTTCTGCTAAACTATATCGTAACTACGGTATCAAATCCAACAATAAAACGGATTGGGTACAACTGCATACGAGATTTAGCATCTGGAAAAATCCCTTCGCATGTTATACTTGCAAAATTTTTGTTTGATATTTCTATGATTTAACCATTGTGGGTATCCGTTTGGATACTCACTTTTTTCGTAACCTTATATAGCATAGATGTATTAATTCTTTCGAGGAGGGACAACTATGATTGCACCAAAAGATTTAAGTACACTGTTATCTGCATCTGAGGCATTGAAATCTGCAAAAGAATCTGTAGATTCTCGTTTAGAATGTGCTGTTGCACGAGCGATAAACTATGCAGCAAATACAAGCGACGATGGAAATATTGTAGCAGATTGGAATCAACCGCTCACAGATGCTTTAATTACAAAGCTAGAATCATTAGGCTATACTGTAAAGCACAAGCTAGACGCATATGGTAATCAGATTCAGAATTTTTATGTAATTTCGGCGTATAGTGGTGATGCACATGAATCATGAGTATAACCGTTTTGATTTATATCCGTACTATGACGCATTATCTAATACCACTGTAATCAATAAAAACGGGATTGAATTTTATATATGGCTGAAACTTCCAGATGATACATGTAATCAACTATCACTATTTGAGGTTATTGATTTCAATTATGCATCTGGTCCAAAGAATATAGACTTTTCTACAAAACTGTTTCGAGAAAACCATCGTCCTTGGATTCGTTTAGAGTCATCTATGCTGAATCTTGACGTTGGATATCACATTTTCAGATTTCGTTTCGTAGATATTGATCTGGACGACTATATATCTTTCTATTTTTCATATGTGGTGCAAGATGACAATCCAGACAAGCCATATATGTATATGACACGAGATGAGGTGATTTCGTGATATCTATTTATGCTTCAAAAATGTTCAAATCTAGCAAGCACCAAGAAAAAGTGCTTGCAGCATTAGGTGCATTTGAAAACGCTGAGCTTGTTAAGCAGCTTGAAGAGTATTTGGATGATGAATACAAGCCTATGGACGATTGTGAACCATCTGAATCATATGACACAAGTTCTGACAATGCTGTAAATCGTGACAAACCTGAATCTACAAATCCATCTCCTATTAGACCTGTATCTAAAAAATCTAATTTAAGTTCTAAAATCTCAGATTTAGATAGTGAGTTGAATCCAGATTCTGAAGATGATTCTGACACTGCACCTGATACTGCTGTAGAAGATTCATCTATAGATTCAAGTTCTATTACATCTCAAAAATCTGTAACTGCAAATACTACATTACAGAATCCACTTATTGTGACTCAAAACTTGTACAGCAGTCTTGTTGGTGAATTGAAGGGTACACTCAATGCACGATCCGAAACATCTGGTGTAGCACGAATTTCTATAAAGTCAGAAGAACTATGGATTTATTATAATGATGATGTAAATCTAAATTCTATGATGCCAAATGTCATCGATGTTCTAAATGCAGCTAACTATTACTACTTGGTATTTAATCGACTTGCAAGAACAGATAATGCTATTGTATTTGACTTAACAACTACAGATACAAATAATTCTGTGGATGGTGTACAGAATGACTGATAAATCACTTCCACTTGTAGAAGATATCGATTTTCATTACTTACTAGGTTTGCTTCCTCCACTTGAAAACATTCCAGAATTTGCATGGCTGCCAGAGTTATTTTCAATTATTGGGGCAGAAAGTCTGATAACTTTATCAAAATATGCAGGTGGAGAAATTATTAAGATTCCTACCATAGCACAATTATCAAACAGTATTTTAGCATTACAGTATTTTTATGATTGTTATATATCAAATAGAATCCAGGAATCTGAAATACCGGATTCTATACACAGTACCGTTGCAAAAATAAAGGAAGTATACGATGCTTGAAACAATATCTGAAATGACGAAGTCCGATGCGATTCCATTTTACGATTATTATTCTAAGTATATGTCAGATGTGCAAGACAGCGATATAGATTTAGAATTACATCGACTTCAAACAGTTAATAATCTTACAACCAATTCTATGATACAACTTGTAAATAGAATGGTTTTTGGTGGTGGTGAAATTGATCCCTGCATCTAAATTACAAAACAGTTATGTGAACATATATGCTTGCATGCGTAATTATATTTGGGATTTTCAAACAGTTGAAGCTCTTGCAGATTTAGAGATTGAAACCTATAAGAGATTTCCTAATCTTGATGTACTTGCTAGTGATTTTATAAAGTTGAAATCTCTGGTTGGATCAACAGATGTGTATCACGATGACGATGAGTTTCAAAAAAGCTTTACAAAATATGAGAATCTTTTAAATGATACTGATTCTATATATGCAGATCTGAAAACTTTCAGAAAGGTGGTAGTTGTAGCATGAGTATTAAGGTGAAAAAGACAAAGAAGCAGACTATTTCAGCGTCAAAATCTACTAAAAACTCAGGCAAATACACTGATGCAACAGATTCTATTACTGCTGCTATCTATGCACTTGGTGATAGTGCAAAATCTGGTGATATTCTTGCACGGGAATCTATTGCAAATTTAAGTGTTATTTTGTTTGAACTTCAGTAACTGACTGGTGGTGAATACATTGAGCATCAAAACCGTTGATGGCAATACTGTTCTGAATCCGCTGTATCAACGACAGAAAGAGGATGTGTGCAAAATGCGTACATCCTTATTGGCATGCACAGATGCCAATGGCGGATCTACTAGACAAGCACTTCAAAATATAACCGCTATGCGTGTATATCACCAGCTTATGAGAATCATTCGATACACAGAACTTATGGACAAGTTAGAGGATAAATTATATAGTTGCATTGATTCTGCAATTGACTCTGCATCTAGTTCTGATCCTACAACGTGGATGATGCTTCTAAATATACAAGAGAAACTACAGAAAAGTATGATTGAATCTCATAAGTTGCTACAGCCATATCTTGATATTAAAGAATTTACTGTAGTAGAACTTACTCCAGATGATGCAGATACTGCAAAATCTGATAGTTTGCTGAGTCCAGAAGAGCGAGACAGCGTCCGTTCAAAGGCACAATCGCTCATGCTAGAATTAAAGAATCTAGATGCAGGCGGTGATTCCGATGGATGATGTCGCTTGTAATGATATTTTAGATCGTATTCGTGGAATATACTCTAGTTCCACACCAGAGGAAAAATCATATTTGCGTAAAATATTGGAGGAAATATCTGATACAGGACATTCTCCAACATATGAGCAAATTTGGTTAGAGGATTTCAAAGAGATTCCTGTTACAATTGATACTTTTATAGAATCCGAAACATATCTCGGAAAAACCAATAGATGCGGTAAAGCAGTATATCCATTTTGGAGAAAAGAACTTCGGCGGATGTTTGACGCTGGAAACAAGTATCACGAATGGGTTTTAACTGGTGCTACTCGTATCGGTAAATCCTCCACAGCGATTACAGGTACAGCATACATGCTATATCGATTAATGTGTTTGAGAGATCCACAAAAATTCTTTGGTAAGAAAGATATTTCTAAATTTTCGATTCTGTTTTTTAACATTACAAAGGATCTTGCAAAGGGTGTAGCATTCCGTGAGTTCAACGATACGTTGAAAGCCAGTCCATGGTTTAACGCTCATGGTACATTTTCAAGAAGTGATAGAGATTTCTACTATATCCCAGAGGGTGGAAAAATTGTAATCGATTATGGCTCTGATGCGTCACATGCACTTGGTCAGCAGGTTTTTTGTCTAGTCGGTACAACCGAAATATATACGTCGGATGGTATATATCAACTAAAAGATTTAGAAGGTTCAATGCATAGTATATTGCAATACTCAGATCATGGTGATATTTTTGAATCTAAAGCACTTGTGAAAAAAACTAGATATGCGTCGAGCACTATACGTCTTACATTAGAAGATGGATCTATTATTGAGGGGACTCCAGATCATCGCATTATGATGTCAGATGGAACCTATAAACGACTTCAAGATATATCCGAAAATGATGACTTGCTGACAGTATGATAAAATAGGACGTGATTATTTTGTATTATGTTTACAGGCATACGACACCAAATGGAAAAGTTTATATTGGTATTACAGGAATGGAACATCCAGAATGTCGCTGGAGATCTAATGGTGCAGGATATAAAAATAATCATCATTTTTGGTCTGCAATACAGAAATATGGATGGGATAATATACAACATGATATTTTAATGTCAGATCTTACATTGCATGATGCACAATTAGAAGAACGACGGCTTATTTCTGAATATAAATCAAATGATCCTATGTACGGCTATAACAATACTACTGGTGGAGATTATCATACACAAAAGTTCAATCAGGTCGTAATTGATAAACTTCGAGACAATGCAAAAAAGATGTGGAGTACACCAGAAATACGAAAAAAATTAGTAGCTGGACTAACAGGACATACTGTGTCTGCTGCTACAAAACTTAAAATTAGCAATTCAAAACGTGGCGTAAAGCTTAGCCATCCAAGTAAACTGCATGGGAAATCACTATCTGAATCGCATCGATTTAAATTGATTGGTAAAACTCCATGGAATAAGGGATTGACAAAGGATGTTGATTCTAGAATTGCAGAGTACTCTGCAAATTTGACTGGAATTAAGCGCTCAGATGAATCTCGACATAGGATTAGTATTGCCCAAAAGCTGAAATACAAATTAGGCTATAAACCGATATGGATGAATAACGGTGTAGTAGAACGCTTGATCGAAACTAAGGATGTTCAAAAGTATCTAATTTCAGGATTTTGCTACGGTAGACTTAATGCAAAAAATCTTTATATCAATAAAGATGGGGTTACTAAGAAAATTCGAGAAGATGAATTAGATTTATATTTGAGTAATTGGTGGAAGAAAGGAAAGGATTTCCAGACAACTAGAACAATATCGGAATCGCATCGTAAATATGTATATACATATGGTGACTTTCAATGTTATTCATGTAAGGAATTGATGATTTATTTACAGCATAATGGATATCCAAGTATATCATTATCTTCTGTTATAAACATCGCATCTGGTAAGTCTGTAAAGAGATATGAATCCCTAACGTCCAGCATACAGCGAACACCGATTAGTTAGGGGTGTATCTTATGAGGGTTACTAAAGTTGAGAAAATTCAGTATGACACACCAGTTCCAGTATACGATGTGATAAATGCTATACCATATCATAATTTTATTATTCATGGGAATTCAAATTATATTTCTCATAATTGTGCTGTAATGGATGAAATAAACTTCTCACAGGCTGGCGTAAAGGATGTAAACAAAGCAAAAGCACACATGCGAGAGACCTATAATACGATATCAGCTCGTGTGAAAGGCACGTTCAAACATGGCGGTGAAGTTTTCGGAAAACTGTTTGCTGTCAGTTCCAAACGTAGTGATAGCGACTTCATGGAGTCCTATGTACAAGAGCAGTTAGCTGCTGGGGCAGGAGATCATATGATGATAACTGACGCTCCACAGTGGGAAGTATTGCCACCAGAAACATTCTCAAAAGAAAAATTCTACATTGCTGTAGGGGATAGGCATCATCGAGGATTTGTTATACCAGACAATCAATGCTTTCCAGAAGCATTAGATGATTTAAAGCAACAAGGGTATACCATTTTAACACCACCTGTTGATATGAGATCTGATTTTCTAGCAGATTTTGAAATTGCACTACGAGATTTAGCTGGTATTGCAAACGTTGGAGCATTGTCCTTTATTACACAGGAATCTTTAACCTTGTGTATAAATAAGAATCGAAGAAATCCATTTTATAATGATATTCTTCAAATTGGTGTACATGATGCTTATACCATCGAAGAATTTTTTCATGAGGATGCTGTTCTCCCAGAATTCAAGCATACATCTATCTATATTCATCTTGACTTATCATTAAATGGAGATAGAACAGGTATATCTGGATGTGGTATTACAAACAGAAAAGATGTTACTGGCAAAGACGGTAGTAGAGTATCACTCCCATTTTTAACACATATGTTCTCTGTCGCTATTGAGGCACCAAGAGGAGATAAAATTCCATATAGTAAGATACTTGCTTTTATATGTTGGCTTAGAGATCGTGGCTACGATATTCCTATTGTATCTCGTGACCAGTTTCAGAGTGAATACATAGGCCAGCAATTAGAACAAGAGGGATTTGATTCGCCAAAAATATCATTAGATAGAACACCAGACGGTTATATAGCACTTCGAGATATTTTGATAGATCAAAGAGTCGATATGCTAGATAGTACATTATTACAAGATGAACTTGTACATCTACAAAGGGATAGTGTTACAGGGAAGGTGGACCACCCGGTTGGTGGGGGGAAGGATCTGGCCGATTCCTTTGCTGGGTGCATTTGGGATGCTATCTTGCAGAATCCAGGAACATCTATTCCTATTCAATCTATTGGACCAGCAATTCTTGGTGTAAATAAATCTAACCGATCTAATCATTACGGCAACTCGGTAATGAGTACGCTTGCAAGCATGTATAAAAGATAATATTTTCTGAAAGGTGAATGACTATGTATAAGAGAAACCTTCTCAAACCTGGAGATTATGTATTAGCTGTTCCAGTCGGCTTACATTTGACACTAGAGTATAATACATCCGGAAATCTAGCTCGTGTATATAAGGGCTTTAATTTAGATAAGCAAGATGTTACATCAAAACTGATGATGCCTTTACTTGCTAGCAATACTGTTCCAGGGAAGATTCATATTACATCTGGAAAAACATGGGTAACAGGTGTTTTATATACTGGAACTCAGTTTTCTGCATCTGGGGATCTTCCACAGGCTGTGTATGATTCACTTGTTGATTCATATTTGAAATACCCAGACAAGTTTAACTTTTTCGCTGCTACTGCCGAAAGTACAATTGTACCATTAAAGGGTGCAAATCAAATGCGTTCTACATTAATGATAGATAATTTTCATTTGTTGCCAGCATGGGTTGCACCTGCAAATGTATCAGATGATGCATTCACAAAGTGGATTAATAGCGATAGATTTCCATTCAATGATCCGATTATATCTGACTGTATTATTTTTAGAGGATCAGATATTTTATATGAGTCTTTACAATTGAAACAATTCACTGTGGATCATATCGAAAAATATGTGGATGATAATGGGTACATTAAAGTAAGAGTATATAATACTGATAATAATGTCCCGATAGCATACGATTATTCCGACATTGTACGATGGAGCATTGGTACAAACTCCTTATTGGTATTGGATTCTGATAATCAGCCAGTACATTCAAAGTATATTGGTAGATGGAAGGCTGAAAAAAGAAGCAATATGCTAACTTGCTCATTTTGTGGAAAAACTTTTTCGGTACCATCTAGTGGATATGTACAATGCTCTGATCCGCATTGCACGTCTAAACTACTGAGCAAAGTCACACACTTTCTTTCAGTTCTCCGGATGGATGTTCCTAAGAGTACAACGATTTTTGCTTTGATAAAAAGTCACACCTTAACTTGTATTCCAGATTTATTTCTCTTGGATACTTATGCAAATAAAAGGGTAGAGACCACACTTGCATGCATTTTACGAGCATTTATTCCTGTAAAGCTCATTACAAATGATGATGTGTTTACATTGTTTGCAAACGCTTGCAATAACAATATTAAAACATTCCTCTATTATGCCCAGAATACAGATTGTATAACATCTGATCTAGGTATAAAGCATCCGGATTTAAATAAATTGATAATGTGGTTCCATGATCCTTGTAATCTATCTGATCTTACCACTGTTGTCACGAGTGTACAAATTATTTTTCATAACCAGGACAAGCGATTCAATGGAGCACCTATTTTCCGAGGTAAAACAATTTGTCTGACAGGCGATTTTGTGCATGGTAGTATCACAGATGTATCAGCCATTCTAAGTAGTTATGCTGCACACGTCACCACACACTTTACATCTGACGTAGATTGTGTAATTACCGGATCTGTTCGAGAGAATATTGATAGCAAAGTTGTATCAAGTGCTAGATCCTATAATATTCCTATATTTGACGAAACCTCATTCTTTGCTGAATATGAAATAGATACAGATTTGCAATCTGTAATGTCATAATGGGGTGATACCGTGAGTAGATTACTTGATAAACTAAATAAGAGCATAACTAAGCATGATGCTGTTTCTTATATAAGATCTATTGTTACCGGGTCTGTATTTCGGACGACTGATACAAGAGGTAATACTAGCATAACCGATATTAAATCTAAAATTGATACAATGCGAGGTCTTGCAAGGGATTCTCAAATTGCGACAGCATTGTCCTATTATGCTACAGATGCTACTACAACGAATACATCTGGGCAAATTTTATGGGCTACATCTGATAACAAACAGTTAGCTGATATCATAAATGGTCTTTTCAAGAAATGGAATATCAATTCTTACGCAAGAGACCATATTTTAGAACTTGCAACTATTGGTAACTTATATATACCAACAACAGATATGTATAAGGAGTCCACTTATTCTACAAAACAGATTGGTATAGCCTTAGACAATAATACTATTCCAAACAGAGATTTCGATATTATTCCATCATATAAAATACCTCCAGAAGATGTTCTGCATTTGTGGTATCAGGGACAACCATGCGGTTATATGTACGCACCAGATGATGATTTTAGCGGACACATTCGCTATCCTGAATCATCGATCCTACACTTCTCTTTGGGTGGAATCTTAGGTGACTACACAATTGACACCAAACAAGCTGATGGATCTGTAAAGACATGGGATATCATGTTTGCTGAACCGCTTATGAGCAATGCAATTTCACCTACACAGACATTAAATTTGTTAGAGGATGCAACACTACTTTCATCTTTGAGTCGTGTAGTGCGTTTTGTAAATGTAGACTGCGGTGATTCAAATGACGAAGAGGCTGTTACCGCATATTTGCAACAAATTAAAGATGCGATTGAGCAAAATCTGTCTATCAATACGTCTACTGGAGACGTTCAAAGCTTTGTAAATCCACAAAGCCCGAATAATTTAATTTACCTTCCAAAACGTAAAGGTCAAGATATTGTATCTATAACAGATTTGAACATGGCTGACTTTACAGAGGCTGATAATAACTTGTTGGAATATTATCAAAACAAGAAACTATCTGTTCTCGGTGTGCCAAAAGAAGCAATGAACTTTTCATCTAATGAGGGTTTAGGCGGTGCTGGTTCTGTTATGTCACAGCGTTCTGCTCTATACGCTAATATTCTGACAAGAATAGAGACCGCATACAAAGCAGGGTGGACGAGTGCATTGAATACATATTTCAAGTTAAATAATATGAGTGCATATGCTGATAACTTTGAGCTACACATGAATCCGATCATTACAACCCAATCTACAATTCAGTTTGACAGACGTGATTCTGCACTGAGTCAAGCGGATACATTTGTAAATGTTCTAAAGAATTTAGGTGTTACAAAATCAGATGCATACAGAGAAGGACTATCTGAGATCCTCACAGAGGGATTTCCTCAAATGGGATCAGACGCTAATAGTTGGCGGTTAAATTTGGAAGAAGGAGATGATACAAGTGAACTCTAATCAAGCATCTATATCAAATCTATTTTTCCATGATTTGAAGTTGTACAATAGCACAAATTTCAGAACATTGTGCAGATCTGATTTGACATCAGTTACACCAGAAACTGTAAAAGCGTTCAGTAGTGTAATTACACGATATTTTATTTTCGCTGAAAAGCATCCTGAAATTTCTGATTTACAACTGAGAATGTTGTACTTCCAGTTAAAGCTTGATATGATTGGACGGTATTTTGCAAATTATCCGAATGTAAACTCAGATGATCTAATTGCATTTCAGACAGAGCTAAAATACTACGTTGCAGAAGATGGTGATTCTGATGTCTGAGCCTTTACGATATAATATTTCAGATTGGCACCAATTATCTGGATGCCAATCCAATAATAGCCGTGATTTACGAATATTTGTATCTGATTTTATTCAGGATAGTCGTCTTGTAGGACTTCGTATTCAGATATGTCATGCAGATTTTGGAATCCTATTCTCGTGCATTTTGAATGCGCGTGGCAGTCTTGTATCTAAACTTGGAAGTCAGATTGCTTATGAACTATCAACAGATACGATTCTTTCGATATTGAGCAAGTATGGATTTCTTATCACATTCAATCCTAAAGCACATTTACCACAAGATCAGTTAGATTATCTGAAATCTGTACAAGCATTTGGATTTGATAAGATTCGCGTAATATCAGTTCCAAGTTTTGAGAACAGCATAAAAATCTCAAAATCTCATATTGTGGCATTTAATGTTGACAAGAATCCGAAATGGATAGATAACTTGTACTCTCCATCATACAAAGAGTTTCGTGTAAGTCTTGAAACTGGAAGTACAATTATTTTATCAAGAATTTCTGATACAAATAAATGGTCTTGGGGTTGGTTAGATTATGTAGCGTCAATCGATGATATTCTAAAAGATAATATGGATGGTGAATAATTGTGGATAACAAAGCAATTGCAATTGTAACTGAATATGTTAAGAGTCATTTAGATGTAACAGATGGTAACATTGATTTTGGAGTGTATACAGTATGGAAATGCAAAGCACTTCAGAATTGGAAGTATCTGTTGTCTACCACATTGTTCGATGGTATGTACTATGAACTGACATATAATGGTGACAAGCACGAGTGGTACCTTGACGCTTACAAGAAGTTTGAGAACAAAGTGATTACAGAGTGATAGGAGTTAAATTATGAAAAAGCTATTCATTTCACAGCCGATGCGTGGTAAATCCGACGAACAGATCATTGCAGAACGACGTACTGCAATTCAGACTGCAATGCATTATTTGAATGAAGATGTAGAAGTCATTGACAGTTTCTTTAAAGCTGCACCACATGACGCAAAGCCATTGTGGTTCCTTGGCAAGTCATTAGAACTTTTGTCCACTGCTGATGTAGTATATTTCGCTGACGGATGGCAGGATTATAGGGGATGTAAAATTGAGCATGATTGTGCTGAAGCCTATGGTATCAAAATTTTATAATTCTGGTGATGTACTATGCAAAATAATCTTATAGGTCCTGACATACAGCTGATGCGTGATCGCTATGACGAAGCTCTAATCTTACAAGGAATCCAATGTAAATATCAATATCCTTTATTTGCAGATTCCAATGCACAAGGTGAGTCTGTTATAGATAGCTATTCAGAAATGATTCACACACAGATATTTTTTGACGGAAATCCAAAGGTCAAAACATATAAACGACTCGGATGGGTAGTTGAAAATGATAAGGACTTGCCATTTTTGGTACATTGCAGCTTTAATTTACAAAACTTGCAAAAAGACTGCTTATTTCATATATCCGGTCAGTATACTGGTATGCCAGATCGAACATTCCGTGTTACAGAGTTGACATGTGATATACAAGCACCGGATCATATGATTGCACAAGTAATTCCTGTATATGATAAACAGACTGTAGGACGTACCAGAAAAGAAATTGCAAAGACATTTGATAAATCAAATTATTTCCTACAAGATCCGATAGATTATCGAGGAACTTATGTATCAGAGTTGCCAGGTGATAGATAAGGTGGTGAATTTGTGCTATACCTATATGATAATGCAATTGTGGACGATTTGATGCGTAGCTTTAACCCAAATCATGTAGAAAATCCAGTTGTTAAAGTGATTTCTCCAGAACAGATTATAGGACTAGCTGCACAAATTCAAGATGACAGTGTATCATTTCCAATTGTAGCACTAGATCGAGATGATAATACATCCATTGACGCAGATCGAATGAATTTTACACGAGCACATTTTGGGGTATCTTCAGTTTTAGATACTGAAACTAATAATTTATACTATGAGAAAGCAATACCAGTTAAGCTATCTTATGGTTTAACTCTGTTGACTACAAACACAGCAGACAGAGATGAGTTATTAAAGGAACTGATGTTCAAATACATGAATATGTATTATTTGACTATACAGTTGCCGTACTACTGTAAACGTAAGATTCGATTTGGTGTAACAATTGACACTAATTCTGAGATTCAGCATTCTTCTGGAAGTTTTGACTATCTGGAAAGTGGTAAATTGTATCAAACGATACTACCATTGCAGTGTGAAGGGTGCGTGCTTGTAAGCTATACTCCTGTGAAATTAAAACGAGTTACACATTCTGTAAATGCCGAACTAATCGATAAATCGTAAACCTTATATATCGTCATGTGAGGTGATATTGTGATCTACAAAAACCTATCTCGCACTACAAAAACTTTTTATGGTGTAACATTCAAGCCAGGTTCATCTCATGAAGTATCTGGTTATATAACAAATCCAGATTTTATCGCAGTTTCCTGTGCAGACGAGACATCTAATGCAAAGAAACAGGCTACTGCGAAAAAGCAAGTCGTACAAAAAGAAAAAGCACAAAAAGGGGATGAGTTAACCAGTGGCACAGATTGTAATAAATGAGATTTCTCAAAACTATTCGTATAATATCGGTACTACATCTTATGCAACTGTAGCGATGCCGATTACTGCCATGTGGGGACCATGCTATGGTGATCCGGAGTCCATTGTAGGCGATAATGGTACAGTTGATGATGTTTTAGAGCAGACATCATTCCAGCATTTTACAGCAACGCAATCCGGACTAGAAGCATTTACATCTACGTATCGTGGACCTGCATCGAATTACAGATTAGCAAAGGACTATAGTTATCAAATGGCAGTAACCCTACTTACTGCTGGCTATGATGTTCTTGTTTGTCGCGTTTGTCCTGGTGCAAAGGCATCCAAAACAGTAGATGCTTATGCCCCATCCGGCACAAAGCCACACATTACATTTACAGCAAAATATCCTGGTACTTTTGGTAACAGATTAAAGATATCACTTACTAAAGCATCTAACGGGAAATACTGGAATCTAATTACATATGTAGTAGACGCATCTGGTGTTACTACAGCTGTTGAAAATTTGATTTTTGTATTCGATGCAAACGCTGCAACGGATATTATCCCTCATGTTAGTGAAGTCGAATCAGATTTTATTGACATTAGTACAGATATTTCAGTTGACACCCATGCTTTTGATTCCAATGGTTCTACAACTGTAGTTCAGCAGCTATCCGGTGGTTCTGACACTATGACATCTGATTCAACTGCTTCTACAGCATGGGAATCAGCAAAAACACTTGCTGAAACAAGATATAAATCTGCGGGTTATACAGAAACATCCAGTTGTAAGTATATTTCCGCATTTGACACAGCACCAACTGATTCATTAGTGGCAAATACTCAGAAATACAAAGAATGGATATATAATGCAGCGTATACTGTATATGATCTGCTACAGGATAAACTAAACTACAATCCAAATCGCATTATCAGCCCTGGTTGGGACGATCAGAATATTTGTGAACTTACAAATTCATCCGAATCTGTTCAGCTTACTGAGGTTTCTCCATTACATAAAAAGATAATGGAAACTGCGTTTACAAGTCGTTGTGCTACAGGATTTATTGATATTCCGAAGTCAGAATCAAGACAGTATGTGTCAAATGATGATTCCAAAAAGCTTGGATATGCTCAGATGCTTTCTAAAGTAGGAACCGATGTACTTACTACAGATGCAAATGCGGCTTTATATGCGTCGCATTCTGCATTGTTTGCACCATGGGGATCTTACAAGTATGTAGGAGCATCAAAAGCTTTTACTGCATCTCCGTCATTCCTTGCATTAATGCTACAAAGAGCAATGATTTTAAATCAATCCTTACAGTACGAATGGGCATTGCCTACAAATCGTAAGCACAATCTTACCGTTGGTAAGATGAATTACAAGGTATCTAAGCATTTTCTTGACATCTGGCAAAAGCTTGATGGGGTTAGCCTGAATGCAATTACTGAGATACCAGAACTTGGTTTGAACGTGTGGGGCAACTCGACATTATATGATGTGCTACCTGCTACATACCAGGCACTTGCAAATCTATCTACAAGATTTTTGGTAAATGCTGTAGAGGATGTTGTGTATAAGTGCGGTATTGCAATTACGTTCCAATATAATAATCAGCAAGCTTATGACAAATTCTATGCTGGGGTAACACCAACATTGGATACTATGAAGAATGTGGGTGCTATCGAAGATTACTATGTAACTATGGCTGCTGATATTAACGGCCTGGATCAAGTAAACGCCAATACTGTAATTGGTAAAATCTATCTTGTAGTCAATGGTGTAGTGAATGACATTAAGGTTGATCTAATTGCACTTCCTCCTGGAAGCGATTTAAATCAATATAAGTCTTGATTGGTGGTGATGTGGTATGTTTACACCTTTATACATGGGTACAAACCATATGCTCGGTGTCGATGCCTATGTTCCAATTCTTCAAAACAATTTTGAAGTGCGTATCTATAATATGGACGGATCAGCTCCAACCGAAAATGCAGATCTGTTGACATTATCTACTGACGAAGTCGGTTCTGTTCAGGAGCAACAAGATAGCATCGTTGTCCATTATGGAAATGGTGTTATCAAGTTCCCTTCTAAGGTCACATTTGCTGATGTTGACTGGACATTAAACTGTTATTGTGAACCAAATGTACTTGATGCTTTACGTGCATGGCGTAGACAAGTTTATAATCCTGACACAGAAAAAATGGGATTACCATCCGAGTACATGAAACAAGTATACTTCATTAAGTATGACGGACAAGGTCGTGCAAGAGATGTTATTAAATGTCCTGGAACATGGATCGGTGCACTTGATAATGGTAGTGGCAATCAGACAGGCGGCGATATTGTTAAGGTAAAAGTTCCGTTTGTCATTTCTCGTGCAATTTACTTGAAGCCAGAAGATATTCGCTGATTTTAATTCACCTTAAAACCTTTGAGGAGTGTTTCACATGGCAATGATTTCAGAAAAGATCGAACTGATTGGTAAGAATTTATATACTGATATTCCGGGTACACTGACATTAAAAAGCATTCCAACAGCATCTGAATTGGAGTATGTTGGTAGTGAAGATTTTGTAGGTACCATGCTGGATAGCATTCTTCCAGAGGCAGTAGACGAAAATGTAAATTTCCATAATCTTTTGGAAGTAGATTACTATTGGATTTGTAGATGCCTTAGAATTTTGAATTATGGACCATACTACACAACTAATGCTGTGTACTGTCGTTCATGTGGAAAGGTTTCATACGGAGAATTTCGAGTAAATTTGAAAACTATCAATTGCATTCCTATTCCTGATGATTTTTCAAATGACATCGTGGTTTCAAAAGATGAATTTTTGGATTTCAGCGGTGATGTACATTTAGCACTGCCTACAATTCAGCAGATTATCAATTGTAGAAACGATAAGGCATTTCAAACACCTGACGGTAATCTTGACAGTGATCTTGCAAGAATCTGCTATATGGTTACGTCAATTGGCGGAAAGTCTAATTTAACTCCGATTGAAATCAAATATAAAATTAAGAATGATTTGAGTGCAGCTGATTATATCATACTGCGAGATCGTATTTCAGAGCTGTCTGATTTTGGATTGCGTAATGGTGGCACAGCACAGTGTCCGAAATGTCATAGTAATGACGCTTCATTTGTTGCATTGGTTAATGATAAGTTTTTTCGCCCGTCCCTGGGAGATCTCCGGCAATGGAAACACGATCGAAGTGCAGGGAAAAATAAAAACATATCAAGAAGTGCGACAGCAACTATACGAAAACATAATTGATGAAACAATTTTTATTGCACGAGCATCTGAAGGTGCTGTGTCAACAGAATGGCTTATGCAGCAACCGATTTTTATTCGGAAAAAGTATGTAGATTCCTTTACTGCTGAATTGAAATCTAGAGAGGCTGCTTTGAAAAAGAAATAATTGAAATAAGGGATAAGGTTAAGGAATCTTATCCCTTGTTTTATGCATAGGTGGTGGTTTTATGCCTACAAATAATAATGACATAATTTCTGAGATTAATGGCAGCGATCAGTCAAATTCCAAGAACTTCAGCAATTTTGAAGTTAAAGAATTATATATACTTGAATCTATTGACAAAACTGTAAAAGATATTTTGAAATCAAGTGGGCAATCTTCACAGTCCAATGCATTCAATACCTTATCTGGTAGTAGATCATTTCGAGATAAATCAAAATCAAATATATCAGCCGGAAAGGGATTTTCTCGTGGTGCTACAAATGATTTTGCAGATGCTTTTAAGAAATCAATCTTTGAAGCACTTATCGGTTCTGATTTTAAGGAGCAAATTCAAAGTGTATTTTCAGATTTAGCAGACGGGTTAGGCGTAGAAATAGGTGATATTCCAAAAACTCTTGGTGCAGAACTTGGAAAAACTGTGATGTCTGCATTTAAGGGTTCCGCGATTGGAAAAGAATTAACTGGTAAATTAGATGACGCGAAATCTAAATTTGTTAGTAATTTAAGATCTACTATACTTGGCACTAGCCAGCAATCTGCAAATGCTAAAAATGAGAAGTCTAAAGGTTCTCAATCTCAGCAAGCTGACGGAGATTCTATATTTAGAAAATCTACTAAAAGCAATGTAGTATCTGACATACAGAATATTGTAATTCATGCACAAAGTGTTACAGTACAACAGTCTGATATTTCTAATCTTGCATCTGGTATATCAGAGGAACCCGCTGAACAGATTAAAAACATCATTTCAAGCAATCTTGGGGGAGATGCACTAGCTAAGTTCAAAGAAGCGGATTTGGGTACGATAAAAGATTTCATATCAAAGGGCGATAAATCCAGTATTGCAAACATGTTTACTAGTGCATTTGGTGAATCTGGAGAAGTGTCATCCACTATTCAGGCTCTAACAGGTATGATGAGTACCAGCGGTGCTGAACTAGTCGGATCTTCCGAATTGGCAATAGGTGCAATAGGAGGATTAACCGGTGCTGCTGTAGTAGCAGGTGCTGCGATGGTTGCAGTGACAGCTGCTATGTGGGCATTGTCCCCTGCAATCGAAGCTACTACAAAACTAATAAAGAAAGCATCAGAAACCGCAGATAGATATGCTACATCTAGACAAAATCAAATTAAAACTGAAACAGATCGGTTAAAAGCAGACGTAGAAACAATGGTTAAAGCCCCATTTGACATTCTAAAGCAGGCTGCTGAAGAAATGTATAATGTGTGGGACACTAATCTCAGAAAAATAAATGGTACACAAGGATATAGTAAAGATGACTTACAAGATTTGATTGCGTCATTTGCAGATAGACTGCGTTCTGAGGGTTTAACAAAAGTTGTCAGTGCAAGCTCTATTACAGATAATCTTGCAAAGGTGTTGGATTCTGGACTAAGTGGTAAAGTTGCAGAAGAATTTGCGTATATTGCAACAAAGCTTAATGCCGCAATTCCGACACAAGATTTCTTTTCATATGCAAGTACTTATTCTTCTATTGCCGCAAATGCAATCCGACAAGGCAAGTCACAATCTGACGCTATCGACGAGGCCAATCGACAGTTAGAAGGATTTGCAAATAATATTTTATATGCAAGTCGCGAAGTTGCAGGTGGTTTTACAACTGGTTTAAAGGACGCAGAGAATCTATTCACAGAGTCTGTACAGATTGCACAAGCGTCTAAAACTGGAAATGCTACTCAGATTTCCGCAGTGATGACTGCTGTTTCTGCTATTACAGGAGCAATTGCACCAGATTTAGCACAGTCTATGACTGACGCTATTTACAAGGCGGCGACTGGTGGTAATAGCTCAGAGATTGTGGCGCTACGTTCACTAGCAGGAATCAATGCGTCAAATACTGAATTTCTGAAGCAACTAGCGCAAGATCCACAGAAGGTGTTTGCAAATCTGTTTTCTGAATTAGGAAAACGTCAGAATATGTCAGAAGACGCTTATATGGAAGTTGCAGAAGGACTCTCTAGTATTTTCGGCGTGTCTTCTGATGCTTTTGCAAGAGTGGATTTTTCCTACTTAGCTCAGGCTATATCATCTATGGATACAAATAGCACTGCACTGCTGGATAATATGGATCTTCTTGCATCTGGTCAAACTACCACAAATGCAGAACAGTTAAAAATGCAGCAGATCAATGAGTACATGCTCGATGAAGGATTGTCATATGTACTTGATAACGCCGCCGCTAGATCTATTCAAGAACATATGTGGGATGAACAAATTGCAAATGATTTGATGGATGCTACATATGGTGTAGAGTTGCAAGGGTCTGCACTTGAATTTCTGGAAGGAATTCGTCATACTGTAGAAAACATTATGATACTTGTAAATCCTGCTGCTATGTTTGGAAAGATTAAAGCAGGAATTACAAATTTGATTGGATCCGCAGTTGAAAGTTCCGCACAAAGGGCAGATGTAAAGCAACTCCTTGAACTTGGAAAAGTTGGAAACGGAAATGCTACAGCAGCTTATCAGCTGACAACAACTGGTCAAAACCTAAATGTAACAGACGACATTATCAGTCTTATGGGTGGAATTTCAGCATATTCGACAACATCAAAAATACGGCAAAGTCTTGTAAATACTTACACGCCATGGAATTCTTTTTACGATGCAACATCATCCAGAGGATTTACAAATCGGATGAATCAGGCATACGCTACATTATCATCCATTGGATCTATATTTAATTCTAGTCCATCTTCTAACTATCATTGGGGGACTGTAGGCAAAAGTAGCTCTGGTATATCTTCTGCCATTACAGGATCTGATGTTTTAGGTGTATCTGCATTAAAATCACGGGAATCTCAATCTAGTAATCCAACACGAGTAACAAATAATGCAGTGCAGAAGTTTCTAGGTACAATGAGTTCTTACTTGGAAGAGAATTCTGGAAAGGATGTTTCTTATGAAAACTGGGCGAAAACTGCAACCAGATTTGGAATATCGAATTTATCTGATGCACTAACCGATGTAGGTCTTACAAATGAGGCAGTTCAGGGGCAATTTGAAGCATTTCAAGCAGAGGAAGGTATCAGAATTAAACAGGAACGAGAGCAACGTGAGGATCAATTTTGGGTAGATAATATCACACAGCTATCTACTAGTAACTCATGGATGGAAACCAGTTATAAGAAACAGTCTGATTTTTATGATGATTTTATACTGTTTCACGAAGATTTTCTTGCATATGGCGGCAAGGCAGGGCGATTTGAAGCCTATCAAAAAGCTTTTAATGCTTATTGTACAAGCTGGACAGAGTATTACGTTAAACACACTGCATACAGAAATGCAGTGGGATATGATAGTTCTAGTTGGGATAAGGTTAGATCTGCTGAAAATTCAAAATCGAGAGATGCTGTATATGCTCTAGCTGCTGCGTTAACAAAAAATAGTGTAGATCTGTTAGATCCTGCTGTTCAGACAAACGTATTGCTTGCAGAAATTTTGCAGATTGTAAATGCTATACTACAGACTGAATTTTCAAACTCTGATAGTTCTGCACTACCAAATAGCCTATCTGCTTTAGCATTAGGCATAAATAACCTAAAATGACGTAAAAAGACCTTATATATGGGTATATTATCTAGGAGGGATATCTTTGGATTTTATCAAATTTCCAGTTGCTACAACAAATATTTTCCCATGTGCAAATACTACAAATGGTGGTCAACTTGTAACAGAATTTAACTTACGCTCCAGAGAATCTGTTGCTACAGATTCTAATGTGTCCTATATGATTGGTCCTTCATATGTTCATGGTGAGTCTGATTTTGCCGTAAGCTTGATGAATGCGTCATCCAAGTACTTTGCAGATGAAACACCTACATCATCTACAATTTTAAAAATTAATGAAGGTTCCGCTGTAGTCAACGGTCATTTTATTCAGTCGCTTGTACCAATTACAATAGATTTGGTTTCTGCAAATGAAGAAGCCAGAGTAAATGGTGACGCAGAGTTGACGGGGCATCTTAGCGTAGGTCTACGTGTGATGTATAGCACTGAAGCTACTATGAGCGGATCAATTCTTACCGAATCTAAAGACACACAATATGCTGATTTGTATGAAGGTGTACAGATTGTTATTTTACCAACTACTGCGTTTAAAACTCCAAGCGAAGTTCCGGATGCACAGGAACAGGTGACTGCACATCTCTTGCTTGCAACATTCGACTATTTTAATGGCATAGTCACAAATATTCGGCAAAATTATCCGAGGAAATGTGCAGTCATGGATGCAAGTCGGATCTCAAATGTAGATGCTATGCTGACCGACGACTATTTGAGAAAATCCGGCTTAAACTACAAAAAGCTTTATGTATTTGCTGGGAAAGGAAAAAATCCTGACACCGGAAAAGATACATGGTGTGACGCTACAGATACTATGATGGTATGGGATAAAACTCCAACACCTATGACAGATAGTGAGTTTGTGAATAATGCAGCTAATCAAGGACTAGCTATAAAATCCGGAACTTCATCTGATGCTGTAAAAAATTTAATGAATCGGTACCCAGAAGCACTATTTGATACGCTTTCCACAGATGAAGTTGCAATGGTTGTACCTCATAAAGAAATTGACTATCCTATTCATACATCTAGCGGTGAAGCACAATTGTATCCGCTGAAAGTGTATAAGCTTCCAGTAGCGGATTTTGTAGCAAACACACCTGGTACTGTAGATCGAGCATACACAGAACATGTGAAATCTATCACGCAGAAAATCAATGACTTATATCATTTAACATCTGGAAAGCAACGATGCTACGTCGATGTTTTGAATGATAGAGCAGATTTGCCAGCTTTAAATCAGAAATGGAATGTTGGTGATTACATTCTTGTTGGCGAGGATAACACAATTGATATATCTAATACCGAGTATACACAACCTCCATCCTCTATGTATGTAGTAATACCTGGTATTGTATCAGCTGTAAAATATATAGGTAGTACTAAAAATTTAACTACAGCGTCAGATGAAGTTGCAGTTGGCGGAGGTCAGGTACCTCCGATGGGGGTTTTAATTCAAAGTTTAACACAGTCAGATCCCCCAAATATAACAGATGCATCTGTATATAATGCATATTTCCATTTTGACGAAAATGAATATCGTGGTGCATACGGAGTTGATTATTTTGCGATTGATACACCTGTAATAGACGAATCAACCGGTGTCCAAAAAATTGATAAGGAATCAGGATTATCCCTGTTTGATAGATACTACTATGTTGTTGACACTTCAGGTAAAAAATCTTATACAGATCCACCGATTTGGCTTACAGATGAAATTCCATTGGCTCAGACAGATCGAATTGGTGGATTTTTAAACGTACCAGACACTGCTACAGATGCAGGTTATGTCATTCGTGATGATGAAGGTCATCTTCGCATCCTAGATTATTCTTTACTTAGATCTGGAACACTAGCATATCAACTAGGAGAGGATTTTGAAACATCATCCGGTTTGTCCATTTCAGAAATTCAAGCACAGTTAGACGAGTATGTAAATTACAGAGTTGCGTTTCCGGATGCCACACAAATGCACCGCATTCAAAATGACGGTATACCGAACGAAATCAATGTAATTATTCATCTGTCTGCTGCCACAGATGAGGAGATTGCATCTAAGAGTACAACATTAACTATTCGGGCAATTGATTCAAGGTTTAACACTCATGTAAATTTACAGATTTTGGGATCAGCAGATTCTAATGTTACTATAAATATTGAGGACTGTGAGAGAATCAGAATTGATACCATTTCCGGTACACCACATGTGAATCTATATCGTTCATGCTTATATTATGACTATACAATACTGGATAGACTTGCACAGGATACTATCGAGGATATGCGTTTATGGTATGTTATGCGTAAATCTACTGATCCTAGATTGACTGTTGACTATATGACTGTTCGTGAGTACGATACTCCAACCATTTCGTCTGGAACAGATTTTTACGATACAAGCACCCCAAATGATAATCATTTTCTGTATGGTTTACAAAGCCTTACATTTAGTAG
Source organism: Ruminococcus callidus ATCC 27760 (assembly GCF_000468015.1). GTDB lineage: Bacteria > Bacillota > Clostridia > Oscillospirales > Ruminococcaceae > Ruminococcus_C > Ruminococcus_C callidus. Next base: position 81,487 of record NZ_KI260389.1, on the reverse strand, counting down.
TGACGGTACAATTGTTGGATGCTCTATGCTTGTTCGTAATGATTCTACATCAAACGTGCAAGAGGGAAAATTCATCATTGGTAACTCTTATGTTATTCCACAGGGTGGTGCATTGATGTACCCTCAAAAACTATTAAGAAAGCAATTAAAGGTAACTGGACAATTTATATCTGCTTATCATATTGCGTCACCGGATAAATGGGTGGTACAAAATACAAGCTTCACTGCATTAAGCCAAAAGTATGAGGTTTCTACGGATGGTACTGCAAAAACCATCTCCGGTACAATTACATTCCTTGTAGATGCATTTTATGTAGATAATGCACAAGTTCTGTCCGGAACTGGAACAGACGCATCTGATTCTATCGACGGATGGGAACCGTCAAAGTTTCATATATTCTCAGGTGGTGCTTTATCATGATATATATTCATAATATCATAAAAATAAAATATGTAAATGAGGGGTATCTTCCAAATTATCCATATCATATGATCAGCGATCGTGAAATGTGCACAGCGTTCTTAAACACTAGTTCAAACAGCTTTTTTACGGATAACTACCCATGCGTTTCAGAATCTATTAAAATTGAATATACGTCTTTAGTTACAGCCATACAATATCACATTGATAAATATCTTGAATCCGCACATACCCAATCTCAGTATGAAATTCCAGACTGGGTATACAGTTACATGTTGGGTACTGTGATATCTGTAAATAGTGATCCGTTGGATATTCATGATTTACTAGTGCTATTAGGGTGCGATAATATATCAGATACTTTTTCTGACGTTGCATCAACTTTATGCTACAAGGAGAGTAATCAGTGGCTTAGAAAACGACCTACGTTTAATGGTGACTCTCGATACATTACATATCATGGAAAACGTATTGATTTGAGACCTCCGACGATGTTTGGAGAACCACATGTTATAAAAAGTGCTAGATTAAGAACATCAAATTTGACGTAAGCAGGTGATGCGTTTGCAGTATTTACCAATAAATCTTCCGACAGGGAATTCAGTTGGAACATCATTAGTAGAATTAGCAAATCTTATTAGTTCAAGAGACATTGATAGCGTTCTAAATCTGAATAATATAACAAGATCGCATGATATCGGTAAGTCACTTCTTGATTTTTATAAAACTCTGAATATTGATTCCTGCGATAATGTCACATACCAAGAAAAAGGATCAATTTTGAATACACTAACTAGTGATTCTGATGTGTTTGAAACAGCTGCATTACTCAATGAAACTGAATGGAAATTTTTGAAATTGACTGGAAGTTTTTATGGTATGCTGAAAATTCCAGAAACTGTAAGACTGTTGAGCGTTGTGGGTGTACTAGGAAACAAGGATCATGTGAAAAAAGATATCTACAACAAGTCTTTTATGATGCTGAATGACGAGAAAACATATGACCATAAAATCGATCCATCTATATTCAATAGTTATGATGGTAAGCGTGGTTCTCAGATTCTAACATCGACACCTACAAATAATCCAATGCAGTGGTTTAAGCTCCCTTGGGGCAAAATATCTTTGTATTCTTCACTGTCAGGTAAGTCTATGGATTTTCCTGTATATCCAGATGGTTTGAAAGATGGTGTACAGGCCAACTATGAAACTATGTCTGATATTTTATACCAATATGAACCATGGCAGGTGTACCATAGTTCAGGTCCGAGGTCTAACACATTTTCATTTAAGATGCACCGTGATATGTGGAGCGGAAATCATCTTGATGGAAAATGTAATGAGCTGATCCGGTTCTGCGAGGCAAATTGCTATCCAGATTATAAGGGTGCATCCGTTCAAACTTCAACAGTTACTTTATACCTTGTAGGAAAGCCATACATTACCGGAGTTATGACTTCTGTAGATGTTTCATGGGACAGTGACAGTCCAATCGGACAGGATGGGTTTTATCTAGTATGTCAACTAGACTTAACTATCACAGAGGTAGCGTCAGAACCATTGAGCTATAATACAGTTATGAATAAGGGGTTGATCTCATGAGTTCATTATGCTCAAAAAAGTATATCAAACCAATATATTATGATACACTAACACCTTATCAGGAAATAGATTACCATGGTATTCAGTATACGGTTTGTCGAGATTTTGATAATATCAGCAGATATCGTGGTTTGCGTCAAATAGTGCATGATCCAAACGAATCGACTCGATTCATTACATTGGAAACACAAAATACAGTGACATCTAATGCAAAATTTGAATATTATGATGTGCCACTATCTGAAGAAAATAGGTTAGATCTTATTTCAAATAGATTCTTCGGTTCACCTCAATACAGCTGGGTAATCTCTTATTTTAATGATATTGAAGATGGATATACTGTTCATGAAGGTCAAAGATTACGCATATTGAAGAATATTGCAGCACTGTTCAATAACGGAGAATTGCTTGCACCAATTTCAGCAATGCAGATGAATCTTGGTACAGAATAACCGGATTTACAAGTTTATATTTGTGCATTTTGTACATTGACTTTTTGGATAGACAACGATAGAATAAGAGTAGAAACTGTAGAACTTTTGGAGGTGATTGTATGAAACGTTATGTAAAACGACAACCATACGAACCTAATAATCTTGACAAAATATTAACGGCAGAGTCAGTTGATGTAAATTCTGAAACTTATGATATTGAATCTGATTCGCTCGACACATATTACTCGTTTACATCATTGGAAGAGTATAGAAAATTTTTGAAACAAGTAGGGGCTGATTAATTGTCACGTATACTACAATTAAGCAATCGATATATTCGTGGGAGAAAACGTTGTAAGAAACGTGGTTGTAATATGAAATTGCTTGATGATATAGAAACTATTTTGTCAACTAGATCATTTACAGATGGGGAAATTGTAAAATATAAGGTTCATAATCTATCTGGATCATTGAAAGGGTTTCAAGAATTACATCTAGGAAATCGATGCAGCGATTGGGTTGTAATATATCAAATATCAGGAAATCACGTTAAATTTGAAGATACAATTGTAACTATGTATGATACTGGTACACATAAAGACTGCTTTGGTGCTTATGAACCAGACAACATGGAAATCATTTGGGTGTGAGTAAGATACAACATTGTGAGGTGTTTGCATCAAAACTAATCATGCATTGACTTCATAACCTTAAATAATAGCGATAGCTCTTTATAAGAGCTATCGCTATTTTTTTTGTTTGTTATGGAGGTGTGCATCTTGAAAAAACAACCATTTTGTAATTTTACATTAGCAGGTGTAAGTATTACAGATTTTGGATTAGAAATGCCATCTCCATTTGCATCTTTGGAATTAAGCAATAGTGAAATACAGTCTATGACATCATGGACACTGAATTGCATAGTTGGTGGAGATGCCTCACGAAAAATGAATATTGCGGCATTTGAAGCACTACTGTATAGTGCAGCACAGTCTGCAGCTCAGTATCCAGATTCCAGTGGTATTCCAGTATCATTTATCTTTGGGTGGCTAGATGAATTTGGGAATGTTGCAGAATGCTTATCCTATCAAGGTTTTACAATTAAGTTTTCGGTAAGCACTACTGGAGTATACATGAACTATAAAATCACAGGATATGCGTCGCTTGCAGTGCAAACCAGTATGCCTGTATTGCGTATTCCTGCGGTGAGCGGATTTGTACAGCCGTCTGCAATTGTTGTAGCACTAGCAGAATCTGTTAAGGCTACATCTTACTATGAACTTGATATAGATCGAAATGACACACCAACTCTTGTAAATCATGGACCTATTACAACTAGCTTTAATAAGTATGTTCGCGGTGAATTTTCAGCAGATGACGAATATTCAGAATTTCCAGGACTGCTTCCACTATCTAAAACATATAGTTCTGCACAAAATGCCGCAGGATTGATTTATGGCTTCCACGGAGTCCGTAAATTAAGTCAGGTTGTAAATAATGCAACAGACCATGTTTCAGATTATTTAAGACGTAGTAATGTAGATACAACACCACAGTGTGCATCATTTAGTTATTGGGTAGATGAGCCGACAATGACTCGTCCTGGAATTATCCATTATAAATCAAATGCTAATATTATGTCGTCACAGAATAATGACGTACTGGAGTATGGTACAGAAAATGCAAATGTTTTATCAATCAGCGGCAGCTATGATGGTGTAGCATATAATATGTCTGATATGAATTTCAGACAAGTTGGATTTGCTGTAGATGGTAGTGGTAATACTATTACACAAGATGCTCAGGTTGTAAACAGTTGGAGCAGTTCTCTTTCTGATGTGTTTCAGTCCGCTAGTATTATCAATGACGTAAACGCATTAGCATCTCAGTTTAGCGGAGATTTCACGGTTCAGATTCCAGGTAGTGTGAAGTCATATACTGTGGCTCAACCAGTTTCCTTGATTGTATATTCTGGTGGTACACTATCACCAATTACAGGTATTTATAACATCGTATCTGTAACTCATAATGTGAGCAATTTATTTGTGACTACGCTGAAACTACAGCGGTTAGTTATCAGTAATGCAAATCAGACAGCTGCGGCACAAGGAATATTTGTTTCAGGAAGTAGTAACTATAATCGAAGTTCTTACGATACGACAAATAATATCATTACTCCATACATGGTCAAATTCGGAGATCTATATCCGAATTTTGAGCACATGTCAACTCAGTAGGTGATTTCATGTATAAAGAGTATTCCTATTCACCTATAACAAAATCATCTGTCAAAATATTAGTTCCCTGGATTTCAAATAGACAATCAAAGTTGTATAGTACTTACAAAACTTTGCATACTGGATTAGATATACAAACACACGATGTGTATGGATTCCAGTCTGGAGTTGTAACACAAATTGGAAAAGATGAAGATGGTCACTCTGTTGTTACAGTTCAGTATAGCGGTCATGTTTCTCTTCGATATGGTCATTTGATGGGTGTTTATGTAAAATCCGGCGAAACACTATTTGTCGGATCATTCATTGGAGTTGCTTATAAGTATGTGCATTTCGAGTATGTTACAACTGAGTCATCAATTTGGCCTGTCCATATTGGAACTATAACTTATTATAAACACGATCCAGAACCGCTTTTATCTGGTGATATTATCCTGAATGCAAATGATTGGTCTCAGGTACATCAAGCCAACTATTATTACGATGCGGCTTATCCTTTGACTGGAGCTATGGCTGATGAGTTTTCAAATAATCGAAATGGTGATTAACTGTGGCTGGTAATTCAAATTTAGCGTCATATATTGACAATAGTTCTACTAATTTCAATGAGCGTACAAAGTCAATTTCCAAAATAACTATACACATTGCAGCAGGATCTGTTACGCTAGATGGATTGTCCAGAACTATGCACGATTCATCGAGAGAAGTAAGCTGGAACTATGGTATAGATGATAACGGAAAGATTGGACTGTATATTCCAGAAAAGTATAGAGCATGGACATCATCTAGTCAAGAGAATGATAACGTAGCAGTTACAATAGAAGTTTCTAACACTGTGGCTAAGTATCCATGGCCTATTTCTGATGCCGCCTACTCTGCATTGCTTAATCTTTGTGAAGATATTTGTAGACGAAATAATATTCCTGCATTGAATTATACTGGTAATAAGTCCGGCAATTTGACGATGCACAGATGGTTTTCCAATAAAGAGTGTCCAGGTGATTATCTTGCTGCTAAGTTTTCAGATATTGCAAAGCAAGTCAATGAGCGACTGAAAAAGAAAAAAATATCCTCATTTTTGACAAATCCAGAAACATCTGAATCAACCTCTGCTGGAGATGCGTTTTTAGGAACAACTACAGATATTGCGTCAATGATTGATTATACGTCATTTACGCCATATATTGCAACAATATCTCCATCTGTGAAATCATTCGACGGTGCGAAACTAAAAGATCTTGGTGTTGTAGGTGTAGCGATAAACTCAGGAACCTATTTTGATTCTGTTCATATACAGAACAGTACATATAGATCTCAAAATTTAGATGCACATATAAAATCCGCAGTTTCTGCAAATCTTCCATTTTCATTATACACTGAAATACGTTCTAAAACGGTATCAGAGGTAAACAGAGAACTGGATGAATTGCAACTATGTGTGCAAAAATATAACCCAACAATGGGCGTGTGGATTAAAATAGGATTTCAAAATTCAAAATCTATGAATAATGACATTATAGACCGATGCAAAAAGCGACTTTTCATGCTGGGTCTGAAAAATAAAATTGGTCTATATTGTACACTGGAAAAATTAAAACTGATAGACTGGAAAGAGCGATCAGAAGATTGGCTTTTATGGCTAGATTCTCATGTATCAGATGTTTCTGAATTTGAGTGTGTTTTAAATCCAGAATTTTTCATGACTGGTTATGATTGAGTGGTGAGGTTATGGCATTTACTCCTAGATTAAATGCACCATCTACAGCAGATAAATATTGGTTGAGACCGTCTAGCGGCGGATATAATCAATGTATCAATATTAGCGGCGGCAGTGTACTTCCAAATTGTGTTGGATATGCTTATGGCAGATTCATGGAAATCATGGGCAAAACATCATGTAATTTATCTACGCATAATGCTGGACTGTGGTATGGGAATACTGCTGACGGCTATCAAAGGGGTGCCTCACCGAGATTAGGTGCAGTCGTGTGCTGGAGCAGACCAGGAGATGCAGGGCATGTTGCTATTGTAGAACAAATCAATTCAGATGGTTCAATTGTAACGTCCAATAGTGCATATGGTGGTAGGAGATTTTATCAGCAAACATTGAAACCACCAGCATATACATGGAGCAATAATTATCATTTTCAAGGATTTATCTATAATTCTGCTACAGTATCTGATACTGGAACTGCAATGCCTACAGTTACTACGAGTAAATTATCACAATTCTTCCAAGTAGCCAATTCTCATATGGGAGAACACGGAAATTGGGTGTGGACAACATTAGGATGGGAAGGGGAATGGTGCTGTGCATTTTTAATGGCATGTGCAAAGACAGTAGGTGGTCTACTGGATGTTATTATTCCAACAACCTATTCGTGTACAACACTATGTCAATATGGAAGAGAACATAAGTGTAACAGCGTATTTATTGATGGACCTAGAAACGGAAATGCTGTAAAACCACAAGTAGGCGACTTTATCCTGTTTAACTTCAATAAGACTGGAAAATATGAATGTTCCCATGTCGGTGTCGTATCTGAATTGAATGGCGATAAGATCATGACAATTGAAGGTAATACAAAGACATATAATAGATATACTAGTGTAATTGCAAATCATGAGTATGATTATACAAATACTTCAATTGTCGGATACTTTAGGCCAAACTGGTCACTTGTAGGTGCATCTGTGAGCGACTTAGCAAGCTATGGGTTATCCGGCTATGGATCACTGTTTACAACGAAAACAACTAGGCGAGATGCGACGATTCGTGAAATTGCATATATCACGAATGACAAGTTTAGCACAGCTCAATCCGGAATACGATTATCAGCTATTAACTATACAGATAAATTAAACTCTATGTACTCCGGTTATTCTGATATGGCTAATCCTGCAAATGTGATTATTGATGGAATAACCGACACAAATGCAAAAGCAATTATTGAATATCTACTTGGAAAAGGATTAAATGCTGCTGCATCTTGTGGTATATGCGGTAATATCTATTATGAAAGTTCCTACAGAACAGATGCTGTCAATAAGAGCAGTGGTGCATCTGGAATATGTCAATGGCTAGGTAGTCGAAAAACTGCTATGATTAGTGCAGCCGGATCGAATTGGATGAACAATCTTACAGGTCAGTTAGATTATCTATGGTATGAACTCTCTAATGGATTTTCTAAGGTGTTACAGCATTTGCAATCTGTCACGAACAATGACAGTGGGGCACAAGATGCTGCTGATTATTTTGTACGGCAGTTTGAAAAACCTGGTAGTTATGAAAAAACTTCACCACCTAGAAAAGCAAAAGCGTCTGAATTATTTAGTCAGTTGGTTGTACAACAAGTTTCCTCTGGTACTGTAAGTTTAGGAAACTCTAAAATTCCGCTTCAATCTGGAATTCCTACAGCAGGTGGTACAGAGATTGTTATACCGTCATACGTCGGACAGTCTGGTATATCTGACATTTATACAAATTACTCGTATTTCTATACAAGATGGAATAAGCGTACTGACCAATATAAGCTTGCTCAAATATGGGGCAGCATGGGGAGACCTAGTGATAGAAATATAGCAATAATCAACGGAAATTATTTGATCGCCGTAAAGCCGATATTCGGAAAAGTTGGAGATATGATGACAGTAGTACTGAATGATGGTACATATTTTAATGCAATTATGGCGGATGCAAAAGCTAATGAGAACGGATCTACTGGGTATGCAGCATATGGTCATGGATCAAATGGGCATGTTAATGTCGTAGAGTGGGAAGCTGTAGGTAATCCCAATACCGATACAACTGGAAGTGCATATCCACGAGATCTGACAGGATGGAAAGGTAAAACTGTTGCACGAATCATCAATCGAGGTGCATGGATGAAATGATAACATATGGATATGCCAAAGAGTATCAGTATACAGGTGACGGAACATTGAAGATAAAGGTGCGTATTCCGTCTGTACATGGACCATATAATATGCGAGATTATGGTGGAAAACAAGTGCGAAATTATGTCTATGATGAAGATCTGCCTTGGATTAGTTCTATCCTTTTACCACATTTGCCACAAGAGGGTGAAGTAGTTGCTATTGCATCTTTGGATAAAGGAAATAGTGATTTTATTGTTATCGGACTTACAGGTGGCAGTTATCAATCTGGTGCAGTGAATTTTGGGGAGTGATTTTTATGATTTCTTCTTTGTCATTTCCAAACTTATTTGATGTATCAAGGAATAAAGTTGGTGTTTTAACAAATAAGGACGCTATCGCAAACCGATGCAGACTTCTTATGCTGACAGAACCAACAGAATTGTACAACTATCCGACATTCGGTGTCGGATTAAAGCAATATTTATTTCAGTATAACACTGAAAATACAAAAGCAATTTTGAAAGATAAGATCAAGAATCAGTTTCGTACATTTGAACCAGACTGTAATGCAGCTAATACATCTTTTGCAGATGGACTTTTGGTTACTGGAGAAAATGAAGATACTACAGTTCAAGATTTTAATACATTGAAGTTGACAGTTGGAATACAAACCGTATTAGGCGATGATGTGGAGGTAACAATAGATGGCGAGTAATGCACCTTCTGGAATGGTAAAATACACATCCAGAGATTTTGATTCAATTATGAAAGACTTCTGGGATCTAGTTCCTAAACTTACAGAACTGTGGAATCCAAGTGTATATGACGCAAGTGATTCTACAAAGTGGAATCCGGATGCAATCTCTGATCCTGGTGTTGTACTTGGTATCTTTTTAGCCAGTGTTGCAGATATGCTTGGTGTAAATACAGATTGGCTTGCAAATGAGGTATTTGCACCATCTGTATCCCAACGGAAAAATGCCGAAAAATTATTCAGTCTAATGGGATATACGCTTGGATGGTATACAGCTGCCAGAACAGAGGTAACATTTACAAACAACACGGAGAATTCAATTACTCTAGACTTTGGATTTAATGGTGGAAATTTCTGTACAGTCAATGCCTATACAGACATCACAAATCAGTCCAGAGTTATTACATACAATATCTTGCCAATGACAAATACTTATGGTGCTGCAGAAACTAGAAGTAAGCGCCAGATTATTGCAGATGGTACAAATGTGTTTGCAGATACCGATATTGTTCACCTTGCACCAGGTAAAACCTGCACCCGTGTAGCGGTAGAAGGTTCTCTGCGGTCTGTTGCAAAGTCTGTAGAAGAAATAAAAAAGAATAACTGTGTTATTAAGCTGCCATCTCAACACATTGATACAACTGCTGTATGGGTAAAAGCAAAGGCAAGCTTGCATGATACTTATTTAGATACCCAGTGGGTTCAGGTAAGTTCTCCGTCTGAATTTATTGAACCAGAACCGATGTTTGCAGTTACCTACGATAATTACAGCAATGCACAGTTACAGATTTCAAATTATATCAACCAACTGGAGAATTACTCTAACAACTATCTTGTAATTTACTGGATTGAATGCTCTGGTGCAATCGGATGTGTCAATGCAAATGTACTATCCAATTTCCAGCCCGCAAAACCAAATGCGTGTGATAATGCAAAGTACACAACAGAATCTGGTGATATTTCTGTATCAAACCTTGCAAATACATCTGAAATGCCACACACTTATACGGTAACTGGAAAAAGCCCAGAAACTGCAAAAGAAGCATATCGAAATAGCCGAAATTATATCAATACATGGGATAGTTTGATCACACTTCCAGATTTTACACGTTTTTTGACACGAGAAGCCGGAATTGACTGCGGAACTGTACTTGATTGTCAAAAGGCATTAGAGATAAATCTTGCAATTTACAAAAACACAAATTTGACAGATGCTCAAAAGAGTAAAATGTATATCACTTATCATGATTTCCCAGAATCATCTGATACCTATACACAGTTTAAGTGGGATAATATTCTGGACATTGGTTTTGATCCAACAGATCCAAATCGATTTGTATTTTCTACAAATTTTCAAAGATACACAGCGATGTGCTTTGCAATCTATAATGATTTCAATGAATCCGAGTATACGGATACAACTTATACACCAGTAAAGAAGAATACGATAAGCACAGTGAAGTATGCATCATCTAGTAATGATTATGATTATGCGTTTATCGGGTATCAGCCGCCTATGAATATCATAAACAGTGTAATAGATGATTATAGACCATTGCAAGCAATGTCTGTAGAGCTGCAATTTGGATTTGTTCGTGTTTTCCCGTGGTATGTTGTTGGTGAAATTTATCCTAAGACTACAGTCGATAAGGATAAAGCAAAAACGATCATTGCAAATGTCAAAGAAAAACTCGCTCTGTATTTTTCTCCTGCAAATCGAAAACTAGGACAAAAGCCGACGGTAATGGAAGTTGTTGAGATTATTGAGAGTGCAGATTCTAACATTCGATACTTTGATGCCGGAAATCTTAAATTTCCTGTGATAAACTGGGGAGAACTATCTAAAGTTGGTGCACAAGAACATATTGATACTTACGATATTGAGTATTTTAATCCAATTTCATTTGCACGGTATCAGGATTTAGGTGCAAATATCGGAGAATCCAGAAACAACTTACGAATTGCTCCGGATTGGATACTAGAATGATTGGTGGTGATACATTATGAATATAAAATCAGTATCACTTCCAGAAATCTATAAATCTAGTGCCGACTTTCGATTTTTTATAGATTGGTTTACAGCATCACTCTCAAAAATTCAGTATGATATTGAAAATTTCATGGATTTATATGATCCGCTGAAATGCCCAGAAGATTTGTTGTGGATGCTTGCAGATACTATGGGATATAAATTCGATGATCGATTGAATACAGCGTTTAATCGACTTGTTTTGCTGTATTTTATGTCAGTTATCAAGAATCGTGGCAGCAAAGATGGTGTGACACTTGCTGCTGAGTTGAATCTTGCACAATTTCGTATTGAAGATGCTGCAAAAGAAAATGACATACTGAACAACCGACTAGAGGATGTTTCTATCCCAGTAAATACTGTGTATGTCACACCACATACTGCTGACGGATATATTGACGTGGTCTACTTCGCAGATAAAAAGCCCTTGGATGCTTGTATCGAATATGCAAGACCAGTTGGGATGTTTTTATTCCAGCATGCAGGTGTAAGATATGACGCTAGAACAAAAATTGGAATTGATGCGCGACTTACAAATGTAAATGACATTGGAATGTCATTTGGTCCAGTGCAAGTTGGACATTATCGCAGAGAAGATTATGCTAGATTACAAAAGACACTGGATTCTGATGGTACAAAAGTGGATATTTCTCATAAGAAACACAATGTATGGTCTAGGAATAGCGATTACGAGGATAGAGCAAACGGTGATGGTACATACGAAAGTGGTACAAAGTCACAAGATACTATAAATCCTGCATATCGGGCACTGTATTCTATGCAGATCAGTAATAATGAGGAAATTGTAAAATCCTTGGTATCTGATCCAATATTCAGTATTGGATATGAACCACAAGATGTAAGTACAACATTCCCAGATGACTATTTAACTAGAACTAGAAATGAGAATGGCGTAGTAAGTCAGACATCCTATAATCCATATACAGAATCTAAGCCATGGAATCTGAGGTATGATCGAGATTACGATGAGTCTCAGACACATAAACAGGATTCTGGTGTATATGATGTCATGACATTAGATCCAGACAGATCTACAGATATTTTGAATCCCAGACCTGCGGTAAATCCAGTAATGTCTCAAATGGGCGATGCAATTTCTCTAAACGATTCTAATTCATCTTACACAAAAGTAGACAAAGACGGAAATATTACTCATACCTAAAAACACAGACCGATAGCGTAAAACTATCGGTCTTTTTGTATTTGTTCACATTCAAAACCTTTTATACAAGGTGAATAAAGGTGGTGAGTGTGATATGTCAGATACAGTAACTCCAATGGGACAAGGTCCTGCAAAACCTGCGACAACAACAGAGCAGGTAAAAGATGATAATGGATTTACAAATCCAAATCTTCATAGACGTATATACACATCACCAGACGATACTTCAACCACATACAAACTTGGTATTTATGGGTATGATTCTTACCGAGTTACAGAAACCGTGGTACATGATGAAGAATCAAGAACATGTGAAATTCCGTAATGGTGGTGTGGTAAGTGCGAAAATATTTAGATTTAACAGGACTTCATTATCTGGTCAATACAACAGTCAATCTATATAATCAACGGTGCGGACTACGGGTAGAAGGTGTTGAAGGTGCTGAAATTTTCAACAGCTACGTAGGTAATAACAAATGTGTTGCATCTGGTACATACTCTCATGCAGAAGGTTATGGAACTCGTGCGATTGGATATCACGCTCATTCCGAAAATAACGGAACTCTTGCTGCTGGTGTAGGATCACATGCAGAAGGTGTAGGATCACAGTCGCTTGATGTCGGATCACACGCTGAGGGATTAAATTCTCGTGCTATAAAGCGTGCATCACATGCAGAGGGTTTTGCAACAGAAACAAATGGGGAATGTTCACATTCAGAAGGTCAAAGTACACGGGCTAATGGTGAAAATTCTCATGCTGAGGGTCTATTAACTGTATCGAATGGTGGAAATTCTCATGCTGAGGGATATGGGTCTAAATCCAGTGGAGCGGCAGCTCATGCAGAAGGTTGGGAGTCAGTATCTAGCGGTGCACAATCTCATGCAGAAGGTGCAGGTTCTAAGTCAATTGGTGCAAGCTCTCACGCAGAGGGATCCAGCAGTATTGCATATGGGTTATGTGATCATGCCGAGGGAAATGCTTGTATTGCCGGAGTTTCACCATCGACATCATTAGGCGAAGTTCCGATCCAAACAAATTATAATCACGCTGAGGGGTTTACAACACAAGCGTCTGGTGGAAACGGTGCACACTCAGAAGGTCTCACTACTGGTGCAACGGGTTCCGCTGCTCATGCTGAGGGAAAAACAACTCATGCTGAGGGTGCGAATTCACATGCCGAGGGTAATGAAACATATGCAATTGGTGAATCTTCTCATTCAGAGGGACGTGGTTCGAGATCCAAAGGTGATTACACACACTCTGAGGGATATGGTTCTACTTCAACTGGAAATTTTTCGCATTCTGAAGGTCAAAGTTCAAAAGCTATCGGAATTGGATGTCATGTTGAAGGTTATAACTGTATATGCTATGTTTCTAACTCACATGTTGAAGGTATGTCATGCGTTGCTGGTATTTCTCCAACTGATGAAAATCCTAAGCCAGAAAATAATTTTACAGCATGTCATGTTGAGGGAGCGTCATGCAGAGCAGAAGCAGGATTTACACATGTTGAAGGGTATGGTTGTATTGCTACATCAGAATATCAGCATGTACAAGGTATTCATAACAAACTATCTACACATATATTTGTAATTGGTAATGGTACAGATGGTAATAGATCAAATGCGTTTTCTGTAGACAACTATGGAAAAATCTACGTCAACAATTCAGAAACCGGAGTAGATGTCTTAGATTTACTAAACAGGATTACAGCACTAGAAGAAAAAGTAGCTGCATTAACATCTTAAATCGAGGTGATACACATTGTTATTAGCAAGTAAGGATATGGGCGTAAGACATAATGTATCATTTCGAGTAATTGATCTAGCAACAAACAAAGTAGTGTCTACTCATACAGGGCACAATCAAGCAACCAACACACTTCTGACTGGAATTGCAAGCTTTCTGAAAGGCGATGGAGTCTTAAATCAAGGAACTCATATGCTGAATAAGTATGTTCCAAGATATATTTCCCTGGGAACAATGGGGCTTATCAATCAAGAAGAGGATGCAGATGGATTGCCTGCTGGAATCGGAGAGATTGACGGAGAAGAACCGCAGCGATTTGATGACTATATGAATCAGGTTCCGGGATTCGGGGCAGATGGCTATGATGCAAATCAGAATAACAATCGAACTTATCTAGGAATAGGACCAGCATTTGCAGACAGAGATACCGCACAAGATGAATCACCGAAAACTATCCGATGCGAACTTGTATCTCCAACATTTCCTAGGGCTGAAATATCATATCGAACGGTTATTCCTGAAATAAAAGCAGAGCTGCCAGAAACAGTGGATGTCATTTTCAGTGCAATGATCTCTACAGGAGCACTTGCACAGTTCAGAGAACCCGGAAAAGACTATGTGTTTATTACGGAAGCCGGATTATGGTCAAAACGAGATTTGCTGAGTATGAATCCAGAAAGTCCGTCAGGATATAGCAAAAACAATGGATTGCTTGCAGGATACCGTATTGCACCGCCAGATGAAATAAACTGGGATATGGTTGCAAACAACACAGTAACAGAAGAGCAAGCTCAGAAGAATCGAAATATTTTGAAACATGAAATTCTGAAAGTCGGAATCAATCAAGTTGTACAAGTTGTGTGGAAAATTCAAATCGGAGCAATCAAACAATTGACTGCGAGTTCTGACCAGATAACTAGTATTACAAATCAAGAAATTGATGACTGTTTCGATGAGTATCTAAACGGAACACCATGCAAGCATCAATTCTAATACAGAAATGGTAGGTGAGATTCAGATTGGACATAACACAAATCTTAAAAGACACCGGAGTTAAGAACAATGTCACAATTCGAGTTTTAGAAGCTGGATCTCATAAAGTTGTATCTGAACATGTTGGACATAATCAAGCAACAAATACAATGCTGACAGGTTTAGCTCATTATCTGATTGGTGATGGTATTTTAAATCAGGGAGCATATATGCTGAACCATTTCATCCCAAGATACATATCTTTGGGAACTATGGGATTGATAAACCAAGAGGAAGACGCTGACGGATTACCTGCCGGAATTGGTGTAACTGGTGGAACAGAAGAAAAACGATTTACAGAGTACATGGAACAAGTCCCTGGATATGGCGCAGACGGGTATGATCCAAATCAAAATAATCACCGTGCATATCTGGGATTAGGTCCAGTGTTTTCAGATCGTGATACATTAGATGATGAAACACCAAAAACAGTTCGATGCGAATTGATTTCCAATACATTTCCAAGAGCTGAAATATCATACCGTCAAGTTGTTCCAGAAGTAACAGCAGAGTTGGCAGAAACACTCGATGTAGTTTTTAGCGCAATGATTTCAACAGGAGCATTAGAGCAGTTTCGAGAACCAGGAAAAGACTATGTGTTCATCACAGAATGCGGTTTGTGGACATGTCCTGATTGGAATGACAGTGAAAGTAATGGACTTCTGGCAGGGTATCGAATTGTACCACCAAATGAAGAAAACTGGATTATGAAATCCAATTCTGATGTAACACCTGCACAAGCTGCATACAATCGTGAACTTCTGAAACATCAAATCTTGAAAGTCAAGAAAAATCAAGTTGTCCAGGTTATCTGGAAAATACAACTTGGTGCAATCAAACAACTTACTGGATATAATCCATCCGGCAAGCTGGATTTGAATTTGACAAATATCAAAACGAAAGATATTCGATATTATTCTCAGTCGAATGCAATTCCATTGGATATACAATCTGAAACAACCATATGTGATATTGATTTCACGTTGCCAGAATCAGATAATGCAATCTATGTACAAACTGCATTTCAGGCAATCATACTTGCAGATATACTGGTTACTGGCTCAAATCCAAAAATAAAAGTAAAGTACGTTCTGAATGATTCTTATTTAACCACATGGGAAGCGGAACAAACTCTAACAAACGGTTCTCAGATATTAAATCTAGCACAGCCCTTATATAAGTATGACATCATAAAGAACAATTTGAAAGTGATACTCACACCTGTAAATTGTACATTGTCTGTTCCAGTACGAAAACTGTCTGCCCAGATCAATGCAATCACGGACTGGTCTGGTGAAATCAGAGTTACGGAATCCGGGATGAAACCGATTACATTTGATGGAAACAGAAAAATGAACATAAATCCATGTATCGACGAGATTATATTTGCAGGATTCGATAGTCCGACATTATCTGGAATAGGAGACACTGTATCAATTATCAATATTCCGTCCAGATCGATGACAGTAAACGGCATATCTGGTTCTGTAGATTTTGAACTAAAAGACGAATAGTAGGTGATGTAAATTATGGCATTAAAAGGCTATACAAAAATAGAATTGACTGATGTAGAAACAAACAATACAGAAGTCTATGAGAAACACAACATTGTCACAAATGCACTGTCTGAGATATTCAGACCGATCGGGTATTGGACTTCTTCTGACATATTTTTGAGTGGTAGTGATCCATTAGTTAAAAAATACTGTGGTGGCTTATTGTGCTTTGACAAAACAATACCAGAAGATAAAAACACACTATTTGCACCTGCTGGAACAACCTTAACCGCATGCGGTGTATATAACACTTTGAATTCAGGGACTAATAAAGTCAGAGGTGACTGTAACCTTTTAGAAACTAGTATTTCTAGTACAACTAAGACAGCAAAATTTGTATATGATTTTAAGACATCTCAAGGAAATGGTACGATTTCTAGTGTGTGTTTAACATCACAAAACGGTGGATATGGATTTTTCAATAATTCAGATACGTCTGGAACAAATACATCGTATGGTTCGCTGTTCTATAACATTGGTACAGTTTTTCCCAGATTTGATAAAGATAGTGCGTATGTTGGATCTAGCGAATGTACATTTTATGCGGACCTAACGTCTGATGTTTCATATTCTATAAAAGCTACTAGTCCATCTAGCATACAGATAATAGTGCGAAAACTATATGCTTCAAGTATAAGCATATTTGATTCTAACTTAAATAATTCTTATAGTTCTTCTCCTACGGCTATGAAAACTTTAAACATATCATTTCCAAATAGTTATATATATAAGTGGTTTGATCCGGAGTCTGAAACCTTGTGGCTATATTGTAATAAATCCCGTGATAGTTCAACGTTACGTTCTGGGGATACACTTCAAATTTACAATGTAGATATACATACATGTGAAATCATAAAATCCTATGAAGTTAAAAATCCGTTTAATTCAAATATTAGTTTGGTTACTGGATGTATCTATTTGGGGCGTTTCTATGCATTTGACCTTGTAGCCAAAACCTATTATGCTAGACGAGTTTGCTGGTTTAAGTTAGATGACAATGCAATAAACGGAGAAGCCTATGATACAATCGAGCAAATTAACACTTATATTTTGTATCCACGCATAATTAAATCCGGTAAAATATACTATGTCCTAGAGTCTTCTGTATCTGACTATCATAATGCGGTATTTGATACAGAGCTAAATAAATTATGTGCTGTAGAAACGTATAGCACAATGAGTAGTAAACCAATACCAATATCTAAATGTAAGCTCGGATACTTAGCCGGGGATCCCAATATAAACGGTAAATCATATTATAACATTTTATCAAACTACCTAGCAACAATAAACAACCTAGAAACACCAATCACCAAAACATCCGATAAGACTATGAAAATCACATATACTCTGAAAGAGGTGGATTCATAAATGGATGAAATTGTATTCACTACACCTGCACTGTTAGATTTTCTTTCTCAGATAGATGAATTAGGACCTTATCCATTGGAACTACATGAGGACGATAACAATATACAAATTGTAATCGGAGATTCCGTCTATAACATCAATTCAAACCATGCAGATCAGATTCAAGTAAAAACTGACGTTGTACAAGAAGTATCTGACATTGCAGATTCCACTTGTGAAACCTTATCTAATTCTGACGACAGCCTAGAACCAATCGAATCCGGAATAATAAAGGAATTTGCAAAGACACTACTTGTCGGCGGATTAGTTCGACTAACAAACAAAGTTCTAAAGAAATGAGGGATTTCAGCGTGAACGTACAAATAAAAAATAAATCTGTAAATGCAGATACAGGCATCCCTACTACGATAATCGGAACATATTCTGGAGAAGTATTAGATGCAAGAATTACAAATAACAACGGCTTAGATATTACTGATGAAGTAATCCATACTGTCTTAGAGTCTGATGATTATAAACAGGGTATTGAAAATGGATGGTTCATTGGATTTCTAGGACACCCAGAAGATCCAAACTGCATGGATTTCAAAAACGGATGTATCGTCATGACCGATATGTCCATTGATGATAACGGAAAAGTCTATGGTGAATTTAACCTGGTAGGTACACCTGTAGGACAAATTGTAAAGACGTTTATTGACGCTGGAGTAAAGTTTGGCATTTCCATTCGTGGAGCAGGGGATATTGTCGATAACTCTGTAGATCCTGAAACATTTGTATTCCGTGGATATGACTTAGTATCTTTCCCAGCATATCCGGAATCAATCCCAAAGTTTACAGCAATTGCAGCATCTACAAATACAGATGACCGAAAGAAGTATCAATCTGTCTGCAAGGTGGTTCGGGATAACATTTCTGCAATCACATCCAGTACTGCAATTGACGTAATTCAATCTCAATTTGCAAAACAATCTGATACATATAAAATGCTTCAAACACAAAAGGATAAGCTTACTGCATCTACAGAAACCACATCAGATATAGATCCTGAATTTGCAAAAGAAAAGATTCAAGCAATGACAGATTTATGCATTCGCCTTATGGAGTCTACAAAGACACTGTCTCAGGAAAAAGATAAGATGATGCACAATCATGCAAAAGAGACAATCTCTGCAAGCAGAAAGATCAGAACATTAAAACGAATTACAAGCAGTCAGATGTGCGATATTATGGGACAGCTCAAATCTGAGCAGTCAGACTATACAGCACTGCAAAAAGAAAATAAACGAATTAAGACACAGTTATCTGACGTGAAAAAGAAAAACCTTATATATAAACAGAGGGTTGAAGCGAGTGCAGACGAACTTCAAGAAAAGCAAAAGATCATTGCAAGTCTAAAGTCACAAATGCGTGAAACCGTCACAGCTAGTACAGACTTAGAGACACGCACATCAAACCTTGATGAAACAAATCGAAAGCTACGTTCTGAACTTCGTACTTGTAAGCAAACTTTGCAGTCATTCCAAGCAGCATATGCAGATATATATGCTTCTGCATTAGGTGTAAATCCAGGTAGTCTTAGTATCACAGCAAGCACAACTGTAGACGATTTACAGAAAATGGTAAATAGTGCTACAAGCACATCAAACATGGCAACCGCAGATATGGTAGAGCCATTGTATATCATTGATGAATGTGATGATACAGACGACTACGAAACAAATGATCTTGTAACAATGTAATTCCAATATTCCAATTATAGGAGTGAGATAATACATGACTATTAAGGCAACACATAAGACACCAGCACAGCGTAAGATCACCGCTGGTACAAGCATTACTGCAAATGCACGCACAAAACAAGGTGCAACTCGAAATGCAACAATGGCAAAGCTAGATCCACAGCGTAGAGCATTCGCACAGCAGATCATGGCAAACTACAATCGTATGGGTAAGCGTACATCCATTATGGGTGCAACAAACACCTCTAACATTGCAGCTCGTCCAGATTTCATGGAGCTCCTGCCGATGTTCGTACAGCAGTTGCTTGTACTGGATGTATTCGGTTCTGTAGCAATGAAATCTCGTCAGCAGCTGATCCCGTATTTCAAGTTTGTAGCAGAGAACACCAAGGGTGAAACTCAGAGAGGTTCTATTCTGTCTACTCCGTTTGTAAACAAACAGGGATTTGATCCGAACTTCACTGGTCGAGTAGTAAAGAACGAAATTGTAGAGTCTGCAACTGGTTCTTTCACAACTGGTACTCTGGCATATCTTCCGGTACTTCCGAACTCTGTAACAATTTCTACCAATCTAGTAGGCGTAACCACTGAGTATACCGATGACGGAGCAGGTTCTATCCTAGACAGCGAGGGTGCATCTAAGGGTTCTATCGACTACAGCACTGGTGCAATTAAGTTCACAACTCCGATTACTATCGCTGCTGGTGACACCGTAAAGGCAACTTACCAGTATGATAATGAAACTGTAGGTCCGAACGCACAGGATGAATATGGTGCACAGATGGCTAAGGGTTATCTGGATCTGGATGAAATCAACCTGGTAGCAGACGCACACGAGCTGGCTTGCTACTGGTCAATCTACAGTGCATTCGCAGCACAGCAGGAATATGGTGCTAATATTGGCGATATGTCCAAGGACGCAGCATTCTCTGAGCTAACTGCTGAAATCAACACTGCTGGTTTCAAGAAGCTGAAGAATGCGGCTGCATACAATCCTGCATATAATTGGGATGCTTCTCCGGTCATGTCTGGTTCTGTTGTACCGTCTGACTACATCAATCAGTTTAAGCTGAAGCTGAATCAAGCATCCAACAGCATCTACCAGAGAACCAACCTGACTAGACCAAACCGTCTGATTGTAGGTACTAACGTAGAATCTTACCTGCGGATGGTAAACGGATTCTCTTCTGCATCTATTGATGACACTGTAGGTCCGTACAAGTCTGGTAAGCTGGATCAGTTTGAAATCTATGTAGATCCGACATATGATCCGAATGAATGGGTAATGTGCTGCAAGTCTAACGACATCCGCAGAAACTCTGCTCTGTTTGGTGAGTACATGCCGTTTACAAACACTGACGCTATTGGTCTGGCAAACGCATCTGTACAGCAAGGTTACGCTACAATGTACGCTATGGAAATCGTAAATCCGGCTACTATTGCTAGTGGTAGAATTGTTGGTACTTATTAATCAGACCAATACAGAAAACAGAAAATAACACATGAGGTGATATAGAAATGGCATATACAGTCAAGATCACATACACTGGTCCGGCAAATCCGGAAGCAATTAAGTTTGCATCTCCGATCTGTCCGACATTTGCACCAACAAACGCTTACATAGATACTCCGGCATATAAGGGTACCGTATATGATACGCATGTAACTGGATTTGGTTTCATTGATCTGATGGAACCATATGCAACTACTGGATTCCCGTACCCAGTACCGCTTGCACAGTTCAAGCTGGCTGTTGTTGGTAAGGATAACGCTAAGGGTGCTAAGGAAGTAGAGTTCACTGTAGAAAGCTACATGGAAGCATTCTGGTACATGGAAGCTGGTGCGGCTCTGAAGAATCAGGGCTTTACCGTAGAAGTGAAAGAAAAAGAAGCGGCAACCAGTAAGGAATAATAATCTCATATAAAATGATCAAGTTTTATTAGTGAAGGGAGTCCTACAACATGACAATGCAAGAGGTTGTATCTCAGGTGTCATTTATGCTGGGATTCCCAGCTAATAAAAATGTAGAGGGACTTCAAGTAGAGGAAGCAGTAAACATTGCATTCCGAGAATTGCAACGGTATATGAAAACTCCGGTTGAGAAAACAGTCCCATATTCTCCAAGAATAGACCTGCTCAAAGTAGGAATAGAAACGGTAAGGGTGCAGTATGTACAAGCTGCATATCCAAGACTAGGCTTAAATCTGACATCCATTGAAAGTGGTAATGTATTTCAAGTTGGTGCGGCAGTCAATGTTTATAATCCGGTCGGACAAGGCAACATTGTAAATATTGATCCCATCATGAGAGAGATGGCATTAGCTCAAGTACGAAATTGCCTGGCAACAGATTTTCAGTGGCATTATGATAATCAGAATCAGGTTGTGTATTGTGCTCATAAAGATCCAGTACCACCTGCGGTAACAATCCGATACATTCCAGTATTACATGATGTATCAGAGATAAAAAGCCAAACATGGATCGATTACCTGCTCCGGTTAAGTGAAGCAAACATGAAAAAAGCATTAGGTCGGACAAGATCAAAATACCGAGTAGAGGGTTCAAACGTAACTCTTGATGGTGAAACGCTTTTAGATGAGGCAAACACTGAACTAGAAACAATCCGAAATGAACTGAGTCAAATTAGCAGCAATCTAGTTGTTTTAAACTAAAATATACAGGAGGCACAATTCCTATGAAGATCAAGATGAATCGTAAGGTAGCGGCAAAGTCCGCTGTTAAAGGTCGCAGAGTAATGGCTGATACTGACGTAGCACCGGAGGCATCTGAACTGCTGTTTGAGGCAGAAGATGTCGCAGATCTGGTGTCAGAAGTTACTGGCGAAGATGTAGATGTAACCGCAGATGATACATCTGTAACATTCGATATTGGTGAGGATTCTTACGTTGTCGAGGCAGAGGGTACTGAAGATGCTGTAGAGTCTTGCACCACCATTACCAGTAAGAAGAAAGCCGTATCTGCATCTACTAATCGCAGAGCAGGTCGGCAGATTAAGCGTGTAGCACGTCGTAAGTAATCTTACAGTTGCACCTTATATATGAATGAATAGGCACCTGAGCAGGATATGCACACCTGTTCAGGTGCTTTTTTTGTTTATATGGAGGAATCAATTATGAGTGAATCAATTAACTGTAGTATTTTATCTGATGCTGCTAAGTTTCTAAAACAGTTATCAGAAACATTTTTCAAGCTGATCGATAAGATCTGTGATTCTGGTTTGATGTCAGATGTCAAGCAGGGTAAAGATGGTGAAGTTACCAGTAAACTGCATATTGGTGGAGATGTAGCAGAGTGTACAATGAAACCAAATGAAAAGCATAAGGGTGCATGGGATGTGGAAATCATTCCAAAGGGTAAGAAGAAAATCACACTGACAAATATCCCAGAAAAGAATTTTCAGGATGAATTATTAAAGACGCTTCGTGAAGTTTACCCTGATGCAGAGTTTCAAGAGGTAAAATCAGCACATTCTATGAAGGTAAAACTACAAAAGATCGTGTCTGCGAAAGAAATTTCAGTTCGGTGTGTTGGTATAAATGCCAATTACACCCCTGCCCAGACACTAGATGATTTGTGCAATGTGCTGAATGATGATGCTTTTCTTGACATGATACCCGAAGATCTTGCAATGTTTGAGATTACAGATCTTGGAGATGATTACGTCATCGATGTAACAGATGATTTTGAGTGTGATATTGATCTAAGTGTGGTAACTAGCTGTGCACTAACTGCTCTGATTGCCGTAATGAATGAAATCTGGTCTGGTGGATCAGATAATGCAACTTTGACCACTTACAGAGATATGCTGATAGCTGATCTAGATGATCTTAGTAAGTATACAGATACTGCAATCTCATATAATTCAGCAGACCTTTCGTGCACACAAGCATATCCAGCAATTCAGGATTACATTTCAGCACTGCAATACTATAGTTGTAACGTATCATCTGAGTGTGCAGATCCAGTAGAGTCTATATTAGATAATCTTGCAGAAAAGTGGGAATCCATTACACTAGATGATTGTGGTGATGATAATGTCGTTTGGGAATGATGTAGAGTTTCGGAGATATTTGGAATCATCTGAAAACGTGTACGCAGATGTTTCCAGAATTGCGAGGGAAGCAAGATCTCTTGCAAACGATATGAATAACAAATTGCTACATTCTGACGCAATTACATGTGCTGTGCATGGTACAAGCCCTGAGTGTGAGATGTGGCGAGATGCTGAAGATGAATATGAAGCTACTGTCATTCGAGATATGTTTTGTTCTATTGAGGATAAGGCAGTTTGTGACGCTGTATATGATTCCTACTATGACAGCAAAGATGCACGTCACCTTATATATGTATACAATGAGATAAAGGATAAACCACGTCAAGCAAGAGTACGCATCTTAACAAGGATGCTATGGTACAAATTGCAAGCATAGGAAAGGTGGTCATTTCATATGACTGAAAATAAAATCACAGAGACATTGGAAGTTTCTAATATGACAGAGCAGGTTACTGATACAACAATCACAGAGCCTGCTCCAAAGCAAAAGCCAAAGCGCGGACGTAAGAAAGCAGATGCTGAACATGTTGTTTCAGAAAATGCAACAACCACTACTACAGAAATTGCTGTGGAAACAGAACCTGAAAAGCCAGTTCCGGTAGCACCTGCAACTGGATCTGACTTAAAAGCAGGAAAGACTTACACAAATGAAAATGGCATCCGGCTGTATGCATCATGTGTAGCAACAAATCCAGCATATCGCTATATGGGCTCAGTTGCTATCTGGTCTGATGATACAATCAACAATCGAGTACGAATTACAGATGCTTGTATCCATGCTGGTATTCACAGCAAGCTTATTGGCTGGGTAAACATCGATGAATTAGGGGATGAGATCAATGTCTGATGAAAAGGATTTGGAAACACTGACATCGGAAACTAGTCTGTCGGAGCAGGTTGACACCGTATCTGACGAAATGGAAGTTGAACTAAACAACGGAAAAGGTGATGATGAGTAATGGCATTTACAAATAGTCCATTAGTATCCAAAGTACATCTGTCTACAAAGTATAATGTCCGAACTGAAAAGATCTCTAAGATCACAATCCACCATGCTGCTGGAGTCATCTCATTTGAAAACCTGCTCAACTATGTAGCTACAGTAGGTCGTGATATGTCTGCAAACTATGTTCTGAGCGGCGGTAAGCTTGGATTGGTAGTCGAAGAGAAAAATCGTGCGTGGACATCTTCCAGTGCTTGGAATGACCAGAGAGCAGTTACAATCGAAGTTGCAAACTCATCTAAGGGCGGCAACTGGCCCATCTCTGACGCAGATCTGAATATGCTCATTAAATGGTGTGCAGACGTATGCAAGCGAAATGGCATTTCAAAATTGTACTACGATGGTACAAAGAATGGCACATTGACATTTCACGAGATGTTTGCAAATACAAATTGCCCAGGACCATACATCAAGTCCAAGGCAAACTACATTTGTCATGAGGTTAATAAACTGATTGGTGCAAAGAGTACAACTACAGCGTCCACAAAGCCCTCAGCGTCATCTACAGCAAGTACCAGTACAGGTAAGCAATATCATGTTGTAACTAGCGTATACGGCTATATAAGTGCTTCTGATGCGGTTTCTGATAAGAACAGAAGGGTAACTGTAAAACCTGGTACCTACTATATCTATAATGAAACATCTACGGCAGTAAATGTTACAAAGACAAAGAGTTCTCCAGGTGCATGGATTGCTAAGTCTAAAAATGTAACAGCATCTACTAGTTCGAAACCTCAGACTTCAATCCGATATGATTGGAAAAAGGGGCAGGCAGTAAAATTGACAAAGCAGAAAACACAGCTATTTGCAAATGATTCTACTGCTACTCCGGCAGCTATGTTATCCCCTGGTACGTATTATATCTATGATGGTATCAAGTGTGGTCTTGGTAGATTTCGTATTACCACAAAAGCTGAAAACTGTGGAAAGACACCAGTTGGGAAATACGTAACTGGATTTGTATCCGCAGACAATTTTAGTTGACATCTTCTAGGCAAAATTTTCCTTCCTTATACAAAATCACTGTGTAAGTCATTCACTGACCTGCATGGTGATTTTTTTTTGTTTTTCACTCGTTATACATTATGTGTGGAGCAGGAGGTTGTTTTTATGATTAAAATAGTACAAAATGGAAATGTGTATGAACTAGACTTTCGATATGATCCAAAATTGATAGAACTTGTGAAAAACGTACCAGGCAGACGCTATATCCCACAAACAAAACGATGGGAGATTCCAGTAGACAACTTAGGAAGATTCCTCAATGAAATTAAGGGAACTGCATATGAATCTCAGGTTCAAACATACTCTGGAGAACACATAAATGAAAACGCACATGTTGAGGTAACAGATAAGATTCCAGATGAAGATATTTCTGATATTACACATTATGTCAGAGCAGGCGGTCATTTGTATCCACACCAAATTGACTTTCTGAAATATATGAAGCATCGTCAACGGAATGGATTTATACTTGCTGATGAAATGGGATTAGGTAAAACGCTTGAAATTATAAATATGGCATTATACCACAGAGATGCATATCATTATCAGCATTGCTTAATTATATGCTGTGTGAATACTGCGAAGTTTTCCTGGAAAGAAGATATTGAAACACACACAAACGGCTGTGAGACAGCATATATCCTCGGTACACGAAAGAAACGCAATGGTGGGTACTCTTATGGTGGTGGTGCAGAAAAGCTCTCAGATCTAACTACAGGGTGTATGTACGGCGATGCATCCTGCTCCAAGCTGCCATATTTCTTAATCATGAATATAGAAGCACTCAGAACACGAGAAGGTCGTGTGTACACAATTGAACAGCAACTGATTGAAATGATTCAGCAAGGTCAAATCGGAATGATTGCAATTGACGAAATTCACAAAAATGCATCCCCAAAATCAATTCAGGGCAAACGCCTGCTCAATATGAAAAAGAAAACCGGAATTGCAGCTGAATGGGTTCCTATGACCGGTACACCAATTGTAAATAAACCAACAGATGTATATCTTCCATTAAAACTGATTGATGGTCATACCTATAAAGACTACTGGAGTTGGTGTCAACATTTCTGTCTGTACGGTGGTTATGGAGATCATGATATTATAGGATACCGGAATATACCGCAAATGAAGCTCATGCTGAAGCGTAATATGCTTCGGAGATTAAAAAACGACGTTTTGGAACTTCCAGAAAAGACATATTATACAGAATACGTTGAAAATACACCTGCTCAATGCAAACTCTATACAAAAGTGACAAATGAGCTTGTGTCTGACAGGGATGAGATTGTGCATTCTGTAAATCCATTGGTACGTATGTTAAAGCTTCGACAAGTAAATGGGAGTCCAGAACTTATTGATGATACCATATCAATTGATAAATCTTATCTATCAAAGAATGCAAAGCTTGTAAGAGTCATGGAACTGATTGATGATATCATAGATCGTGGAGAAAAAGTTGTCGTATTTTCCAACTGGACTGCACCATTAAAAACCTTATATAGATTCATAGCTACAAAATATAAAGTGTGCTGCTTTACTGGTACGATGCCTGAAGAATCCAGGCAGAAGCATAAAACTGTATTTTTGAACAATCCAGAGTACAAGGTGATGCTTGGTACAATTGGTGCATTAGGGGTAAACCACACACTGACATCTGCAAACAATGTTATCTTTTATGATGATCCATGGAATCCTGCAACAAAGCATCAAGCAGAGGATAGAGTGTATCGTATTGGTACTACAAAATCCGTAAATATCTACACGGTTATTGTAAAAGATACCATCGACGAAGTTGTCAACAATATTTTGAAGAACAAGCAAGATATGTCCAGTTATATTGTAGACAATGGATTGGATATCCGAAACAATCCGGAATTGTTTGATATGCTGGTTGGTCATGGTAGGTGATTTATAGTGTACCGATATATTAAAGCCGCTGAAGAACCATCTGCACTGGAAGAAAGCTTAGATGGTCTAAAAGACGATTTTAATTACATCATGGATGGCTTAGACAAGCTAAGCCGGACTGGTGGTGATTCTTCTAAGGCTGCATTGTCTATTGCTTTAAGTCTTAGTGATGCAATTGAAAATCATATAGAGCAGGTATCCAGTCAAATTTTGAAGTAATAGAATAGGAGATATTATTATGAAGATTTACAGACATAAAAGAGTGTTCGCATCTAATTCTAATAGTTATAATATTAACGAAGTAGTAAAACGAAAGAATTTTGCTGACAAACTCATCGAAGATCTGGAGAATGACTATAATGTCAGCATTTCTAATGAAGCATATGGTGACATTATGGATCTTGCAGATGATCTGAATTACGGAAAGGACGCAAGTAAATACGGTTCTACACCCTATCTTGTATTAGAAGATGCTATTTACGAAATTTTTGAAGAAGATACCGGAATTCAGCTTTGAGGCGTTATCATGGATATATATACCGTCATAAACAATGTGTAATTGCATCTAGTAGATCTACATGGAAAGTAAAACAACTAATGGTAGCTGGGGAATCATCTGAATGGGATGATGGTAATACACATTCTTATCCTCTCGGAAAATAAGAATTGGTAACAATTAAAGAATCTGATTATATTCGAAAAATCATCTATACTATGGTGATTTCAAAATAACTCGCTGAATATTTACAAAGGAGATACTACTATGAAGATTTATAGGAAAAGCAAAACAGTTTCTGCATCATATGACATTTATGCAGATTCCACTACAGAACATGATTACTTAGAAGAATTAAAGGATGCGTGTGGCAAAATTTCAAACCACATTGTCAATGTTGATTATTTTGATGACGATCTCAATTCATATGTTGTGATTTATGACAAACCAGCACGAAGCGACTACGCATGGAAACGAAAGAAGACACTTATTTCTGGATTAGAGAGATACGGCATATCTGCTAAATACATCAGCAGCATGGAAAATCTTAAAATGGTTGAGATTGCTATTGCAGATGCGGATACAGTAGAATCATCTAGTAATATCAGTGCGTCATCTAAGTCAGATAACTTTGTTTTCTACTATAACAGAAAGCGTATGTATTCTGGAGATGGTACAGGATTTGCACGAGTAATCGAAAAGCTATGTAAGAATGAAAAGGTGAATGCTGCACTGCAAGACTGGTGCAATCAGTTTGGTGATCCATTTGATTTTGATGGTACACCAATAGACACTGCAAGTGTATTTGCACAGCTTATCGAGCAGGACTTTCATGAACAGCAGGATGACTTCTACGTAGATGGATCTGGTACTGGTATTAATTTTGAGTGCTTCCCAGAATCTCAGGAATCTGTAAATTCCGCATCTACATCTGCAAAGAAATCAGTTACCGCATCTACCAGTGCAGATGATATCTACACAGATGACATTGAATCTATTCTGAATGATGCTGGATTCTTCCCAGTGTATGTAGAAAAGACAAGAACTCACCTTGGAACAGAGTTTATTGTAAATTATGACACCGATGAGCATGAACTAAATGATCTGCTGTTTACATTGGAAAACAACGGATACACTGCAACAGTAGATGAAACTACTCCAGATGGCGTTCTTTTGTTCCTGGAGCAGGTGGATTCCACACCGAAATATCTGTATCAAGTATCTTTTGGTAGTTGGGTTGAAACCGTAGAAATGGATGATGAAACATCTGACTATCAAGAAATTGTAGATACTCTAATCGATCAGCTTGAATCAGAAGGCTCTGAGGGATGCTTTGTTCCTGATAATGAAATTGATACATATCCAGAAGATGAGTATGTTGTTGGCGGAAACCATGGTCGTGCACTAATTACAAACGGTATCCTTGATATTCAGCCTATTGGATGGAGCAATGACGTACAAGCTTCTACTGATATTGTAACTATGTAATATCCTTCAACAGAATTGCGGTGGATGTCCTCGGACTACACCTAAAGAAGTCAGATGCGTCTGGCTTCTTTTTGTCAAATGGAAGTGATTGTTATGGATGATTCTCTTCTTGGAAAGAAGGCAGAAGCCAAAATCAAAGAATGGTTGGATAGACCACAAGACGGATACTGTTTTGACCGTATACCAGATCAGATGACAGGATTCTATGGCTCTAAGAATATCTGTGATTTCACACTATACATATATCCAAATAAGTATTATATTGAATCCAAAGCTACATGGCAAGATCGATTTGACTTTTCCATGCTTACAGAAAAACAGCATACTGGTCTTACAGAAAAGTCTAAGATCTATGGCGTATACGGGGTAGTCATTGTATTGTTTGCAACCTACAAGAGAGCAATCGTTATAGATATTAGGGAGATCAATCGACTGATACAGTCTGGCAGAAAGTCTATCAATATCAAAACTATGGATAAGATAGGCTTACAGTATCATGAGATCGAAACAATCCCTAGCAGAAAGGAATTGCTTGATTACACAGGAGGGTTTCAACTATGATTGCAAATCATGAAAACAATGTTTATTCCGCAGGTATTACGGACACTATCTATGGTGGAGCATTTGCTGATATTGCTTCGAAGCTTAATGATCACCACTACAGTATCACTGTCTGCAAGGGTGCACACAGTAAGCCGATTGTGTCTGTTACAAATTCTTCGACTCCGGAAATTATGCCAATCATTCATGTAAACACACGAATTATGAAAGACAACAATGGTCTGTGGTGGGTACTGGATTTAAAGTTTAGCTTTCCGGATTTATGGCAAGTACATGGATCTGATCCGGCGGCTGTAAGCTACATGCTGCGTGTATGGGAGGCTATTACTCACATTGCAACAGGTTTGAATAAGATTAAGATACCTTACACCGATTAAGATACTACAAATTCAATGCAAAGAAATAGCCTGCTTTGAGATTGACAACTCGGAGCAGGCTATTTTTTTTGTTATTTAGAATCCAGCAAATCACACATTGCTTTCAGCTTATCCAACTTTTCAGGTTCCGGAATGCTAGATAAGCCAGAAAGTAATTTCTCATATAGCATTTTTATTGTATTCGCAGTGTCATCATGGGTTTTGCATTCAGATAGACCAAGCAAATAGTCTAGTGACACATGAAATTCATTTGCCATTTTTATAATGACACCTAGTGATGGCATAACACTGTTATTTTCTCTTTCATATTTCTGGTATGCACTCCATGATACTCCAAACAGTTCTGCAGCTTGCTGTTGCGTAATTCCTCTTGCTTTTCTGAGATCTCGAATCTTACTTGTGAACGACATATGTATGTCACTTCCTAACCAATCGTTATAGTATTATGTACTCACATTATTGTTGCTTGTCAATGCTATGTACGGCATCTGTGATTAGTTCTAATACAGCATCTCTATGATCTTCAGATAATTGCACATACTTCTTCAGCAGGACCTGCTCCAGAGGATTTAAATCATAGTCAGTAGATTTAGCAGATTCTCTAGATGTATTAGTTCTACCAAGTATATCATCTGTAGTCATACCATAAAAGTCTGCTAGCTTTTGAAGTGCATTTAGACCTAACTCACGCTCTCCATATTCATACTTGATGTACGTAGTATACGGGATACCTGCTCCGATGGAAACATCCTTTTTGCTCATATTATTCGACAGTCGTATTTTGATTAGTT
This sequence comes from Ruminococcus callidus ATCC 27760, assembly GCF_000468015.1. Lineage (GTDB taxonomy): Bacteria > Bacillota > Clostridia > Oscillospirales > Ruminococcaceae > Ruminococcus_C > Ruminococcus_C callidus. The sequence goes on along the minus strand of NZ_KI260389.1, from coordinate 49,790 downwards.
GATCTTTTAGTTCCATGAAAATCACCATCCTACTATGTATTATACCACGATTGGGTTAATGTGTCAATGCAATTCTTTATTTCATACCCATTTGTACAATTTATACAAATATGCAGTTGTACATTTGGGTGATTTTTCTATCAAAATCGCTTGACAATTTACACATACGGGTGTATAATGAATATGGAAAGAAACACAAATGGGTAAACATTAAAACGTAGCAATGAATCAGTACCGAGAACATATGTAGCAGGGAATGATAGTGAGAACGTAGCTTGATGTTTACGAATACTATTTTGGAGGAATGACTTATGAATATGACTACAATTCGTGTATCACTCAAAATGTTCGATATGAACACCATGGAAATCGTAGATAAGCAGGTAGATCTGCCTGTTAATACGCATGTGGTTGATGTGCTTATGGGAAGATCACATCTGGGAGAGCGAGAGGTTCTTCATATGTTTGAGAACCTGCTCCGGTCTATGTCAAACCTTTGTGGTTACACCTATGAAGGATACTACGGAATCGAGGAGAACTTCTGATCATTACGCAGATAGGATGTATAAATATGAACTTGATTAAATTTAATGTAGGTAGCTTCTATGAAGCAGTATGGTATGATAGATACTACCATACATACAAAAGAATGTACGAAGCGATTTCTAAGAGCACATGCACTATTACATTTAAGGATGTAGAATCTCAGGATATTATCACATACAAGCTTCGTAAGGATTATGATTCATTTAGAAATGCAGAAATTGCGTATCCTTATGGTGCGGATTCCGATTCTCCGATAATTTACGCAACGCATAAGATTTCACTTACGTTTTTTATGGACAACAAGGTCGCTTTAAAGACTTATAAAGCTTATGATCTTAACGGAGAAAACAGTTGTTTTGTTCATACAGGTTCTAATAGTTTTGTATTCCATTGCTCAGATTGTCTGAACCAGCTAAATGATCAGTATATACTGATCACAAACGTTGAAAGTTATTTGGATGCCAGCACCTTTTTAATGTTTATGGAAAATGGATATATCGATATTTGGTATGGTTATAGTCTAGAGGCATTTATTTGGATTAAACAAAATGGCTTGCCAGTTTCCATCAAAAGCGAAATCGAGTACTTGGAATCAAATCATTTACGTTCAAAATAAGCATCATATTGTGTTTCTGAACCGCTTCACAGAACAAAAAGCGGTATCCTACACAAGTATAAATCTAGAATATCTATGGAGGTATACTACTATGCTGAATGCTAATAGTAGAAAAGTTAAAGATCACATCCGTCTGTGGATTCTGGAGCACTATACTCCAGATGGGTACACAGGCGTGTTCATGAAAGCCAATAAGAACTATACTTTGGAAGATTTTCCGGCAGTTGCATCATCAATTACACAAGTGTTCTATTCAGAGAAGGGTTTTGAGGAAATTCGTCGTAGCGGTATAGAACCTGCATTTGTTGATTGGATGGAGGGATTTCCAAGCATTCTTTCAGATATACTGTCACTTTGTTGTGATTACTCAGCGGCAGATGAACTGGCAAGCTGGTTTGAGATGTCGGATGAAGAAAGGTCAGCATATGACGATGAATCAGAACTTAGTGCAATTGAGATTGCTCTGAAATTTGTGTATCGAGAATTAAGCGTGTTTGATACACATTGGAGGTATGACATATGAAACAATTTGAAGTTGGCAAAACCTATCAGATGTCGAGCATCTGCAACGCAGATTGCATCTGGGAGTATGTTGTGGCAGATAGAACTGCAAAGACTATCACAATTCAGAGTACACACAATAGTACCATCAAAAAGTGCAGAGTGCATACATCGGAATCTAATGCATGTGATGCAGAAACTATATTCCCACTTGGGAATTATGCCATGTGCCCTAAACTGAGAGCAGATTCTCAAAAGATAGTGCCAGAAGATCTAGAACAGCATCAGCTCAATGTAGAATATACAAATCTTCAGAAAGCAATTCTGCTATTAGCAAAATCAATGTGCATCATGCCGATTGGTAGTTCTCGTAGACTGAGAGCACAAGCGACATTGGATGACTTCAAGAAAAGATGTGAGGATCTAAAGTCTAAAGGTGCAAACTTGATTCTAAATGTGTAAAACCGGATGTGATTCCATGAGATGATTTGAAACAACATTCCTATCATCATTCGAACTTGGTAAGCATTATGCTCAGTACACTTGATGCCCCATTCACTCGGAGGGAGTGGATTGAAATATTATAATGCAGAAACAATTTACCAATTGCATACTTGTAGTGGAGATTGGTTAGAACCGATATTTATGGCAAAGTAGATAGGAGGTAGCTTATGTGGATTGCACTTATAAATCCAAAGAACCAAATTATAAATTCTGATATGCTGACAGATATTCGTATTGATTCAACAGGACGCTTTCCGTTCGTACAGTACTATTCGGGTGAGCACATGATTGGCAGAGAATGCTTTACTCATTATGAAGATGCAGAAAACAGAGTTGATGCTTTGAGAACTGCTATGAATGCTAGCAATCAATACCGTACATGGTATGGTCCTACAGTATAACATTGGAGGTGAAATCTAGCTATGTCGCACAGAATATTTACGCTTACTGACACAGCAAAGGATAAGCATATGACGTTGGATGATGCTGTCAATAGTGGCGAAATCAAAACCGTAGAAACGTTTGAAACCTATGATGACACACTTGACGCATTTTTCACAAGATACTGTGATTTTGATGTATATGGCATTGAATAACCAGATTGATAATACAAACTTGCTTTATACTTAGAGCAGGTTAGCAATTTAAGTATGTCAAGACTTTTATATTTGGAGGTATACAACACAATGGAAAAAACTGAAATTCGCACAGACACTCTACTGCAAAGTACATATGCAACCCGGTATGGTGAATTATTCTTATATCGAAAAAACACGTTGCCATTCTTTCGTTCAGCTGTTGATACTGTAGCTGACAGCTTGTTGGAGATCGATGATGCTGTAGCGTACATGCTGTACGCAAATGGAGTTTGTTCCGCAGATCTAGGTCTTTTTATCCGAAATGGATACACAGATCTGTATGATGGTATGGTTAACATCACATCTAGTACCAATACGCTAACTAAAGATTTAAAAACATTAGGTGCTGGAAATAAACTTCAATTTGATATCAATGATTATCGGCATATTAAGTGCTGTCTTAAAGTTCTTGAAGATGGTAAGTTTCTTTTAGATCCAGTCCGTGAATACTGCCGTGCGGATTGTGCTGTTATTGAGAGTGTGGAGGATGCGGCTGATAGCTGCAAAGACTAAAGTCCTAACTAAAAAATTATATGTTCTACAATAGCTATGAGTGCTTTATAGTACATTTTCTTTGGAGGTATAGTATGCTTGAAGATTTCTCTTACAATAACACCCTGTTGGCAATATTTAATTCCATTTATCCAGCTGGATCAAAGTATGCGCTTGAAGATTTCTTCTGGTTTTCTATCGAGGCAAGTGATGGTAGACGTGTACATACAAGAGCTATAAAAGTAAAATCGCCATTCTATCCGAACCGTTATTTTCTTTCAGGTGGTAATGTACACATCAGAGAGATTACAGAATTAGAATTTAAAGCACTAAAATTTGTTGATAAAATTGGACGTGTAAGTAATATTGAATATGATTCGGCTAATCACATTGTAAGAGGGACTAGGCTGAATTACGAAGTATTTGAAAATATTGAAAATCTAACAGAATACGTAAGATTCATCACGGTTCTTGACAGTATATACTATGGATATATGGCTGAGCGTTTGTTAAGTGACGAATAAGAGATATATTAAAACGTATGGTGATGAACGGATAATATTGATGGCTATTTGACAAGTATTCTAAGTAAATTAACAGTGGAGGGTAAACTATTATGGACAGAAAATACTTTACAATCAATGAGGACGGAGCTAGGGTAGCCCATGAACTCATGTCTTTCAGTGAGTACAAATCTGGAAGTGTTACTGCCGCATATCATGCTGCTGTAGATGCAGCATATGACATTGCAGATAATGTGGTTGATAAGCGTCCAGATGACGCTGAAAGAGCTTATATCATAGCAGAACGCTATTCTAAGAAAATGGCTGACTATTATAATCGAGATATCAGTATTGGGAAAATGTGTCCATCTGTTATGATTTCTGGAGGAAGCAATTTTCCTGTAAAGAAGAAAGAACGACAAATTGCCGCATGGGATCGAAATCAAGAATTTTATACTGCCACTCAGAAATTGATCGATAAGCTGAATCACATGCTAAATGGTTCTGAGGTAATCCGATCTAATGACGAAAAGGCAATTGAGAAGTTAGAGTACAAAATTGCTGATTTGAAAGAACTGCAAGAGCGAATGAAATCGGCAAACAAGGCAATTCGATTGAAAGATACAGAGCATGGCGATGACCTGCTCAGAGAAATGGGATTCAGTGAAGATGCAATCCGTCAACTGAGAGAGCCAGATTTCTGTGGTAGAGTAGGATACCCTAGTTTCTTACTCACGAACAACAATGCAAACATTCATAGATTGGAAGAACGTTTGGAATCCCTAAAATCTGTGAAAGAGCAGGGAACTGCTGAAACTGAGTATAATGGATTTCGTGTTGTGGAGAATACGGAGGCCATGCGGTACCAGATTTTATTTGATGAGAAGCCGGATGCTGATGTAAGATCTGTTCTGAAAAGCAATGGATTCAAGTGGGCACCTTCTCAGAGTGCATGGCAGCGACAAATCACAACAGCCGGTAAGTACGCTCTGGACAAGGTTGTAAGTATTCTTAAAGATTTAGAGGAGTGATAGATTTATGTCACGTGGCGATATGCTGAAGAAGCCATGCACAGATCATCTTGGTAATTCATATGATTCTATAACTTCTATGTGTGAAGCATATGGGATTAACCCTGTTACGTTTTCAAAGCGTATTCAAAGAGGTAAAACACTAGAGCAGGCTCTTACAGAACCTGTCAGATCAAGAGTAGTCTTGTGTCAAAATGTGAATCGAGTTACTGACGCAGATGATAATGGCTTTTCTTCCGTAAGTGCAATGTGTAAACATTACGACATGGATTACACTACATATGTAAAAAGAAGAGAATCTGGTATGTCTAAAAAGGAGGCACTTGCAGTTCCGAAACAAACCCATAGACCATGCGAGGATCATCTAGGAAATCAATTTAAATCAACCGCTGACATGTGCAGATATTATGGAATGGATTACTCTGTATATCAAAATCGGATTAGGATTGGATGGTCCGTCAAAGACGCATTAACAACAAAATTGCGTAACAGACAGTCAAATAAGGTCTGCCACACTGTATATCATTCATACAAACTAATCTATTTAGGCAACTCTTATATCGTATATGCGACATCTCCGCATGAAGCGATACAAAGATGGGAATTGTTTAAAGGCTATCTAAATCCTCAACCTTGTGTAGATATCCTGGAGCTAAAGCCTGGGACTGAAATTCACGATTATTGTACAATTATTTAGCTTATGCAAATATCGCACAATCGTTATACATTGTGTAGGGAAGTGCTACACAATAACTTGATGAGGTGATATGTATGTTTAACAAGGATAATCTCTGGACTATGGATCAGATTGGATTTGTGTTTCTACCAGATAGCAAGCCGGATACATGGAGAATCATTGATCCTACTACTGATACAGAAGTAGGTGAGTACTATGAACCGGATGCTACTGTATATACCTATGCTGATTCTACACCAGATGATAAGAATGAAATCATTGGTGCATTTCAGATGTTTCAGGATAGACCAGAGTACAGTGTTTACAGAGCACATAAGCTGATTCATGGTCTTAACACTGATAGCTTTAGCACATTAGATGATGCATCAGATTTGTATGACACATTGATTGCTGGATGTGCAATTATGCTGTATGGTGAAGAGTATGGATTAAAGCGTGCAGATAGTTTCCTAAGATGGATTCGGAATACCGATTTTTATCAAGCACCTGCATCTGCAAAGTATCATGACGCATTCGAAGGTGGTCTTTTGAAACACTCTCTGGATGTAGCCTATCATATCACTGACCTGCTCCAGTTAGAATCATTTTCAACTGTGAATATTGCATCTTGTATATTAGTAGCATTGACACATGATCTTTGCAAGATTGGATTGTACAAGCCTTATCTGAAGAATGTCAAGAGTGAAGAAACAGGACAGTGGGAAAAAGAACGTGCATATACATACAATGACGCAAATATTCCTCTTGGGCATGGTGCAGCATCCTTGTATATTACTCAGAAGTTTTTCCATCTGAGTTTAGAAGAAGCCCTTGCAATTCGGTGGCATATGGGCAGATGGAACATGTGTGATGGTGAAGTTGGGGAATATCATGTAGCAGTAAAGAAATATCCGCTTGTATATATGCTCCAGTTTGCTGATCAACTGTCTATTAAAGAGTACTAATTGGTAAACCTTATATACCTGTGACTAATACACACAAGCACTGTGTGTACAACAGGAAAGGTGATATTAATTATGCTGAGATATGTAAAACACAGTCCTATTACTGCATCTGTGTCTGGTCCAGTTGAACCCGACACTGTATACGAGCTTGCACTGTATATCGAAAACGACGGAAATCTTTACCGTCAAATGATTGTACCTACAATCAAGAACATGCAGCGTAAGATTAAGTCAGGTAAATATGATGACTCTCAGGCAGTCAAGGCTTGGCAGTATGTTGCTGACGAAGGTGTTCGTCGATATGGTAAGGAATTCGGCAATGGCGGCAACAGTGTTGCTTGGGTAAACAAGAATACTCGAATCGCCATTGCAGAAGAACTGAAGGATTACTATGATGGTCTGGTACAAGATCCAGACAGTATTTCATCTGCTACTAAGATTGAAAAGAAAACTGTATCTGCATCTACAAAGAAGTATCGTGCAAAGGGAAAGAAGTCCGTTGAAGCTGCTAGTGTGATCCAGAATGGTCTGAGTGAATATAAGCCGTGGTCTGGTGCAAAAGACACATGGGAAATCCTGGAGAAGTTTGGAAAGCTGGACGAACTGGAAAATTACATTGATGAAATGTTCTATGATGAATCCCGTGGTGAAGGTGTCATTGGTGAAACTGAACTGAATGACCTGCTCCGGTTTGAACCAGAACATATCTATGAATATGTAGGTCTATACTACAATCCGGATACTGATGAAGTATCAGATGAACCATTTGACGAAGATGAAGATGAATACGATGATGAGGACTATGAGTAATGGTACATTTAATCATGACATGCGAGGATGAGTGCCTGTGAAAATTAAAAAGATGCGGATTTATGCCGCAGACGATGATGAATTCACAAGTTCAAATTATGATCCTGACGAAACATATGATAATGTATCAGACTCACTGGATGATTTATCTGACAGTGTAGACGATATGCAGGAATCTGTAGATGATGCAGTAGTTGATGAAGATCCAGTCGATATTGAAATGGATAACAACATTGCAAATCACTATATCGCTGAGTGTGAATCATGTCATGGTGTGTTTATTTCTGCCATGGAAGAAACTGATCAGGAGATTGAAAAGATTACTGGTACCTGTCCACTGTGTGATAAGCCAACAGATCAGTACCTAAAGTGGATCATCAAAGAACTTGAAAAATGAGGTGCGATGCGTGGATTGGACAATCTTAATTGTTCCTGTCGCATCTCTGTTATCCGCAGTATCAGTTGCATTGCTGAACAATTGGGATAAGATCAATCCCAATAAAAAGCGTGTAACTGACCTGCTCCAACTTGTAACAGCATTAAAAAAGTCCGCTGATGCTACACAGGGTGATGTTAAAAAGCTTGGAGATCAGCTTACTAACATATCCTCAGCAGAGCGGACTTTGCTGCAAACAAGTATATTAGATTTGTGTCACGGAATACAAAAAGATATTGAGTATGGTGATATTGATTACTCAGAGAAACTGAAACAACTTATCATCCTATATCGAGAATATCATGCCTGTGGATTCAATAACCAAGGAAAGCTGTATTTCAATGACACAATCGAGAAAGCGGCAGAAGATAATAATATATTAGTACATGAATTGATGAATCAGTATTTTTCTGATTATCAACCGTAAAGGAGAGACGAGTTATGTGGGATGAATTTTTTAAATATCTTGTAGCATTTGCGTTTACTGTAGTATCAGCTGCAACCACTACGATTGTACTGCCTGCTCTAGCTAGATGGCTGAAATCTAAGTCGGACAGTGAAGTTATCAAATCTGGAATCGATGATCTTGCACAGACTACAGGGACCTGTGTAGACTATTTAGAGCAGACGGTTGTAACTGAACTAAAAGCACAAAACAAATGGAATTCTGAAACACAGAAAGAAGTTTTGAATATGGCTATTGAGCAGGTTATTACTGGGCTGACAAACGCCACAAAGCGAACCCTGGAAGCTGGAAATATTCACGCTACTGTAGAAAGATACATTGAGGCATACATTCAATCAAAAAAGAACCAGTAATGCTTGACTTTTCTGCTGACACAAGGTATAATGCAGATGGAGGTATAAGATGAAAAGATATATCAAAAGTGGAATCCAATTTGATTCTGACAATCAACAATATACATTTGACTTTACAATTGATTTACCAGACGATATCATAAACATTGTACCACCAAAGCTATACAGATCATCTATAAGAAATAGTGTTTACTGGTTTGGTTATCTATTCAAAGACACTGCATCTTCAAAACAGAGAAGTGACTTCATTCATGCTATTAAGGGGATTGGTAATTCTAAAATTGCAGATCATGAATTAAGACAGTTCATAGAATTACCTCTCGGAGAGCTGGATAAGCAATTTGGAATGTATAACATAGATTGTCTTGTGTACCCAGTATCTAACCGGAGTAAGCTAGTGAACAAAATCATTTCTGTTATCAATTCTTATACATCACATGATAAGCATTCTGCAAGCTACCAATTGGTGAAATCTATTCCAACAAAAATTGAATTTGACTGGGAATCATTTGAAATTGATAATGGATATGACACTAACAAATACAATCAGATGAAGAAGTATGTAGAAACAACATTACTGCCAGCAATTCATGAACTTGATTATTTTTCACTAGCAGCAAATGTAAAACCGAAGTACAGAAAGTACATCAAAGATTACCTTGGGTTCATTTCTCAAGATCAGCTGGATAGTTATGCTAGAGCACAGGGACAAAATATTCTTGTTGTAGATGACATTAACACGTCCGGTTCTACCCTGGATGAAATTCTTAGAGTTTTGAATAGAGTGAATCGAAATGCAAATATTTTTGTGTTTACGCTAATTGGTAATATGTGAAGGAGATATAGTATGAAGATCTATGTTAAATCGTCTGAATCGATTCTTGCATCTAGTTTCAATCGTGCAAGAGCCCATATGAACAGAGAACTGTGTGCATTCATTACAGCGTTTCGGGATTCTGATGAATCTGGAAATCCATATTCACTGAAAGAAAAACGACAGAGAAACAAAGAGTTAGAAAGAGAAATTAAGTCATCTGGTCTAACATATGTCAAAGCAAAAGGCGGATTTATTGAGAATGCCGGGACCACCAATGCTGTGAGAGTCGAAGAGGAGACATTCTGTGTTATTAACAATAGATACGCTCCAAATGATTTTATAAAACTTGCGATTCACTGGTGTGGTATGTTTGACCAGGATGCTGTACTGGTCACAGAACCAAATCCAATTCGCAGATCTGATGGTCATCCAGATGCAGGAAAGCCGATCGATATCATTGGACGGTATTATGACAAGCATGGTAATGTAGAGATGGAATTTCATAATGCGTCAGTGAAAGATGCAGAAGAATTCTTTACTAATCTATACGGTAAAGACTTTGTACTATCATCTACGGATATTCATGCTACAGAAAGCCGTCAAATTTACAGTGTTAGCGGAAGAGTAATGGCTGCACGAGATTTCAAATGCAAATACCCTGAACTAGTAGATATCGAGGAATAGTATTGTGAAACGATATATTAAATGCTCTGTAGAAACACCAAAAGCAGGAATCTTTTGGATTATTGACAATCAGATTGTGTCTGTTTACGACGAAGTTAACACTTCTTATAATCCACTGGAGCAGGATGACCTGCTCCACAAAGAAATCTGGAACATGCTAAAGCATAATTACAAGTGCAATAACAAAGTAGTTCCTTATGATTTTTACCCAAGAGGTCGGGTGATGATATACCCTGTAAGGAACAGTTCCGGTGAATTTCAATACTATGATTGTTTGATTTACGGAGATTCTTGTATCTTGAATAATTCAGATTTACGAGATACAATTATTGATGAATTTCGACTATATTTGAAATCATGTGAGGTTTCGTTTGAGGGAAAGTTCTCTGTGGACGGCACACACTATACTTGTCATAATTGTAGATGACAAGTGTCAATTGAAGGTGGTGGTTCTATGAAAATTACAGCTATGTCAAAAGAACTGTCAAGAGGTGTGTTTTGGATTGTAGATGACAAAATCTTAGCATTTCCATTCATGAATGACGGAATCGGTGTGGCTAAATCTGGTAATACATATAATCACAAACGCCTCTGGAATGATATAAAACCACGAGGTTGCAATAAGTCATACAACTACTACCCAAGAGGGCGTGTTGATATTTCAAATAAAAGTAAAGCAATCATTTACATGAACCCTGATATTTCAGATGATTGGATTCCATACATTCGTCAGGAATTTGGGATTCATGAAATACCTGTGATTCGATACGATTACAGTCAGCATTACAAATGTTACTTAGATGACGGATGGGTTCCAGACTGACAAGTAACCAAAAACCAATCGTTATATACCATGTAGGCAGTTAATGCTTACATGGTATTTTTTTTGTTTTCAGGAGGTATAGTATGACTACACATAAGCGGTCAACTGGTTATGGAGCTTGCATGTTTTGTCATAAACAAATATGGTTTGAGAGAAACGTAGTTAATAAGACTGTTGTATTTGAAGCTACGAGTTGCGGATCTCGATGCCAAGTGATAGTGAGTTATACAATGCACAAACGATGTGCTGCAACAAGATGGCTTGATTTCCTTAATGAACATCCGGAGGTGCGTGAGATTGGCAATTAAATCAGATTATCACTATTATCCAAAGGTGCACCGATTGCTTATTCTTAAAGATAAATCAACAAAAGAGGATGCAATTGAAACTGCTGTAACATTCTTCAAATCTGGTGTTGAACTTCGAGAGGATGAAACTTCCTATATGTTCAAACCAGCGTCAGAATCAGATATATGCAAATATTTCTTTATGGAGGATGATAAGTATGCTGAATAAAGAACAACAGCATGTGGTTGATTCAAATGCAAAACAGATATTAGTACTTGCCGGAGCAGGTACTGGAAAGACAACAGTACTTATATCAAGAGTAGCACGGCTTGTAGCATCAGGCGTAAAGCCGACAAGTATATTAGGACTTACCTTTACAAATGCAGCTGCATCTGAAATGCGTGAACGATACAAGCGAATATGCAAAACTACAGATACTCCGATGTTCTGCACATTTCATGCGTTTTGCTACTCTTTGATTATCCAGGATACTGCCGTAAGAAATGCAATTGGATATAAGGGTATTCCAGATATTGCGAAAGATGCTGATTTGAAACGCATTGAGATGTCAGTGAAAGCACAGTGTGGAGTGAAATTGTCACATGACGCACTTATGCGAAATACGGAACCAGCATCTCTTAAAGGTGCGATGCAGTATCGTGTTTTCCGAAAACAGTATGAAAAGAAGCTAAAGCAAGAAAACCTAATCACATTTGACATTATGTGCTACGAAGTTGGTAAGCTGTTTGTAGACAATATACCATGTATCCGTCAGTATAAAGATACGTACAAATACATTTTTGTCGATGAATTTCAGGATACAGATCAGAAACAGTGGGACTTTGTAAGTTCCTTTGCAGATGCAAACCTGCTCGTGGTAGGAGATGCAAAACAGAACCTATACAGTTTCAGAGGAAGTACAAGTGCTATCATAAAGCAGCTATCTCAGGATAGTAATTGGAAAACAATTAAGTTAAGTCAAAACTACAGATCTACTTCTCAGATCTGTGACTTTTCAAATAAGATACATAATTGGGGAGACTCTCCATACAATCTTGTAATTCATAGTGATAGACCTGGATGTGATGTTGTAATGTATCATAGATCATATGATGGTGGCATTCTGACAGACAAAGAATTGAAAGTGATTCAAGATTCTATTCATGCTGGAGAAACAGCAGCAGTTCTGTGTAGGTCCAATGCAGAAGTGAAAAATGTAATCAATTCGTTTGAATTGAATCAAATCCCATATATCACAAAGCAGGTAGATAAGATGTCCGATAAAGAACATATCCTGCTCAGTGCAATTCGTTCAGAACATCTGATTCCATGGTTGTCTGGAAATCTTACAGCATCAGAGTATACAGAATACATCCGTATGTGTACTTTAATTCCGAAGTATAGAGATGATGAGATGAAGTTTTCAGAGGTGTATTATAAAAGATTTTCTGAGGAATTTGACACTATATATGCTATCCGGAAAATCTTAAATTCTGAATGTTTTACAAATGGAAAGGTAATTGCAATCTGCAACATTTTGAAAATTCGCACACCAAAGGATGTTGCACTGGAGCAGATAAACTCCGATGAAGTTATTCTGAAATGTATTGAATATCTAAAATCCAGTACAGCACAGGTAAAAGCACCGATCTATATCGGGACAATTCATTCGGTAAAGGGGCTAGAGTATGATGTAGTGCACTTGCTCGGAGTAGGTTCAAAATCATTTAATTTGAAAGACGAAGAACAACATAATATTTACTATGTCGGCTGCACAAGGGCAAAAAGTAAACTGTATGTGTGGAAATCAATGTAATAGAAAGGAACGTAAATCATATGAAAGAAGCTAAACATATTTACCGAATCGAGTATAGGGATGCTGTATACGTTGAAGCTACTAGTAAGGAAGATGCAGTGTCTCAATTGATTGCTAGTGCAATTAATGACACTCTGCATGTATCACAATGTCCAGAAATCGTATGTGTTAAAGATTACACAGATATGTGCAATGCAAACGCTATGATTGTACATGGTGGTACTAATCAATTTTGGAGTCCCATTACAGATGGAACTATAACCCTCACCTAAAAGATATGTACTAACGCCAGTATCCACAACACTACTAGGAGGACAAAATCATGAATAATGAAGAGAAAGATTTCAATATTGCAACCCACTGCGGCTGGTTAATTGATACTAAAACTAGGCGTGTAGTATCATTGTGCAGAACTATAGCAGATACATATCCGGTTGTTTACGTTTTACAGGATGTGAACACAAACGATGTCTATCTGTCAGATGATTCAAACTTAATCAAGTATGACAAGTATTGGTTTGATGATCATCCAGATACAGAAACAGATAGTGAATCTGCAAAAGATCTTGTATTTCAGATTCCACTATCAAGATTGCATGCTCTAAGACACGAGTTGCATTCTCTGTCATCCAGCACTAATCTAATTGGGGATTCTATGATAGATACCGAACTAGCTTTTAGAGCATTCTGTGCTGCACTTACTGATGTTCCAAAACAATAAAGGATATACATATATGATTACCCCAAAGTCTGAATCAAAATACAAGATATTCGATGTGTTCAAGATGGATATGTCAATTGGATTCAATGATCCACCTAAATATGAATTCATGCAAATACTAGGAATTGATTACCTTAGTCCAACACGAGGTTACTGGTATCATTGTAAGATTGCAGATAAAGTATATAGCATGTCAGAGCTCGAAATAACTCATGCAATTGTAGAAGGGAGATGTCACTATGCGACATAAAGTAGACAAAGAACACATATTAAGTCTGTGCGAACCTGGAGACTACGGGATTTTTGCACCACCTATGAAAGCTCAAGTTGCACTAAATGAGTTGTGCAGATATCTTTTAGGTGATGATTGGTATGATACATCAGGTACATCTTGTCAAGAGCAGGTCAATACTGCGATTGTATATGAAATTGAAAGTCACTATAAAAGAAAGCCTTGGTTATACTGGGGCTACTTCTGAAAACTTTAGGAGGTGCAAACAGTGACAGTTGAAATGTTTGTGAAGCAATATGTTCTGTACGGAGATATTCGTTTGTTTGGATATGATGCAGATGACGGATGGCAATTGCTCAGTGATGGATATATAGATGCTGACGCAGAACTTGATTATTTTGAAGCAAACACCGTAACAAAGGATGCAATATTGTATGGTGGTAGAATGCAGAAATACCTCAGTTGTGATGTCATCAGGTTGTATCAGCCAGATCCAGAAGCAATTAGCATTTGTATTGATGTACGTCAAGCATTACAGCAATTCTAGACATGATTTGATATATAACTAGCAACTTGTAAATAGATAGTCATCTATCAGTCATACAAGTTAGTAAAAATCAATCGTTATAGATAGTAGGGATGATTCAAAGTCATTCCTACTATCTTTTTATATATGGAGGTTATACTAATGGCAAGACTTAAAGACTTAAAGAGAATGTGTAAAGCTTATGACGCTTGTATTTATTGCCCAATGAGTGAAGCAGGTTGTGCTTCGCCTAATAAGTTCTATGACAACGCTGATGAAATTGTTGACAAGTGGGTATCAGAGCATCCTGTAAAGACATATGCTATGGACTTCTTCGAGAAGTTTCCGAAAGCTCCAAAAGATCCGTCTGGATGTCCAATGCCATGTATTAGGTTGATATATCCTGAAGCTATGGACAAGTCTTGCTTAGAATACACGTGCAAGGATTGTTGGAATCAACCTATTCCTGAAGATAAATGATTTGAATTAGAAAGGATGAGTGCAAATGAGTAGCATCAAGGACTTAAATCGCATGTGCAGAAACCACGAGGAGTGCAATGGTTGCCCTTTATTTATTAAGGGTTTTTCACAATGTACACCAAGTGAGTTTCCTGATAATGTTGATGAACTTGTTGACAATTGGGTTCAAGAAAACCCTGTAAAGACGTACGCTTTGGATTTTCTCACGAAACTTCCAAATGCACCACAGATGGATAGAGATAAAATACCTAAAGTTTGTAGAAGTCTTATTTATGGTGGCATCTGTCCTAAACAATGCAATATAGTGTCAAGTTGTGTTGACTGTTGGAACATGGAGATAGGAGAATAATGACTTGTGTTGTATGTGATAAATGCGGAAAACCAATTCCATATGTCAAAAAGAGAAATCCCTTTGGAATTGAAGAAACGGTACTTGATAGAGGAGTAGTAAGAAGTTCTGAATGGCAAATTGATGCACTGTTTTATGAGTATGATTTATGTAAAAGATGTGCAGACAATGTTTCATTGCAAGCCGATAATCTATTTCTAAGGATGAAGTTAGCACTATTATAGGAGATGAAGAAATATGGATAAGAAATTAAAACCTTGTCCGTTTTGCGGTAGCACAAAACTAAAGATTGAAAGCAAGCGTACTTTCAACTACAGTAAAAGACATTGCTCTGTTACAGTAAGATGTATGAAATGTCATGCAAGAAGTCCGGTTGTTGGAATCAATCTGGACAAGAATCAACACAATGAGCGTGAACTGTGTGAATCACAAGTAACGGAAGCTTGGAACAAACGAGTATCAGAACTTGAACATAGACCTATAGTCCATGCACATTGGGCTTTTCGTACAAGTTATAGTTTCAAATGCTCAAATTGTGGAGAAATCGGATATATAATTTCACATCGATTCTGTCCGAACTGTGGTGCAAAGATGGATATGAAGGTGGAAGATAAATAATGACTGAATTTGTTTCAAAAATTAACAGGAATGAATATGAAATCACTTTCAAAACAAGCATCTGGTCTGAATACAAAGAGATTCAAGAAGCTATGAGATCTATCATAGATAATCACAAAACAGCACCTATACACTTAAATACAAATACTTGCGTAAGCTGCGGTGCAGAGATTCCTGAAGGTTATCATGTTTGTCCAATATGCTCGAAGGAGTGGTAACTTATGGGAAAGATTTGTAAGATATGTGGTAAATCTAGGTTTATGTTTTCATGGGAAGATATTTGCTACACTTGTAAGCAGAAGAAAGACCTAGCAGAAATGCAGCAGAAAATAAAAAAAATAAAGAAAGTGACATTGATACATTCTCAAATAGCTATATCATTTGTCCATATTGTGGTAATGCGTTAGATACTAAGTATGGGTATGAGGACTTCCCAGAGCTATATGAAGAAGGAGATCATGAACTAGAATGTAATGAGTGTGGAAAGACATTTATAATGGAGACAATGGTATCATACTCCTATGAAACACGTAAACCTGATGAATCGTCATTGCGATCATAAATAAACTAAGGAGAATTTTCATATGATTACAAATTTTCGAGACTGGAAGATGTTTTCACAAGAGTATTATGTGTACGAAATAAACGATCATCTTAGATACGAGATACTTGTTGAATTTCATGAACAGTATACAAATGTACTCAATGCTATTGTGACACTGTACATCTCAGGATACTATGGAGGATAAAAGACTAGAATCAGGTAAATGTTATAACAGACATCGCCTAGTTGATTCAAGACCGCTTCAGGAAGCATTAGAGGTTGCACATAGGCACTATGAAACAAATTTTTAATGAGGAGGACGTTATCCATAATGAAAGTAAAAGAACTTATTGAACAGTTACAGAGATTTGATAGAAATACTGAAGTACGAATCATTGACATAGATTCTGATCCGTTAGATGGCGCTACAGGATGGGAATGTTCAAATACATTTATGATTACTAATGGTTCGACTGGCGAATCGCTTGTATGTATTATCCCAGCGATGTAATGACATTGGAGATAGATTTTAATGAAAGTGAATGAGCTAATTAAGTATTTACAAGAATATAAGGCTTTTAATGAAGCTGATGTTCGTATCATGTTCAAATCAAATGATACATTAAAGGACGGAAGTCATGAAATTAAAGATGTTTGTTTGAACGTGAGTGCAGTTAACATGGAGAATGTTGTCTACATTTCAGATTACTAATACTAAAGAGGTGAGATAAATGTTTGAGTATTCAACTACGTTAAAATGTGATCAGTGTGGTTATGGTTGTTCATCTGATGGATTTCTGATAGCTGACTGCATGAGCAGAGAAGATCTTGAATCTATGGTCGCCGAAGAAGGATGGATAAAACTTCATGGTAAATATAATAGTGATGAATGTATAGAACACTATGGAGAAAAGTATCTTCGTGAGAAATTCAATGGTGATAATAATGAGGATTGAAGTAGGTCAAAAGTATCAAGTGACTAGCGGCATAGACAAGGGCAGTGTGATTGAGGTTACAGATAAATATGAAGTGTGTGGTAGAATACGTTATATTTACGAAGTAATGCCTGGTGGATGTGATAATGAGTACTGGTTTGACACTTTTAGTAGTAGTGATGCTGATTCTATTTTTGCTGAATGCCTAAGTCTATCGCCTTGTGATCAATTTAAGCAGGATACACAGATGGAATTTGAAGTAGGCGCAAGATATAAAGTAATAGATGGTGTAGACACACTGATGACACTATACAAGCAAAAGAGACTTCGATACTATATATCTGGTGATACATGCTATAAAATAGCTGATACTAACCAGAAAGCAGTAGCGTGGTCAAACCCATCAGAACTATATGAAAGTGAGTGTGTGTTAAACATGAAAACAGATGTTATGAAATGGATGGAGCAGGCTATTCAAACAATCCAAAGTGGGATTGCTGATAAGCTTACAAAAAATAATATCACAATTTACCGAGTAAAAGACATTATTCGTATTGACATAAAAGGTGAAGTACAAATTGCAAAGTAAAACAAAGGAGCGATAATTATGACATTTGAAGAAAGAATCGTAGAAGCAGTGGAGAATGCTGTTATCCATGACATCGGACGGTATAACACTGTGCAGTTCAAAAAGTTTATACTGCCGGATGATGTTATCGAAGATGTTTACAGACACGTTGATATGGAAAAAATCAAGCGGTATCTGACTGAAAATATCGAACAGCTGATTGCAAAGAAAATCGTGGACAGCATGATGACTGAGGTTGCATCAGACGTAAAGCATATCGTTGCAACAAAGGCAATCAGAGAAGATATGCGATATTATCTGCGGCAGAAGATGGAGCAGGCAATGCAGGGCGTGGCTGATGCAGAACCGCCTGTTGATGCAGAGCCAAACGGCTGACTAGAAATACCAAACGGGAATCATGGTAACTGTACAGGACGTAATTACATATGCAGCAATTGCAGTTATGAATTTACTTGTTTTGACGGCACACCATTTGAGTATGCTATATTCCAGTGCAGACGATGTAAAGCGAAAATGATTGATATAAAGAAGAGTGACTAAAAAAGAGCATGGACAACCTGCTCAGAAGAAGCTATTTTAGGAGTGATGTGAATTATGAAAGTGCTAGAGTTATTTGCCGGAACACGATCAATCGGGAAAGCATTTGAGAAATCGGGACATAAAGTATACTCAGTTGAGTGGGATAAAAACTTTAAAAATATCAACTTATATGCTGATATTGGGAAGTTGACAAAGGATGATATTATTTTACTTTGTAATGGAACACCAGATGTGATCTGGGCAAGTCCAGATTGTACTACATTTTCTATCGCAGCAATTAGTCATCATCGTCGAAAAAATGCAAAAACTGGGAATCTTGACGCAGTAAGTGATTATGCAAAATTCTGTGACGCTGTAGATCAGAATGTCATAAAACTAATTCGTGAATTAAATCCTAAGTTCTATTTCATTGAGAATCCTAGAGGTGGTATGCGTAAAATGACATGGATGCATGGGATTCCAAGGTACACAGTTACATACTGTCAGTATGGTGATACACGGATGAAACATACTGATATTTGGACAAATCATCCTAATCCCCGATTTAAGCCTATGTGTAAAAATGGTGATCCTTGTCATGTACCTGCTCCACGAGGTTCAAAAACTGGAACACAAGGACTAAGAGGAAGCAAAGAACGCTCTGTAATCCCAGTTGAATTATGCGAGCATATTGTGAGAATTTGCGAGGAATATATCTGATTAGGAGTGATAAACAATGTTAGTTCCAGCAGTCCTGTATAATGACGAAATCAAAAGGAAAATGTTAGAGTATAAGTACACAAATGATATGATGTACTACTCTGGATGGCTAGGGGATTCTATCCCAAATATTGATGATGACAGTGAAGATAATTGCACAGTACAATATGCAATTGTGGACGGTGATAATCTGATCGGTTATTTTACATATATGATGGACTGGTACACATCATGTGCAAGCTGCTTTGGTTTATTTTCGTTTGATAGAGGGAATAAGATCATCGGATTAGATGTCCGTAGGGAAATGAAGAAGATTATTAAAGAGTACAATGTTCATAGAATTTCCTGGAGAATGGTAAGTGGTAATCCAGTCGAACGTCACTATGACAAATTCTGTGACAAGTATGGCGGTAAGAAATTTGTGCTTACAGATGCTATCCGAGATAGAGCAGGTAACTATCATGATGATATTATCTATGAGATTATTTTTCAGAAATCCAGCATCTTTTTCAAATCGAAAATCAATTTGTGCAAGTGTCCATATTGTGGACACGGTCCAAGTATTAAATATGATTTTGTTGATTCAGGTGTTGCATGCGAGTTAAGTTGTATACATTTCTATGTACAGAGTGTTGGTGAAATACATAGTGATGCATATAACAAAGCGTATCGAGAGTGGAATGAATTGATTTCCGATTTCAATCTTCGCAACAGAGGTAAGTGACATGATAAGAAACATTGAAGATTGGGTAGAAACAACGGATAGAATTTACAAGTATGAAATAGCAGATACATTGTACTATGAGTTGCACATATATTCTAGATACATGAAAGATGACATTCAAGATGCACTTGCATCGTTATACTTAGTATCGAAGCAGTTTTCTGGTTCTGTAGACAATATCAAAAAGTTTGAACGAATTGGTTTAAGTTTTAACCACTCAGTCCAGGATTGTCTAAATCAAATTAGAATGCCTTTTAGAGAATTTGCTGAAATCGTACACGAAAACAGATATAGCCACTACAATGACAGTACGCTAGTACCAAAATCTGAAACAATTATTGTTGCATTCGCAAGAATGCCTGATGATATACGTGAAAGTAAATGGGAAGAGCGAGTAGAACCACTTGCATATGCTTTCGCATACGAATTGAGAAACAAAAGAGTATCAAAATTTTAGGGAGGTAGATTAATATGACAATTCGGCCATACAGAGGGAAATCACTAAATGGTTTCTGGGTAGAAGGAATGTTAGTTTTGAAAGATGAGTATGCACCAAATATACATGCCATAATTAGTCAAAAATCATCTTTTGCATACCCAGTTCATGAAGAATCGATAGGACAATATACAGGATTAACTGATGTAAATGGTACTAATATATATGAAGGTGACATTGTAGACATCCTTACTGAAAACGATGAATATGGTGTCGTAACATATGAGGATGGTGGTTTTGTCGTGAAGGCATCTACATTCGTGGTTGACTTCATGTCAAACATCAATGGAAAAGATGTAGAGATTATTGGCAATGTATTTGATAATCCTCGGCTTGTACCATCCGCAGTCGATGAATCTTTATTACGCGCTCAAATGCCAGAACCACAAAATGGCTGGTTCGGTAAAACGAGTGATGATCAATGGTTTGTTATTATTCGACAGCCAAACTCAGATGAATACCTAATGGTATATGAGGATGGTGGATATGATGTAGGAACGGTATCTGAGGTATTCGATGAGTCAGAACACGACTTTAATAGATATGGTGAATGCATAGATGGTAATAAGATTATTCGACTTATAAATACTATCAGCTTTGGGCATGCAAAGTATATATACGAAGAGTGCCCAAGTGATTACAAAGATGTTATCTGGCAAAGGAGGTAATATACACTATGGGAAAACTAAAGTTTGACACACCAAAATTCAACATAACTAAGGGCTCAGTTATTTGCTTGCTACGTTTTAAGAATATCTATACAGAGCAGGTAAAAGAAATGCAGAAAATTCTAAGTATGTCATTTTCGCTGGGAGGAATTCATCCAAAATCCTTAGAGAACCGACTCAAACGTTTTCTTATACTGAACGAGCCATATATTGGAGAGGCACGCTTAAAACCTGGAGATTTAAGCGACATTGCGTCCGCAAAAAGAATTGCATTTGAAAAAGCAAAACGTCTTGCATACAAAAGACTATATGGATTATATTCTGAACTATTCCTTCATGTAAATCGCATCAAAAAAGGTATACTTAATAACGCTTTTACTTTAGATTACAAAATTGCTGAAAGCTCAGAAACAATTATAGACATTGCTGAAAATCAGAAACAGTGTCTTGATACTTCACATATATACAATCCAATATACAATCCAATGGATCACGAAATCCTATTTAGAGGAAAACGGATTGATAATGGACAATGGGTTGTAGGATTCCCACTAAGAAAAGAAACGCCCGATCTTCATTGCTATATTATCAGTACGTTTGAGACTGAAAGATGTGCTGAGACCATAGGTATTTCAGGCTCAGAAATGTATGAAGTTTATCCAGAATCAATTGGTCAGTATACAAATGTCTTAGATGGTAATCATACTAGAATCTTTGAAGGAGATATTATCGAGGCTACACAGAATAAGAATTTCCTACATACGTCTTATATTAAATTTGATAACGGTACATATTGGTGTGAGCTGATTTCTGGTAGTGATATAGATGATACGGAAAGCTTAAATGATCAGTGTCTTGATTTTGGACTGACAGTCATCGGCAATATTTACGATAATCCAGAACTTTTGGAATGCAGCATCAATGATTAAAACTAAACTTAAAAAAGAGGATAGTGTCTGTTATATGAGTACAAATGATTATAATTCTAAAAAGCCCAAAGGAATTGGATTACTTACTGTAATTGGTGTGGTGTTTGTCATACTAAAGCTATGTGGTGTAATCAAATGGAGTTGGATTTGGTTACTTTATCCACTCGTGGTAGGTGTGATAGGAACTATTCTTCCACTGATTATTGTGTTTGTTATAAAAGCAATGATAGAAAAGAGTAATAAGCATAATAAGTTGTAATACTGGAGGATTATCATGAGAGAAATTTTATTTAGAGGTAAGAGTTATAGGACAAAGGAATGGATTGAGGGATACTATTGTAACCATCCTCACCTGTTTAGTGGGGTTTTACAGTCTTATATTTTTATACCATCATATGATGCAGAAACAGGAAAGGGAAACTGTATGATCTATTCTGTTATTCCTGAAACAGTTGGACAGTTTACAGGATTGTTTGACAGAAACAGTAAAAAGATTTTTGAGGGGGACATTATAGAAAATATAACTGATCATAGCACGGCTGTAGTTCGCTGGTATGAGGAGCATTCTACATTTATGCTGTACAGTGAAATGAAAAATAAAGTATATTTTCTGTATGATAATGATTTTAAATATATAGACGTTATCGGCAACGTCTATGACAATCCTGAATTATTAAGGTGTGTGTAAACATGAGAGATCTATTATTCAGAGCAAAACGAACAGACAATGATGAATTGATTGAAGGCAATGATGAATGGATTGAAGGTTCATATGTACATCTCAATCTAGGTCGTCACTATATTTTTACTGGGAAACTCGATCTCACTCAGCATAATTACAAGGGTCGTATAGGATTTGAGTGTTTTGAAGTTAACCCTGAAACTGTAGGGCAGTATACAGACGTTAATGACTCTAATGGCACTAAAATCTTCGAGGGTGATATTATTCAGTATACATATGCAACTAATTCAGATTTAACACATATAGGCTATGTAGCATATAGTTCCGGGGAATTTTACATAGAAGATATCATATCTGGTGAGGAGACATTCATGAGTTCGCTTACAGACGATGACTATACATATAAAGTCATTGGGAACATTTACGATATAGATGGTTCGGCATATTGGGACTGGCTTAATAGTTGTATGTTCAAATGATCAAATTGTTGGAAAGTAGGACATTCAATTTCCGATCGATTTTGCTCAAATTGCGGAGCGTCAATACAGAATTATATATCTGAACTATAATTTCTGCGAAAGGATGATGTGATATGTGGTGGAATGATTATCAAGCTTTTGAAATGAGTAAGTTTATCAAAGCAGAAGGCTATATGCCTGAAGAGGAAGAAGCGTGGCTAAAACGTCGTCATTCAGGTAATGCTGTGGAAGATCAAAGCTCTATAGTAACTGGAAATTATGTAGAGCCTCAAAAATTTTCATCGTTATATAATATAGACGGAGGTGATTCCAGTGACTGAACAGGAATCTATAGAACTGATTGTAACTGCTTTACGTAGATTCAAGGCTTTAGAGAAAACAATGACTCCATACAACGGTATTCAATCTGAAGTTTTAGAGCTACATAAGCTGTCAGTCAATTCCTTAAACAAAATGGCTGAATTCGCATCTTGCATGCTTGCTAATTGCAATTCTGCCAAAAGCATCTTAGATAAAAACATTGGAGGTTATAAAAATGGAGCGAATCGACACATTTAAGATTTATCAGGAGCGAGCTATGAGAACCTGCAGCATCCCATACAATCTGAGGAATGACATGCTGTGTCATGCAGTATTTGGCCTTACAAGTGAAGCTGGAGAGGTTGCAGGTATCCTGCAAAAGTCATATCAAGGTCATGAATTCGATGTGAATCATATCAAGAAGGAACTTGGAGATTGTCTGTGGATGATTGCAGAGGCTTGCGAAGCGTTACATCTTGACATGGCAGATGTTGCCACTACAAATATTGAAAAGCTAAAAGCTCGATACCCAGATGGATTTGACCCGTACAAGTCTTTGCATAGAAAGGAAGGCGATATCTAATGGGCACATATGTACCATGTAAAGGCTGCACAGATCGGCATGTTGGATGCCATAGTGTATGTGGAAAATACAGTATCTACAAGCAACAGATTGCATCAAATCGTAAAAAGGAAGCACAGCAGAAACTCGCTGCACAAGTCGATATGAGGTTTCGTGGATGATTGGTAAGTACATAAATGAAAAATCATTAAATCGAGAGGATGCATGTAGATTCATCGCAAATCGATGTAAAGACTGTGAACTATCCACATACTGCTCGGATAAGTACAGTTGTATTGAAAAAGAAAAATATCTCATAGACAAGTATGATCTGGATTCCCAACTTCCAAAAATGCATATGCGATTTCCGGAAACACTGGAAGTTCTTCTAGCGTATAAACACACAAGTGTACGTAAATTTTCGGAGGATTCTGGTATATCTGAAACATCGATTCGTGGCTGGCTGGCAGGTAAAAATTCTCCGACATGTACACAGATATATCGTATATGCGATTATTTTCAAATCACCCCAAATTTTCTCCTTGGATATGACGGAGCTTGCGATAGCATTGTAATTAATACATCAGTATCATCTATACAGGCGGAACTAGATGATATTGTGAATGGGTTAGATATTCTATGCGAAAGTATCACATATACACAAAAGAAATTAAATCAGTTGAGATTTGGAGGTGATAATACTTGACTTACGAAGAATTTATTGAATCTAAACAGCTTTCCGTAAAAAGTACTGGATTTGATGTAAATACATCTGAGCTGAATCCAAATCTATTTGACTATCAAAAAGATATTGTCCGGTGGGCTTTGTGTAAAGGTAAAGCCGCTATTTTTGCAGATTGTGGACTCGGAAAATCATTCATTCAGCTTGAATGGGCACATCAGGTGGCAAAACATACTGGCGGTAAGGTCCTTATACTTGCACCTCTAGCCGTAGCGTCACAGACAGCTCGTGAGGGTGAAAAGTTTGGGATTGATGTAACAGTTGTAAATGAACAATCTCAAACAACTGCTATCAGCATTACAAACTACGAAAAGCTGGATCATTTTGTTTCCAATGAATTTACTGGGATTGTACTGGATGAATCCAGTATACTGAAATCATTTACTGGAAAAATCAGAAATGACATTATATCTAGATTTCTGCATACACCATATAAGCTTGCATGCACAGCTACTCCGTCACCGAATGACTATATGGAACTTGGAAATCATTCCGAATTCTTAGGAGTTATGACAAGATCTGAAATGCTATCCATGTTCTTTGTTCATGACGGTGGAGAAACTTCAAAGTGGAGATTGAAAGGTCATGCTGAATCACTATTCTGGAAATGGATGGCATCATGGTGTGCGTTTATATCAAATCCAGCAGATCTCGGATATACAGAACAGGGATTTGATTTACCTGCTCTGCGAGTACATCAAATCATTGCAGATGGGGTAAGACCAACAAACAAGTCACTTACACTGTCAGAACGCAGACAAGCTAGACGAGATAGTCTAGATGTAAGATGCAGTGCTGCGGCAGATCTCGTGAATAACTCAGATGATACTTGGATAGTATGGTGTGATCTTAATGATGAAAGCACTAAGCTAGAATCGCTCATTTACGATGCAGTGGAAGTAAAGGGTTCAGATGCCGCTGAATATAAAACAAAGTCGATGCTAGATTTTGCGAACGGTGATCTGAAATGTCTTATTACAAAGCCTAGCATTGGTGGCATGGGGTTGAATTGGCAAGTATGTCATAAGGTGATTTTCGTCGGGCTTTCGGATAGTTATGAGGCATACTATCAGGCAGTAAGACGCTGCTGGAGATTTGGACAAACATATCCAGTAGACGTATACATCATCATTTCTGAAAAAGAAGGGTGTGTGTTGGAAAGCATCACTGCAAAACAGAAAAAAGATGAGATTATGAAAGCCAATATGGTTGCACTTACAAAAGAAATTACAAAGAATGAATTGCAGAAAACATGCAGAATTTCTACGCCGTACCAACCTAGCATTGAAATGGTTCTGCCAAATTGGAGGGAAATGCAATGAACGTCAATAATCAAGTAGTTACCGACAAATATGTCCTATATCACGGAGATAGCTGTGAAATCATCAAGGGCATTCCAGATAACAGCATTCATTATACAATCTTTTCTCCGCCGTTCTCCAGCTTGTATACTTACTCAAACAGCGACAGAGATATGGGTAACAGCCATTCTGACGAAGAGTTCTATGAGCACTTCAAATATCTAGCAGCTGATTTATATCGCGTTACAATGCCTGGTAGACTACTTTCATTTCATTGTATGGATATTCCTATGATGAAAGAACGTGATGGTGTTATCGGATTAAAGGACTTTCCGTCTTTGGTTCGTAAAATTTTTGAAGATTGCGGATTCATCTATCATAGCAAGGTGACTATCTGGAAGAATCCCGTTACAGAAATGCAGAGAACAAAAGCAATCGGTCTATTGTGGAAACAGATTAAGAAAGATAGCACCATGAATCGGCAGGGGCTACCTGACTACATTATCACGATGCGTAAACCAGGTGACAATCCAGAGGCAGTTACACACACAGATAGAACATTTCCATGCGATGTATGGCAGCAGTATGCGTCACCTGTATGGATGGATATTAACCAGTCTGACACATTGCAGCGTGAATCTGCACGTGATGAAAAAGATGAACGGCACATTGCACCTCTACAGTTGGAGGTTATCAGACGTTGCATTGAACTGTGGACAAATCCTAATGATATCGTATATGATCCATTTGGCGGTATCGGATCTACTCCATATGTTGCAATGAAACTACGTAGACGTGCAATTGCGTCTGAATTAAAAGATTCTTACTATGCACAAATGGTGCAGAATGTCCAAGGCGTGAAAATTCCAAAATTGGACCTGCTCCAGGTTGGATCGAAAACAATCAAATTATAATCATACCATGGAGGTATAAATATGAGTCATAAATATATAGATGACATCAAGGTACCTATAGAAGAGGAGGAAATCCAAGGTGCAGGAATTATGTATTTTGTAGCTGGTACAACCGGTCCAAGAGGCGGAGATTCCGGACATGGGTGTAGAACTGTAATAGAGTTAGATGATGATGGAAGCACAGGTATGCGAATCGTACCAACACTGCATCCTGCTAGACTATCACAGCTGATTAGAGCGTCAGGCATATTTGATAAAGACCTAGGGGAATATGTGGTATCTGAAACTAACGTAGCTAACTTACTTCGAGCTTTTCAAGATGATTATACTGGTGTATCCATTCAGTTTGGTGGAGATTCTGAACTGTATGATTTAATCGAAGGATTACAATTTATGATTGATACACTAAAGCGTATGGCTCGAAAAGTATGCTCAGGTCAGACATGGAGACACTTCAAAGGCGGTCTTGTTAAGATTATCACTGTAGCAAATCATTCTGAATCATCAGAACCGCTCGTTATATATAACTGTGAGAGCGGTACATATGCAAGACCTCTTGATATGTTTCTGTCAGAGGTGGATCACGATAGGTACCCAGATATAAAACAGCGATATCGGTTTGAATTGGTTACAGATCAGGAGGTAAATGATGAGGATTAAGTCAGTTCATATTCATGGTATGCACAATGTAGAAGATAAGACATATCAGCTATCAAATGCTACATACTTCTATGGAGAAAACGGAGCAGGTAAGTCAACTGTATTGCAAGCAATTCAGCTTGCATTGCTTGGACATATTCCGGGTTATAATAAGACCAAAGAGGGTATATTCCGTCATGCAAATTGCTCTAAAATGGTTGTAGAATTGACACTGGACGATGATACAACAATTATGAGATCCTGGCAGCGTAAAGGCAGAGATATTGTGACAGAATCGTCAGTAGATGATACGTCAGATCTGCTTGGTAGCATTGAATTACCGATTTTGAATTTCTCAGAATTTGCAGGTATGACTGCAAATAAACTAAAAGACTGGTTTATTAATTTCCTACCTGATGCAGATACAGCTATCGATTGGTACGAGCGTCTGCATAATGCTGTTGTAGGTATGGAACTTACTACAGAATCTAATAGCTATCTGGATGAAATTGAAGCATACGCAAATACGCTTTCTGGAGCAAGCATTCAGATGGTTCGTGACCTGAATGTATACCTGAAAGAACAGGCATCATTCAAAAAAGGTGAACTTTCCAGAATTCAGAGTACAATTCAAAGCATGGTTATGTACTCAGACTGTGATAACTCTATTTCAATTGAAGATCTGAAACAGCGAAATTTTGAGTTGCAAAAGCAGCGTGACGCTCTTATGCGGTCTGTGACAGAAATAAAATCAAAGTCTAAGCTGATTGCTGAACTGAAATCTGTAGATGTAAAAATTAATCAGATTCTAGATGGCAGATCAAAAGAAGATATGAGTTCTGACATTGATGATATGACTAATAAGATCAAAGACTATGATAATCAGCTAACCAGGTTAACTCTGGATCGCATGAACTTAATCGAAAAACAAAATGCAATGAATGAATTTGTATTTGGCAATGGTACATGCCCATACACAAAAACTATATGTGATGCTATTCAGCAGCAAGTTGGTAGCTATAAATCACAGTTGAATGACATTGCAGATCAGATCAGTAACTTGGATAATGTTATTCCAAAGATTCAAGCTGAGCGAAATTCTACTGCAAGCACTTGTAGAAAATTGAATGCTGAACTGACAGATGCAGATAAGCTATCTAATACACATGATATGCTTGTCGCACAAATTGGCGATATACATATATCAGAAGCTGCGGTTGGTGTGCTTGGTACGATTGAATCTACAATTGATGAGTTGAACAACCAAATGAGGCATAATTCTGATTTGATTGCAAAGCTTACAGCAAATCGGCTGTATGATTCTACAATTGATAAGATCACCACAGAAAAATATCAAACTGAGCAGGAAATTGACATTCTGAAGAAACTTGTAAAATTAACAGATGTCAATGGAATGCAGTCTGAATTAACCACTACACCGTTTACAGCATTCGCAGAATGCATCACAAAACACCTGCAAGGGCTGTACCATGATATTGATACTAGTGCCGCATTTTATATCACGGAGAAAGCAAATAGTTTTAGCTTTGGTGTTATCCGCTCTGGTACATATGTACAGTATGATTTACTGTCTAGCGGTGAGAAGTGCTTATTTACATTTGCGATGCTACTGGGTATTATAGAGCAGTCAAATACAAAACTGCATATGCTTATGATTGATGATATGTTAGATCATCTTGATGATTCAAAAGTGGCAAATGTATTTGATTATATCTACAGTCAGGACGCTGTACAGATTATCCTTGCAGGTGTAAAACCTTGTATATCTAAGCATCACGATAATATTGTAATCACTGTAATTCCGGAGGGATTGAATAAATGCTTAAATTAGGAAACTGCTACAATGTAACAGTTGCAAAGATCATGGATAAGGGTGCAATTGTATCCGTAGAAGGAGAGAATGAAACGCAGTTTATCCATATTTCAAAATTGTCCAGCGGATATGTTCGAGCAGTTGAAGATGTGGTTTCAATCGGAACGACATATAAAGCTAAGTGTGTGATGAATACAAAGCTAAATAAACTGGAACTTATGATGCTGCCGAAAACTATAAATCCGATGTCATCGCGTCAGAAGTCACAGTCAAAAACAATGTCAGACTTAGACAAAATGATAAAAGCAGCTCAAAACGCATTTTCAGATAAACAGAAAAGTGCCGATTCAAGAATGAAACGTCGCAGACGATGACAGAAAGTAGGTATAATAATGATTAAAGAAGTTCGACTTTGGAAATCTGATAATATCATTGATAAATTCTTTGAAACAAGAGAAGAAGCAGAACTGGCAGATGCTGCTGCTAACAAAGAGTACGAAAAAGATTTGCTAGCACTTATAGATAGAATTGAAACTCAATACGATGAAAAGCTGGATGCTCTCAAAGTACAGTTTCAGCCAACACTAGATGCTCTGTATCGGGAATTACATGAAATTCGTAGTATAATTTCAGAAGAGCAGGATTCCAGATCTTATAGTAATGCAGTCAAGGTAAAAATCAGACGTGTGTCAAACTAAACTTGACAATCATCGTTATATATAATAGAGGATGAAAACGACACTGATTCATCCAACATCGTAATTTCGATGTTAAATGTGTGTAGGGAATCTCCAATGAGGAGAGTACTACCGTCTGTGGGTTGGCGGTAGACCAGTCGAAATAGCTTAACTGGATAAAGCACCCGTAATGGGATGTTGTTGGTTCAAATCCAGCTTTCGGCACCAAGTCTGATACGTAAGGATGTGCTTATATGACACCAAATCAACTATTTCAAGATAATCAGAATCTCGTAAAATTCTGCTATAATAAGTACATAAAGCACCGTAGCATATCAGATACAGAAGATATCATGCAGCAAGGAATGCTGGCACTTTGGAAAGCCGCTCTACAATATGATGAATCCAAGGGAATTGCGTTTTCTACGTATGCTACACATTACATAAGTGGATATATGCGTCAGTATGCAAGAGATAAATGTAACTTAATACGAATACCAAGAACAGTATTTTTGTCGAACAATGAAAAGCTAATTAACCTAATATCAAATGTAGACTCACTTGATAGGACAATCGGCGGTACATCTGATTCAATTACACTTATTGAAAAGATTGAATCAGACCCAGATGACTACAGGAAATTAACTAAGGATCTCATCGATACGTTTCTACGTACTATTAGAAATAGACGAGATAGAGAAATCATGAGAGTTTATTATTATGCAGTTGCAAACGGAGACAAGGTGACACAGAAACAGATTTCAACAAAGTTTCAGGTATGCCGATCTACTGTAGCACGCATAATTGATAAGTACAATTCAGAATTTAGAGAGTTCATTGAATGAACTTCTGAATCATCAAGTGCAATTTAAGTTTTTCCACTCGTTATATATAGTAGAGCAGAAAATAAGAAATTGCAAATGCTACTATGGCGAAATAGGCAGCACGCTTCGGTCTTAAAAACCGATGGGGCAACCCGTGCCAGTTCGAGTCTGGCTAGTAGCACCAAATGGGTGAATGTGACCAGTTGGCGAAGTCGGCAGACTGTAAATCTGTTACATTAGAAACATCGTAGGTTCGATTCCTACTTCACTCACCATTTAGGTAGATTGAAAGTACCTTGTTTACGTTATTGAAAGACTATAACAAAACGACAGAAAACTTTCCGTTGGGACTACGACGAAAAGTAGTCATATGCGGACATAGCTTAACGGGTGAAAGCACAGGTCCGACAGGAAGATATATGGATCGAAACCATATCATGATGTTAATCACATGTAGCTTAACGGTAAAGCACCATCAAGCCTGAAAGAGTGCAGGTTCGAATCCTGTTGTCTGCACCATTAATAAATTCTTTTAGAAATTAAGGAGTCAATAAAATTTCTTTAACGAGTTTATTGTGAAATCTGTAGAAAGGAATGAATTAGTAAATGTATATTGAATTCGAATTTCGATTAATACCTGAGTTACCAAGTTCATCTCGCCCAAGAAAACTTGGCTCTAGATAAGATTGATAATCGAATCTATGCTGCAGAATAGATTTTGTAGATCTTATCTAGTGAATATAAGCACCATTCGTATAATGGATAATACACAAGACTTCCAATCTTGGAATGAGAGTTCGATTCTCTTATGGTGCTCCAAAACCTTGATGCAGATTAATCAGTTACTTCTTCTGTAAGAAATTCTCTGTTTTATGATTAATGAAGGCAAGTCTTTTAGACTGATTAAAATATACTCAAGGTAGTATGGAGAGTTGTGATAATTGGTAGTCAGATGGTCTTGAAAACCATTGTTCAGAAATGAATTCAGGGTTCGAGTCCCTGGCTCTCCGCCAGCCATTGATGGCATCCTTTCAAACTATTTGTTATTGGTTGAAATTCCTATCATTGTTTATTAATTTAATCAATGATAAAATGGCTATATGAGAATACGTTCATGTCGTTTAGCTGTTTTAACTAAATTCTCAAATATAATCTTCCATAGCTCAGTCGGTAGAGCATGCGGCTGTTAACCGCACGGTCATTGGTTCGAGTCCAATTGGAAGAGCCATTAAAGATAAGAAATTCTTAGTTCATAAGTCTTATCTTTATTATATTGAGGTATCGGCAAGTGGTAAGCCAGCAGGTTTTGATCCTGCCATTCCGTTGGTTCGAATCCAGCTACCTCAACCATTTGGGAAGTTATAGAAATTTAGAAGTATGGTTTATATGGGCTATAACTAGTAATAAAAGTGGTTAGTTATTACTTAAATCCGGATGTAATTCAGTTTGGTTAGAATGCTTGTTTTGGGAACAAGATGCCGCAGGTTCGAGTCCTGTCATCCGGACCATTAGATACTTAATGTATCTATTATTATTCATTTAATATGAATAATTTGTGGCTTTAACTCAGTTGGTAGAGTATCACACTTTTAATGCGAGAGTCATGGGTTCAAGTCCCATAAGTCACACCATGAGCGTAGGTTTGAGATCATGCTCTATTGCCGAAGTCTGGGTACCTTGTAGTAAGCCTACACAATACAGGGCAGCATGGATGCTATATATGCCATATAAATTGAAACAAATGACAGAAGAAACGAATGAAATGATGTATGCCGTGATGTTTTAATTAAGTATGTAGTATCTAAATAACAGCTAAAATCCAAGCGGTTAGAACAAAGTTCTAATGGGTAATTGGGAATCAGTAGTGGTGCAATGGACTCTGATAGGTAAGGTAGAGGTTAGGGTGAGACCTTACACAATTGCGTATACGTAATCTATCAACTAATATCTTGGTTTGGATGATCTATATATCGGGATCATTACGAATCGGATAGACGCTGGATTGTACAGATCCATCCATGAAAGTTGGACGTTTGAAGAAAACCATATTGTACTAGATGGTATACTCCATAGCATGCCACGATAAAGGCATGCATAAGGGATATTAGCTCAATTGGTCAGAGCTCCCGGCTCATAACCGGATGGTTATAGGTTCAAGTCCTATATATCCCACCAGCAGGTCTTGCCCACCTGCAAAACCACTTGTGTGATTGTGCTTGATTGTACAATTTCATGGTGAAATCCTTTCGTATATTGAGAATTACAACCATAACCGTCTTGCTTGACATACAATGGTAATTCTCAATATATACTCTGAGCAGGTTAGCAGTCAATTCAGTTCGATTCTGAATCAGAGTTCTAAATACGCAAGGTTGTGATAATTGGTAGTCGAGCGGTCTTGAAAACCGTTGTCCGGTAACGGATTCAGGGTTCGAGTCCCTGACCTTGTGCCACACAGTATTTTGACAATCGAATATTGTATTGTGTGTATGTAGCAACTCAGTGCAGATAGTTTAACCAACTTGCTGAGAATTTGTCTGTAAATCAAGTAGATAGCATATTAACTGATAAGCTCGTTGCTATAATCGGCAGTATGATGACATATTGTTGAGGATTGAAAACAGTCCCTTGGTGACAAATGTGCTGACATTACTGTACACAAAATCACGGAATCTTGTCGCTGTGGAAATAGATACTTGTAAAACACTACAAGTGGAATCCTAGTTAGGTGTAAGCTGATTACTTATGCAAACCTAGGAAATATCAAAACACAGTTTCACTTGCACTGAACCTAGGAAACTAGGGTATAAGACGAGATTCTGGTTCGAGTAGCTCAATGTGCAAGGAATTATAAGAAATAAAATTTTCTGAATGGTCTGAGTGAAAGTTGCAAGTAACCAGACTTGCATAGGATTTGGCATGTGCTGGGATAAGAAGCTAAGGGTAGCTCCCAAACGCTCAGACTTATCTCCCTAGTGGATGAATATGTGTGCGGTAAAACAGTTGGTATGGCGAAGGTCGGTTGCATATACACAATACAGTATTTGATTGTTGAGATATTGAGATTGGACTATAGTCAAGTGGTAAGACAACGGACTTTGACTCCGTCATTCCGCTGGTTCG
>NZ_KI260389.1:8486-15598 GCF_000468015.1 Ruminococcus callidus ATCC 27760 | reverse complement strand
TGACTCCGTCATTCCGCTGGTTCGAATCCAGCTAGTCCAGCCAGCAGGATAAGTGGTTTTTCTCAATTTTTAACGAACCTGCACAAAATCGGAAAAACAATTGATGACATTCGGAAAGACGAACGCTGGTTTTAGAGCAAATGTGGTTCCAACGTAAACAAATAAACAGGGATATGCAGCGAGGCGGACTTAAACGTCAACCAAGTAGTGTCAGCGTAGCGAGATGATATGCATTCACTTCACAGGGTATAGGTCGTTTAACCTGTGAAGAACGGCCAGCAGGGGCAGGACCTGCACACTACACCAGCTGTAAATGGTGCTTTTCTCAATTTCTAATTACCAGCCGATAAAGTAGGAGAAAATTGATGACATTCTGGAAAGACAGATATTAATGCTTCGATAGCTCAGTAGGTAGAGCAGGGGACTGAAAATCCCCGTGTCATTGGTTCGATTCCAGTTCGGAGCACCAAAACCAAATCCGGATGTAACTCAGTTTGGTAGAGTGCTTGCTTTGGGAGCAAGATGCCGCAGGTTCGATCCCTGTCATTCGGACCATCATGGTGATTCTTTTCAGTTCTATCAGCTAAGCCAAAAAAAACTGAAAATGTATTATGGTATCCAAATCACATAAGAACTGAACCAGGTAACGCATAGTAACGTGTTCACCAGCTGTCTTGTCAATGACACAAAACTTGATGAGTGGTACATGTACCACTGAGATTCAAGTAGGGTATGGTGTAACGGATAACACAGACGATTGTGAAGTATATCCAGTTCAATTCTGGAACCCTGCACAAAGCACTACTACTTATAGATTAAAAGTAGTGCATTAGGTTTAGTTGAAAGTACCTTGCTTACGCTATTGAAAGACTATAGCCAAACGGCAGAAAGCTTTTCGTGCGACTATTACGAAAAATAGTCATATGCGGATATGGTGAAATTGGCAGACACGATAGATTTAGGTTCTATTGCCGAAAGGTGTGCAGGTTCAAATCCTGTTATCCGCACCATCAGACCGATTCTGTTTCCATGCAGGTCTGAGTTTACCTCCTATTTGAAATAACACCGAACAAGCAGCCGATAGCTTGTTCGGTGTTATTTTTTTTTTGTGTTAATCCATATAGAATAACTTAACTTACAGTTTGAGGTCTTTGTGATCACTAGTGGTGCGTTGTATAGATATAAAGATGAATCTAATGTATATGATTACTCAGTTATATGCAAAAACTGCGTAATGTAATAATTTTCCATGTCAAACCAATCGTTATACATAGTAGATTATAGTAGCATAATCTTATTATAGAATCTACTGGAGGTATTTAAGATGACATTGATGGAGTTACAAGATATTCTTGGACAAAGAATTCAGATTGCGAATGATGCATCAATTACAACTGATGTAAAGCAGAAAGAAAACGAGGTATCTCAAACAATCGTAGCATTAGCAAAACAGATGATTAATAACGCAGATGTAGTTCTGAGAGCTGAGAAGCTATGCTATGAATGTGATTTGAAACAATCCAATATTGAAAGGATGATAGGTCATGAGCGGTAAACCTTATACTGACCAGCAGGTTGAATTCATAAAATCACATTGTTCTAAGATGACAGCTGCACAGCTTGTAGACGCACTTAATCAAAAATTTAATGATACTCGTACTAAAAAGGGATTACTATCATTTATGCAATCGCACGGATTACATACAGTTGTACCTAAACCTGTAAGGTTTGAGATCTTTACAGATATTCAGAAATCTTATATGCAGGAGCATGGACCTTATATGAGCCGTAAGGATCTTACAGAAAAATTAAATGCACAATTTAATATCAATGTTTCTGTACAACAAGTTAAAAGCTGGTGTTACACAAACAAAATTAAATCTCCTAACGGAAACGGAAAATTTACCACTGAAACATCACCACGATGGGCAAAAGGACTATCGAAATCTGAATTTAGATCGCATTATACAAATAAATCATTTTCAAATCTGGTATCACCTATGATTAAATCCAATAAAAAGTATAAAATAGGAGATGAAATTATACGTCATGGAATTCCGTACATTGTTATAAATAATGATTTTGGGCATGGTATTGATGCACGAATTAAAAGAAAATCTATATATGTATGGGAGCGTCAATATGGAGAGATTTCATCAAAATCCATGATAATACATTTAGACAATGATAAAATGAACTGTAATATTGAAAATCTCATGTGCATTCCAACAAAGTACAGACCATGGTTTATGCATAATTTCTGGTGGAACGCTCCAAAAGAGATAAAAGAAGTAGCGGTAAAATGGTGTGAACTTTATTACGCTTTAAACGAGAATAATCTTGATAGAAAGGGGGCTGATTTTAATGCATAATTTAATGTGTAGAAATCAAATAATTAAGATGAAAGATGGAAAGTTGGTAACTATTGATCGTGGTGACATAAATCAGGTAAAAGATTGTATAGAACAGTATTGTGGGGCAGAGTTTTCAGAGTTAGCCAATTGTATACTGGATGATTTTATAGTTCTTCTCGAAAAGTGTGGTTACGATCTTGAAAATCTTGGGTACCGCAGGATCGATGTTACCGATGTTCGCAAATATTGGGTGTGATCAACCGTTTGAAATTCGCAAGTTTGTGCAATTTTATATCAACGAAATTGCTATTTACGCTTGACATTTAGCAATATCTATGCTATAATGTATTTAAAGGAAACACAGAGGGTGTGCTTCATAACAAGAATATCAATATTGCATGGAGGTAATCACTATGACAGATGCAAATAAGATTAGAATGAATATTGCTGAGGAAATCAAAATGCTTCAGATGATTCAGAAATTGGATGACACTGAAATTCAAAACTGGGCTGAAGCTAACAGTTTGCCGAGTTTTCACAGTTTAGCAAATGCTGATGCAGAGCAGGATGACTGTGAAGAGAGCGACTGCTGTAATCAGACAATGCTGAAGCGGTTTATCATCGGAGATGACCTCGTAGAATTCGGAACAATTTTTGATGATATGTACTATGCATACTTCAAGTTAAATGATTATTCAGTATCTGGAACACTGGATGATGTCTTTGATGAAATTAAAGATTTCATCAAATGCAACATCCTGAAAATCTGACAGTTATCAAACAGTGCAGTTGAACTTGATTCTTCTGCACTGTTCTGGTATAATACGGATAGAGGGTGATTTTATGAAAATCTACAAATCAAAAAGATATATTGAGGAAGATGTCGTAAGATGAAAACGGTAATGCCAAAATCATAAACACTGATACTCGTAAAATCAAGAAATTTAAATACGCAAAGGAAACTGTAAAATTCATAGAGAAATTTCAAAAACCATTGCTGATGCACTGGTACGGTGAAATTGATTCTGCTGATCTTGCAAACATCATCAAGCTGGTGGAGAAGAAGAATTGTAGTCTTGATTCTGCAATTGACACAGTTTTGAATGACAATTATTAGAAAGGTGCTTTAATATGTGGGATTAGTCAGTCTTGATATGTAAAACCTGATAACATAACAGTGAAGCGAACAGTTACTCAAAACTATAGATAAGTAACTGTTCGCTTTTCTAGTATATTGATTACTGTGGCTAATCAAAATCCAACGCATACAATATATACAAGATATAAAGACATGCCATTTTTTATGCCCGATCTTACAAATTGATATTGTTGTTCTGGACTAATCTTTTTCACCATCTGCCCTCCGATGGATCCAGCTTCCCGTGCAGTCAGGTCGCCGTTGTAACCCTGCTTCAGAGTTACGCCAACTTCGCTGGCAGATTCCATCTTAAAACGTTCCATAGCTTCCTTGCCCTTCTGCGTAAATTCACCCTTCATAGTGCATTCTCCTTTTTCATGTCTGGGATAAGCGACTTATCCCAGAAGTTTGTTTTCATTTTTCAGCAGCTGCTTTTTCTCACACGCTGTGTTTCGTGTTCGCCGCTGCAAGAATAGTATAGGACAAAAGGGCGTTTCTATGACAGGTAGTTTTTTCGTATTTTTTCTATAAGCCTTTGGGAACAATGGAAAATGCTTTCTTCTGCAAAAAACATATTTGCAAAAGCAATACTGCACAAAATAATCTACGTCAATACCGCACAAAGATTGTGCGACAGATGCGTCGTCAAATTTTCCGTCAGATGGAGCAAAAAGCAGAGTGAATACTTGATGTATTCACGAGCATTTTTGTGAAATATGACGGAAAATTTGCAAGCAGATGGCGTGCAAAGTCGTCAGACGCTCTTTGTGCGGTATTGCCCTATGTATATTGACATTTATTTCGACATATGGCATAATAAAAGAAGATGTTTTCGATTGGAAATCAGAACAGGAGGAATTGTATGAAAAAGAAATGGCTTTCCGCCGCGGCGGCAGCCGTACTTAGTGTTTGTGCTCTGGTTGCACCCATATCCGTTCCGAATACCGTAACGCCGGTTGCAGTGCAGGCTGCATCTTCCGGTACAACGCTGGCAGATATGCCCAGTGCATATCAATCTGCGGCGGAGTGGATTCTGCAAAATCGTATCATTTCAGAGGGCTCTGTGAAAGACTGGGCAACGATTTACGACCAGATCGTCGCCGGAAACGGAACACTCAAGTATGTTGTAAAATGGCAGAGCAAACAGACAATCACACTGGAGCAGCGGAAGCAGCTGCAAACCGTTCTGGAAACGGCAGTGAACGACTGGACTGACTGGCTGGTAGGTTATGAAAACTGGCCATACACCCATGTCAATGTGCAAATTGTCGGCTGGGCAGTGCTGGATCAGAACTGCCTGCTGGATCTGCAGCCGGACGAAACCGTGTATACCACCACGATTCCAGCAGATACCAGCTACATCACAGACGGAAACATGGCGGTTTCGGAGCTGCCTACATTGGAACCAATCGGCGACGAAACACGATACCGCTATATTCACTGGGCAGATCAGTCATACCAGTATCCAGACGGCTACGAAAATCGTTACGATATGTACTTGCAGGCAACGCAAGGCATGATCGATATGGGCGGCTTCGGCTACCACTGGGGACAGCAGCTTTCAGACAACGCCATTTTGGGCTTGATCGCCGGCACTTCCAGTATGCATATTCTAGAACACGAAATGGGACACAGCTTCGGACTGACTGATTTTTATGGCGGCGAGGGAGAATCCGACGGCTTTCCGCCGGGAGGATTTCCGGACGGCGGCACGTCGATCATGATGGCAGGTTCTTCTCAAACGATCACTAACTTTGACGGTTGGTTTTTCCGGTATCTCTGGTCATATCTGGCGAAAGAGGACGGTAGATTCAATCTTACGGCACCATCTACAACCACAACTGCCACAACTTCAGAAACTACTGCAGAAACAACAGAAACCACAACAACTACGGTTACAACAACGGTTTCAGAAACACAGCCGGCTTATGAAACCGTATCGTTCACAGACACCATTTCTGAAATAGTACCGAATACTTCTGTCACATTTGCAGAATACGGCACATTTTTCTTCCAAGGGGACTCCTACTATCACGGGGACGAAAGCAAAAATCTTAGCCACTACGAAGCTGGCGACAAAATTTCAATACAGTTTACCTATGATCGGGAATCAGACATGATACAGCGTGTTGATGCATTGCAGCTTGAGGAAAATTCGCATAAAGTGATCGGAGATGTCAACGCAGACGGACAGTTCACCATTGCAGATGTTGTTATGGTGCAGAAATGGCTGTTAGGCAGCGGCAATGTGACTGATTGGACTGCCGGAGATTACAATGCAGACGGTCAGCTGAATGGACTGGATCTGTGCAGTATGAAGCAGGCACTCCGAAAGGAGACACAAGAAGCATGAAAATTCTGATTGCGACAGATTCTTTCAAGGGCAGTTTATCCTCTCTGGAAGCAGGAAATGCTATTGCCGATGGGATCCGACGGACCGGCATGCCAGCTGAGATCCAGGTTTCACCAATTGCAGACGGCGGAGAGGGGACTACAGAAGCCTTGGTTAATGGGTTGTCCGGATATTTGGAAACAGTAACAGTATCCGACCCGCTGGGCAGAAAGCAAACAGCAAACTATGGCATTTTGCCGTCTGGTACCGCCGTAATGGAAATGGCAGCTGCGGCAGGACTTCCGCTGTTGTCCGAATCCGAAAGGAATCCGCTTTACACCACGACTTTTGGCGTGGGAGAAATGATCGCAGATGCCATTGCCAAGGGCTGTCGAAAATTCATCATCGGTATTGGTGGCAGTGCGACCAATGACGGCGGCGTAGGCTGTTTGCAGGCACTGGGCTTTTCTTTTCGAAACGCAGATAACACCGAGATTCCCTGCGGAGCAGTCGGACTTTCGCAGTTACAAAAAATCACCGCCGAAAATGTACTGCCGGAATTATCGGCTTGCACATTTCAGGTGGCATGTGATGTCACCAATCCACTCTGCGGGGAACAGGGCTGTAGTGCCGTCTTTGCCCCGCAAAAGGGAGCTGATGCAGCAATGATTCCCCAAATGGACGAATGGCTTTCCCGATATGCCAAGCTGACAAAAATGCTGTTTCCGGAAAGTGACCCCAACTGTTCCGGCAGCGGAGCCGCAGGCGGACTGGGATTTGCGTTGAAAAACTACCTGCACGCTGAACTGGAATCCGGCATTCAGATCGTTATGCGGGAAACTCAACTGGAACAGGCAATTGTCAATGCAGACCTTGTTATCACTGGCGAGGGGAAACTGGACGCACAAAGCATCATGGGAAAAGCACCTATCGGGGTTGCTGCTCTTGCCAAGCAATATCAGAAACCAGTGCTGGCATTTTGCGGCTGCACAGAACATGCAGCGACGATTTGCAATGTTCACGGAATCGATGCCTTTTTCCCGATACTGCGAGAAATAACCACATTGGAGAACGCTCTATACAGAGAAACTGCAAGGCAAAATCTGACTGATACAGCAGAGCAGGTGTTCCGGCTGATTCGTGCAATGCGGTAATGTGTTTTTGCAAAAGTAGTATTGCCAAAATAGAAAGTGACAAACAAAAAGAGTATCTCATTTGAGATACTCTTTTTTGATAATCAAATCGTTTTTTCAAACTTAAGGCAATACCGCACAAAGAGCGTCTGGCG
>NZ_KI260389.1:0-8386 GCF_000468015.1 Ruminococcus callidus ATCC 27760 | reverse complement strand
AAAGAGCGTCTGGCGACTTTGTACGGTATTGCCTTAAAGAATTTTTTTCAGTATTGGAACATATTTCAGCAACCGAATACACAGGAACGAGCAGAGAAACGTTCCAACGGAAAGTGCCAGGATCATAAAAAATCCGCCATGCATATAGGGATTCCATTTCCAGACCACAAGCACCAGTTTCAGAAACAGCATGTGTATCAAATAAACACCGAACGAACACTGATCGATCTGATGTAAAATCCAATAGAGCACTTTAGGTGCTTTCTTTTCTCTGTAGGACATCAGCCCGAAAATTCCGGCAGACTGCAATACGATCAACGGGAATGCATAACTGGTAAGAAGTTCTGACAATGCGGCGATGGACTTTTTCTCACTAAGAATTGTCAGACAGGCAACTGCAATTGTTCCCACAGAAGCCAGAAGAATCATCAGCCACGGCTTTTTGCAAATGCGTTTTTGCATAAAAGCATCACCCAAGAAAAGATAAAGGGGATAGACGCTATAAACACAAATATAGAATGCTGTCGATTTTTCTGTTAGTGTTTGCAACATTGGCAGCAGCGATAGAAACACCAGATAAACGCTTAACAAGTAGTACGTATCTTTTGAGTTGAGGGAAGCAGCAATTTTCCGATAAAACGGCAGCAGCAAATACAATGCTGTAATCAGATACAAGTACCACATGTGCTTCCAGCCGCTTCCGGTCACTGCATTTTGCAACCCATAAAGAATCGTTTTGAACTGAATGCCGCTTTCGCCGGTAGCATCGTCAAAAATCTGAAAGACTGCGGAGAACAGTACCAGTGCAGCCAGCACTCGCGGGATATACTTTCGGAATATCTTCCGATATGTCACTTCCCGTGCTGAATCCAGAAGCAGTGCACCGCTGACCATGACAAAACAGGGAACAGCCCACATCATGAGATTTCTCGTCGTCAAAGCGGCAATTTTTGCAGTATGATCCGGTGCGTAAACACTGGCGGCATAGAACGTATGCAGTATGACAATGGCAATGCAGGCAATTGCACGCAATTCCGAGAGAAAGAAAATTTCACGTCGTTTTGTGATTTCCATTAGTTAAATAATCCCTCATCTCCAAGGCAGCCATTATTCGGATCCGCAGCATCATTATTGTTTGCCGGTGTTTCGTCCGCCGGTGTATTTTCTACCGGAGCAGCTGCCGGTGTTTCGTCATAAGATTCTTCCGGTTCTACATAGACGGGCTGCTGTTCCTGATAGCCGTCCTCAGCTGCCACTTCTTCTGCATCTTGTGCAGCCGGCTCTGTTTCTGCACTCGTCTGTACCTGCATCTGTTCTGCTTCCTTTGTATTTACCTCGGTTTGAGAGGAAACAGAAGTGTATACCAGATAAGCAATTTCATCTTCCCAGTGGATCTCCGCAGCTTCTACATCATCAAACGGGAACTGATGCAGCTCTGCTGTAGTACCGTCAGAGAATGTCAGCTGGATCGTGTATTCCGGAGTCAAAATCTTGTCGGAATCTGTTTCTTCCGCAGCGTTGGCAGCGATTGCCTCTGTTGCATCATAGTAAAGAACACGTTCTTCATCTGCGGCAAAAACATCACTGTCTTTCATCATGTTTTCGGGGAATTCGCTTTGAGAACTGTCCTTGATCGCCACGCCGGAGATTTCCTTTCCGGTTGCATTTTTCAGCGTCACGTTGTAAACGTGTTCGCCTTCTGCCTTTTCGCCAATCGTTTTCAGTTCCGGTTCTGTCGGGGCTTCGGTAGCCGGTTCAGTTTCTTCTGTGGTAGCAGTAGCGACCGTTGCTGCTGTAGTTTCTTCAGTTGCAGATTCACTGGAAGACGACTTCTCCTGACTGCACCCAGTCAAAAATACACCCGCTGCCAAAAATGCGGCAAGCCATGTCATGTAAGTTTTCTTCATTTTTCTTCTCCATTCCCAAGTTGTGTTTTCTCAGTTCATTACAGAACCACGATTGTATCTCCATGTACCAGACTGTCCATATGTGATCTGGTATCCATTTCGTTTGGTTTCATTGGTAAAGTCGGGGTCAAATACATAAGTAGTTCCGTTGATTTCAATTTCCACCCAAGAGTGCGGACCATATCCGCCGCTTCTCAACGGAACGCTGCCGGAAATCTGTTTTGCGTCATAGCCGAGTTCCCGTGCCATTTCGCAGAATGTAGCTGCCATAACATAGCAATTTCCGGTTTTGCAGGTGAATCCATAATTTGCGTAATATTCCGTTCCCGGAGCAGCTGTCGCCGTGTACTTGGAATACTTCATGCCGGCAGACCACTGGAACGCCGCTTTCAGATCCCAGCCTACCTGATTCAGAACAGCCGCAGCTTTCGGATAGCGATTTTTCTTGTCTACAATACCATTCTTTTTGCAAAGCTGTTTGAACTCAGCACTCTCATAGAAGGCATTTCGAACTGTATCGCGGGAAGTACCATTGTCCAAAGCGTTTTTCCACGAAGAAAAGCCTCTGCTGTCGGCAGTTCTTCCGAAAATTGCCGTATAAAGGTCGTTGACATACTGTGCATTACTGGTATTTTTGTTGTGATATTCCTGCGATTTGAAGAATCCGTCTGCCAGTTCCGCACCAGAACCGGTAGTGATCGTCTTTTTGACCCAGTTTTCCACTTCTGTCCCCGCAGGCGTTCTTCCCAGAATCTGATAACAGCCAGCAACCATTTTTGCCACGCCGGGGTGCTTGTCCCGTTCTTCAGTCAGTGTAATATTTCCGCTGGAAATACCGCCCGCAGAACAAGTCTTTTTGAATTCTGCCGAAGATGCAAACTGTGCCATCAGATAATTGCGGGAAACACCGTTGCTCAAAACATTTTTCCACGATTGCACCTCAGAAGTATTGCAGCTGCGGCCGAAAAACGCCTGATAGAGGTCTGCAATATAATCTGCATCACTGGCATTCTTGCTTTTGTTCTGATACTCACGGGATTGCAGGATATTTTTGACCAGTGCAGTTCCGGAACCGCCGTTTCTGGTTTTAGAAATCCATTGGTTGATCTCGCTGCCACTTGGCGTTCTGTCCAGAACAGCATAACAGTTCACAACCAT
Organism: Ruminococcus callidus ATCC 27760; assembly: GCF_000468015.1. Lineage (GTDB taxonomy): Bacteria > Bacillota > Clostridia > Oscillospirales > Ruminococcaceae > Ruminococcus_C > Ruminococcus_C callidus. The sequence goes on along the minus strand of NZ_KI260389.1, from coordinate 5,321 downwards.
TTTCGCAACATTCGGATACTTGTCACGTTCTTCTGTCAATGCAATACTGCCGCGTGTCACGCCGTAAGAAGCACACAGATTTGTGAATTCAGTGGAATTGGAAAAGCCATGCATCAGATAGTTTTTAGAAACGCCCTGCTGATAAATAATCAGCCAGTGCTGAATTTCCGAACTGCTTCCGGTTCGATTCAAGAAAACCTGATACAAATTAGCGATATACACTTCATCACTGAGCTGTCTGTTCTGATATTCCTTGCTGTTCAAAAATCCCTTAACAGCATCTACCGCAGAAATGCTGTCGCTGCTGATCCTGTCATGCCAATTTTTTAAGCCGGCAGAATCCGGTTCCCGTTCCAAGCACACGTTGTACAGCCGGTTGACAAATGCCGTGACAGAATCTTCTGCGATATCCTCCGGTGCATCCGTCTGCGGAATTTCTTCCGTTCCAGTTTCAACATCTGCCGCAGCCATTTCTGTTTCCGCTTCTGCGGTTGTAACTTCCACAGCTTCCGAACCGGAAAGTTCCGTTTGCACTTCTGCTCCCGGAGTTTCTGGGATTTCTGCCGCTTCTGTTGCAGTCGTTTCTTCTGTTGCTTCCTGCACCATTTCCGTTTCCGGCGGCATAGTTTCTGCTGCCATAGCGACAATCGGGCAAGTGTTTACCACAATTACGCCAGTCAGCATTGCAGCAAGAATTTGCTTCTGAAGATGCTTCTTTTTCATAAACGCCTCTGATCTCCCTTGTAATTGATTTGGACAGCCAAATCGATTCCGCATATTTTCAAGCCAAAACAGTTCTCATAGAATTTAACGCATAAAACAATGATTTTGTGACAAGCGAAATTCTTGTTTTGGCTGGATGTCCCAATATGCGGAATCGAATCTGGTAATTTATCCTTATTCATATTATACCATAAGCAAATCGCAAAGAAAAGCAGTAAAATAATTCCTGGTTAATTTTTTAAACAGTTTCTGGAAGAAGAAAGTCGGAACAGAGTATATTCCATACTCTGTTCCGACTTCTTTTGCCTATAGCTGCGATATATTGCCTTACTTCTTGTTTATCCGATCATGCTCCGCAGCAATCCCAGATCTAAACCATTCACCGTGCCGTCTGCCGTTGTATCAGCCAGTTCTGCCTGTTCCTCTGTCAGTATATCGATTCCCAACAAATATTTCTGCAAAACCACTATATCTGCCGTGTTGACAACGCCGTCCTGATTCACATCACCCGAAATTGTCTGAGAAATGATGCCCTTGACATCACACAATTCCACAATTTTCACTGTGCCACTCGGAGAGGAAACTGCAACAGAATAAACCCCGCAGTCCTCCTGCGTATTTGCTGTAACGGTATAGGCTTTTTCCGTTGCTCCGTCAATTGCTTCTCCATTGTGGTACCACTGGTAAGAAAGCCCCGTTCCAGAGGTTTCCGGTGTCAGCAGCATGGTGTCCTTTTCTGCAAGGTAAACTGTCTGCTTTGCGGAATACACATCAAAATTGTCCTGTAAAATATAGCTGTCCGCGTTGACAGAACCAGCATTTACCCACGAATTTGCCTGATCCTGAATGGTCACACTGATGTTGGAAATTTCAGTTCCAGCCTTCAAATCTACCAGTTCTCCCAAAGGGATCCGAAATTCGACTTTTCTGCCGCCGTGCTTCTGGACACATCCGCTGGGAACACCATTGTTGAAATACACAAATCCGTTTCCCTGATAGTAGATCCAGCACCGTTTGCCACTTGTTTTGTTCTGGAATGAAAGGTTGTACACCGGAGAAGCAGCATCATATGTCAAATCAGCAAAGACGTATAAATATTGGTCGTTGTTAGTGATGTACAGCTGATTGCCATTATCGTCTGTGACAGTGCACTTGTCCTCCGCATATTCCGTGTCATTGCTGGAGATACCGTCTACAACAGAAAGGTTCTGATAAGTGTAGACAGAGCCGTCAGAATGGGGGAGTTCCTGTTCTGTGTTGATCTGATAAAAGTCGTTGTCTGTCTGCGGCTTATCAGATTCCGTTGCAGAAAAGCTACCCAGATAATTGGCACCCAGAGCAGAGTTCCAGGTATCATGATTGGCAAACTGTATAGAACGAACGTTAGTTTCGCTGATGTCGTTTTCTCCCGTGGAAAGTTTCAGATAGACATTCCACTTGCCGGCTTCAATGCCTGCGGGAAGCTTCAGGTCGAATTCCGGAGAAACAGTTGTGCAGGAATACCACTGGTTTGCATTGGCATCAACAGCTGTCCGGATATAATTCCCGTCCTTTTCCAGAATGATCTCTGCCTTTTGCTGCATAATCGGGTTGGCAAAACCGGTATTCTCAATTTTGGTGCAAACTTTCAAAATACCGTTTTGCTCCACGCTTTCGCTCAAATCGGAATCCCGCAGCACAAAACGATACCCAATGTGATCCCGTATGAATTTGAAAACCGTTTCCCCATAGTAAGCACTGTTGTCTACGTTCTCTACATCATATTCTTTTCCGAAAGTGTAATCCTGATACAGTTTAAAAATATTCGAATTGATATAACTCAAGTGCGAATAATACATTTCCGGCACCGCATTTTCCGGAAGATATGTATCGTACTGTTTGGCAAAGTCCAGATTTCCGGAAAACTCTCCGCCATAATAGGAGGTATATGTCTGCTGCCGCAGCCACTTCAAATCTCGTTCACGATTGTGAAACGTTCCCAGGTCGGAATCAGAACCCATGTAACCGTCGTTGTACAATCCCACACGGGAAGCCTTGCTGTTCGGTTCCAGCACATATTCTCCCAGTTCCGATTCCTCAATGCCGGCCCATTTGGCAAAGATATTCGGTGTTCTTACAGTTACCGGAATCGGGTCAGGAACCACATCTAACAACAGATCCAGCAGCTTCGCCTTGTCTTCCAAAGAGCAGTATTTTCCGCCCCATTGTTCGCCGTAGCAACCCACAAAGCCGCTTTCTACATAGGCAATAATGTCCTTGTAATCTTCCAGAAAACCGTCTTTCCGTATTTGTTCGATATGCTTGCACATCTGCTCAAAAGTAGCCGGTTCAGGATTGCGGACACCATTCGCATCATACCGAAAACGAATACCAATGGTACAGCCGTTTTTGCGGCAGTTTTCCAATGTTTTTCGGAAGTTTGTAAAGAACGTTTCGTCCAGATCATAGTCCGTACCAGCGGTATAATTGCCGCTGTCGTCAGTCGTTCCGTTTGCTCCGCTGGAAAAGCCGCCAATGTCCACAAAGAGCACCACCAGACTAGCAGTCGGGTTGTACACCTTGGTGTCGTTAGGCTTGCAGCTGACCGCAACACCAGAACTGTATCCGGCTCCCGGATTCCCAAGTGTTTCCGTAGATTCCGTGTAATCAATGCCAGAATCCAAGAGTACTTCTTCCGCACCGACAGTGGCTTTCGGCAGCATGGCAGAACCGCAGAGCAGTGCCAGTGCAGCAGCTATGATTTTTGTGAACTTCATACAGTTTTCCTCCAATATAAAAATTTAGTTTTGTGTATATTTTATTGTACCATAGAAGCCCCAGTTTCGTCAAGACATAATTCGACTTTTTTCCGAAACAACTTTACAAACCGTTTCCCGCATGGTATAATAAAAATATCGCAGAAACAGGAGGTGCCGTTTTGGACTACTTTGAGAACACAACACGCATTACAGAAGACGGATACGCTGCAATTTTACAGATGCAGAAGAAACAGCACTGCATTATCTGCCGTGCCATTGGAATTCTGCTGGCAATACCGTTTTTGGAACGGCTGATCTATCGGGGAATTTTGTTGGAAATTGGCGATACGGCAGACTTTCACCTTGGATTTTTGGATTTCTTATTTTTACTGTTGCTGGCAGCCGCCTTTTGGATGTGGCATCTACCGAAAAAACAGATACAAGACCGCATTCGCCGCACAAGGAAAAAACTGGATCTGCAGGCAGTCAATCAGTACACTTTTTTACCGGAATGTATCCGCATGATGAGTACTTCCTCCTTGGAAAAATACCAGCTGGAATATGAGAACCTGACATGGATTCGATGCGATAAACGGTGGATCGTTCTATATTTTGCCCGTCAGGATTTCACCATGTTGATCGACAAGCAAGGCTTCACCCACGGAACTGCAAATGCCTGTCTGGCTTTTTTGAAGAACAAGCAAGAGGGCAGATGAGATTCAAGGCAATACTGCACAAATTTTAAGGAGAGAAAATAATGGCCGAAGACAAAAAAGATATAAAAATTTCATTTTGTGGATATAATAAAAATACAACAGTAGGTGAAATTAGAAAGGATTTTGAAAATCTGGAAACTGCGAAAAGTAAAGTGAACGAATATCGTAAAACAAAATATCAAAACGCAAACGAGGAAAAAATTGATAAATCTACATCTCGTATCACCGTTTGGGACTTCGCTCGGTGAGTTGATTCCACAAAAATTGGAGAATGCACGGCTGTCGATCACTTCGTTCATGACTGCCATGTCTGCGAGATTGTAGACATTCTGCAATATGAATATTCTCAGCATCAATTCCAATGGGTATGGTTTATTGCCAAGTTCTCCTTTGTAACAACTCGGCTGTATCAGTTCAAAAAATGTTTCCCATGGTATGATTGTTTCAAGCTTTTCTAAAAATTCTTTTTTATTGGTTCTGGCTGCACCAAGTTCATCGTTGATTTCTGCCAGCGTCATTTGTCTTTCCATATAGTCATTTGTCTTTCCATATATCTATTATATCATATTTTTGCTTGTTTGGCAATTGTGCGGTGTTGCCTTAGGGATGCTCATTTATAGTTGAAAAAATATATGTACGATTGAGTTCAGTACATTGGAGGTCTTTATTATGGCGTTTGTAAACAAAAAGTTATCAATTTCTGAGAAGAAAAAGATATCAGATATGAAGATAAAAAATCCCTACGGAAACTATAGGGATATAATGGAAGGAATCACACCTTCATATATCACAATAGACAATAGCAGTAATATGTGGTTATCTCATTGTTATACACACAAAGAAACTTTAGAATGTATTGAAGAATTTATATTTATGTATAATGGACAACCAATTCCTGTTCAAGCTAAAAAAAGAATTAATGGCAAGAATGTCATTTGGGAAATCAGTCGTATTGATATTTCAGTAAACATGATAGTAGAAGATCATAAATTGATTAATTCCCTAGTAGCAGCGTTTAAAGTGTATAATACGACAGGATGGCCAGAGGAAAATAACGAAGCGGTAAGTGTTATTTGTGATCTGGGAAAGGAAGATGAGGTATAATCTATACTATAAATGAGCATCCCAACACCGTTTTCGTGAA
>NZ_KI260388.1 GCF_000468015.1 Ruminococcus callidus ATCC 27760 | reverse complement strand
CATCTTACGCACAAGCTTTATGCAGTGTTCCCTTTCATTCTTCACAATTTTTGCCGTGTGCCCTGTGCACAACGGAACAACATTTTTGGTTGTATATCAAATTGCTATGATTTTTCCCATTTTTTCTACTCTTATTATACCATGCCACCGAAAATGATGGTTTAGTGAAGTGGAAATAATATCGTTATGTTTTTTGAAACCTTCATATCAGCTTTGTGTATAAGATGAATAAATGGCAACAGGACATAAAAAGCAACAGGAATCGTGGGGTTCGCGGGGAATGTTTGAGAGGAGATGCCTTGAAAAAAGCCTCCTCCCTTGCGAATATCTGTCATTTCGCAAGGGAGGAGGCTTATCGATAAGAGGAAATCAGTTTTGGTAAGGCAATTTGTCAACGATATGCACCAAAAATTGCATCAGCACAACGGCATCATCGCTGCCAACTTCGCTGTCGCCGTTGCAGTCGGCATTTTTCTTAGTGGCATCGTCCAGCATAACCGCACCAGCACAGGCTTTGTTCAGCAGGACTGCATCGGTGATGTCCACTCGTCCGTCGAGGTTGAGGTCGCCGTAGAGGGCGGTGGGTTCGGTTTGGGCGGAAGATGTGGTGGTTTGGTTGGTAGTTGCAGTGGTCTGTTTTGCTGTGGTAGTTTCGGTTTGTTTTGCAGTAGTGGCAGTGGTTTGCTCTGCCGTGGTGGTTGTGCTTTGTTTTGTCGTAGTTGCGGTAGTTTGCTTTGTTACGGTAGTTTCAGTCTGCTTTGCAGTGGTTGTGGTTTGTTCTGGTGTGGTAGTCGTTGTTTGTTCGGTGGTAGTCGTGGTAGTTTGTTTTGCAGTAGTGGTAGTTTCTGTAGTTGTGTCTGTGGTTGTCGTGGTAACAATACTGTTCAAGGACACAAAGGGAATCTCTTTTTCTGCCGCATAAGTTTCCGCATATGAACCGGTATAGCCGTAAATGGTCAGATCGCTACAGCTTTTAAAAACGTTATAATCGATTTTTGTCACACTGTCTGGTATGATGATTTCAGTCAGGCTAACGCAATTGTCAAAAGTCATAGCATCAATGCTCGTCATGCCATTTGGAATCGTGATCTTGGTCAAATGTGTGCAATCGCCAAAAGCAAGCATGCCGATATTGGTTATGCTGTCTGGCAGAATAATTGTCGTCAGATTGGTACAGCCATAGAACGCATTGCCATGAATACTTGTCACACTATCCGGCACGACAACACTTGTCAAGGCAGTACAATTGTTGAAAGCACCTATATTGATCGTCACAACATCTTCAGGAATTACAACATCACCAGCACAAGTACTTCCGTCAATCAAAAGATGATTGATAATTACCAATGGATTTTCTTTCTGTCTTGCTGCCAGCCAAGCAGTGCCGTAAAAAGCTTTGTTCTCTATACTAGTCACGCTGTCTGGTATCGTAATTTCAGACAAATTGGTACAGTTTTCAAAGGTGTTATGTGCAATTGTAGTCATGCCACTCGGGAGAGTTACAGCAGTCAGACCAGTGCAATTTTCAAAAGCCAACCCTGCTATTGCAGTAACGCTATCCGGTATTGTGATTTTCTTCAGTCCAGTACAATTCAAAAAGGCACTAGTTCCGACACTTGTCATGCCGTCCGGCAGCACAACTTCAGTCAGACCTGCACAGTCCACAAAAGCATACTCATCTATACTGGTCAGGCTGTTTGGCATGGTAATCTTTTCTAATTTTGTGCATGCCTTAAACGCATAACGTCCAATGTTTGTTACGCTATCCGGTATAGTGATTTCCGCCAAACTGGTACAGTTAGAAAAAGTATATTCTCCAATACTTGTCATACTGTTGGATAGGGTAACATCAGCCAAATTTGTACAATCTGAAAAAATGATTTCCTCCATGCTTGTCACACTGTTTGGAATCGTGATCTCTGTCAAACTGGTACAACCAGAAAAGGCAGCTTGTCCAATGCTCGTTACGCTGTCCGGTATGGTAATTGCAGACAAACTGGTGCAGCCCGAAAAAGTATATCCTCCAACACTGGTCAAGTGATCGGATAGTGTAATGCTTTCCAAGTTGGTACAATTCGAAAAAACAAAACCGCCAATATCTGTGACACTGTTCGGTATAGCGATCTTTGTCAGACTGGTACAGCCGGAAAAAGCACTTTCACCAATGCTTGTTACGCTGTCTGGTATGGTGATTGCAGTCAGATTCTCAAGATTTGAAAATGCATTTCCTTCAAAGCTTGTCACACTATCCGGTATAGTAATCGCAGTCAAATCACTGCACCCATAAAAAGCATTTTTTGCAATACTTGTTACGCGTTTTCCGTCAATTCTTGCCGGAATTTCTACTGATTCTACAGTTTCATTGCAGCCGGAAATCTTTACTTCATCGGTATCTGTCACGCTATAGTACAAGTCCCCGTAGGTGCCGTCATAAGAATTTATCACATATGCACTTGCGGTGAATACTGTCTCCACGCTCTCCAACATGTTCTGCACCCCAGACACGCCAACACTACCCAGACAGAGCACGCCGGCAGTCACAGCTGCAAGCACTTTTTTCCACAGCTTCATCTTCATTCCTCCGTTTTTTCTTTTGTTGCAAATTGTCTGTTTTTATTATAGCATGTCAACTTAAAAAAGTCAAATGCCTTTTCATAAATTTCCAGTTTTGTGGAACATTCTGCTATTGTCCAAGTGATTTTTCCATGTCTTCCGCGAATTTCCCACTTCGAATTCTTCCAAAATTCCAACAAATATACAAAAAGTCAGCTTTAAATCAAACCTGCATTGTCAAAAACAGAGAAATCATTACAAATATATTGCATCGTTTTCAATGACGTAATATAATAAAAGCAGGAAAATTCTGCCGGAAACCCGCAGAACATGGGCAGCTGTGTTCTGCTTTTTCTTTCCCTGGAATTTGTCGAATCGTGTCGAAAAAAGGAGAATCCACCATGAAAACCGCATTCCAAAAAAAGGCATATAGTATCCTGACGGCACTGGTGCTGCTGCTGACAGCATGCACCGGTGCCGTTTTCAGCAGCAGTCGGGCAGCGGCTCTGGAACTGGAGGGTACAGGCAAAGCGGACAATCCTTACTTACTCTCAACCGCCGCAGAACTGCTGGAGTTTGCGGAAAAGGCAGCGGCTGATCCCAGCATTTGTGCAATGCTGACGGCGGATATTTCGCTGGAAGGAGAAACTTGGACACCGATTGGCTCCTATGCCGGCACTTTTGACGGCAATTATCACTGCATTTCGAATTTGCAGTGCAGCGGCGGCAGCAACTTGGGCATGTTTGCAAAGCTGTCCGGAACGGTACAGAAACTGGGGCTGACCAACGTACATATCCAAGGGAAAAATACTGTCGGCGGAATTGCGGCTCTATGCAGCGGGACGATCACAGATTCGTTTTGTGAGGGTGATATTACTGCCAGCCGCGACTTTGCCGGCGGTCTGGCAGGGCAATTTCAAGCGGGAGCCGTTGTGCAAAACGCCTACCACATCGGCACAGTTACCGCAAAGGGCACAGTCGGCGGTCTTGCCGGACGAAGCAATGCACCGTTTCAAAACTGCTACCATATCGGAACAGTTGCAAAAACAGACGCTGCTTCCGAAGATTCTGCCGGCATGCTGGTGGGCAAAATGGAAGGTATGGCAGACACACCGCTTCAGAATTGTTTCTACACAGTCACAGCAGGCGGTTACACTGCTGTGGGAAGCGACTACATAGAACCAGAGGGCATGCAGCAGGCAGAGGAGAATTTCCAGAACGGCATTGTTGCCGAACTGATGAATGCCGGCGGCGATATGTGGTGTGTCCGCGAGGGGAAAACTGTACTGAAAGAATTCACGAACAATACTTCAGCAGCTACCACCACAACGGAGAGAACTACAACTTCTGATACAACGAGCACGACTGCTTCGACAACGACAACTTCCGCTACTACAAGTACAACTGCTTCAACAACGACAACTTCCGCTACTACAAGCACGACTGCTTCAACAACCGCGACTTCCGCTACTACAAGTACAACTGCTTCAACAACGACAATTTCCACCACAACAAGCACAACTGCTTCGACAACCGCAACTTCCACCACCACAAGCACAACAACTTTAAAAACCACTACTTCCACCACCACAAGCACAACCACTTCGGCAACCACAACTTCCGCTACTACAAGCACAACCGCTTCGACAACGACAACTTCCACCACAACAAGCACAACTGCTTCGGCAACGACAACTTCCACTACCACAAGCACGACCACTTTAAAAACCACGACTTCCACTGCCACAAGCA
>NZ_KI260387.1 GCF_000468015.1 Ruminococcus callidus ATCC 27760 | reverse complement strand
CTTCGCTGGTCCCCCTCCCCTTTCAGGGGAGGCTCTTTTATATCTAGGCTCCCTTTTGGTGTTTAGGCTTCCCTTTAGGGGAGCTGTCACCGCAGGTGACTGAGGGGTACTTCCGTAAACCTTTTACACCAAGCAGAAGATTCCGCCGAACCCACACTCACTTTTTCGTCAGCTTCTTTGCCACATAGCCGGACAGGGCATTGATGAGAATGACCATGACCAGCAGCACCACAGCCGTGGCGTATGCCGCACCCATGTATTTGCCCTCGCACAGCAGCTGGTACATATGTACCGCCAGCGTCCGGCAGGGTTTCAGGAAACCGGTGCAGACATCGGTGGACGTTCCGGCGGTGTACATCAGAGCCGCGGTTTCACCGACGATTCGACCAACTGCCAGAATGATGCCCGCCAGAATACCGGGAACAGCACTGGGCAGGATAATGCGGAAGATGGTGCGGAGCCGTCCGGCACCCAGTCCGAAGCTGCCCTCACGATAGGAATCCGGCACGCTCAACAGGGCTTCTTCCGTGGTACGCATAATCAGCGGCAGTACCATCAGTGCCATTGTAATTGCACCGCCCAGCAACGAATAGCTGAACTTACAGGTCACGGCAAACGCCAGAAATCCGAACAGACCGAACACAATGGACGGGATTCCCTGTAGGGTTTCGGTGGTCATACGAATGATCTTCACCAGTGTCATCTGAAACTTGCTGCCGCGGTTGGAGTATTCCACCAGATAAATGGCGGAGAACACTCCGATAGGCACGGCAATCACCAGTGTCAGCACTGTCATCATCAGCGTATTCAGAATGGACGGCAGCATAGAACAGTTTTCGGTCGTATACTTCCATGCGAACATGGACAGGCGGATATTCGGCACGCCCATGACCACGATATAAACGATCAGGCTCAACAGCACCCCTACCGTAATGACTGCCGCCAGAATCGTCAGAAGCAGAACCACCAGTGAGCCGGGGTGCCGCTTATAAGAAGCCATTTTCTGCCGGAAGGTCTGGTGGTTGATGCCCACGATCTTCGCTGTATTTTCCACGTTCATTTCTGCTCCTTTTTCTTCACCAGCGAGAAGCAAACATTGATCAGCAGGATAAAGACGAACAATACCACGCCGGTACCGATCAGTGCTCCTCGGTGCAGGTCTGTTGCGTAACCCATTTCCATGACGATATTCGCTGTCATGGTACGGACACCGGACAGCAGGCTCTTGGGGATCACGGTCTGGTTGCCGGCGATCATGACGACCGCCATGGTTTCGCCAATGGCTCTGCCGATGCCCAGAATGATGCCTGCCATGATGCCGGACTTTGCCGCCGGCAGGGTGGCACAATACACGCTGCGTTCATGTGTCGCCCCCAGTGCCAGCGAGCCTTCGTAGTAGCTGTTGGGCACGGCACGGATCGCCGATTCGGAAATTTCGATAATGGTGGGCAGGATCATAATGCCCAGCAGAATGCCCGCAGTGAGCACACTTTTGCCCACGCCGAAAATGCTCTGCATGATCGGCACAATGACCACCAGTCCGAAGAATCCGTACACAATGGAAGGGATTCCCGCCAGCAGAGAAATCGCCGGCTTCAGGATCTTATACAGCTTTTGCGGGCAGAATCTCGCCATAAAGACGGAACACAGCAGCCCGATGGGCACCCCCACCAGAATAGCGATACCGGTGGCGTAAATGCTGCCGATAATCATGGGGAGAATGCCGAACTCGCCCTCCTGCGGCTTCCAGATCACGCCGGTCAGGAATTTCAGCGGTCCGATCTCTGCAATGGCGGGGAACCCGTTGACGAACAGGAATCCGCAGATCAGCACCACCGCCAGAATGGACACGCAGGCTGCCACCAGAAAGACCACTTTCATAATGGACTCACGATACTTTTTCATGAATGTTTTTGCTCCTCTCTGAGAGAGTGGAATGATAAATGATGATTTGATTGTGCAGAAGATTCCACGTGAGAATCCCTCCACCGTCTAACGACGGTCCCCCTCCCTTTTCAAGGGAGGCTTTTTCCACTAGGCTCCCTTGAAAAGGGAGCTGGCAAGCCGCAGGCTTGACTGAGGGATTATTACGTAAAGCCTTTACACCAAGCAAAAGATTTCACAGAAGAATCCCTCCACCGTCTATCGACGGTCCCCCTCCCTTTTCAAGGGAGGCTTTTTTTCTATCAGGCTCCCCTGAAAAGGCACCCGCAGGGCGTGCCTTGTGCTGAGCTGGCAGCCGCAGGCTGACTGAGGGATTGCTACATAAATCTTTTACACCAAGCAGAAGATTCCACACAGAACCCCTCCACCAGCTTCGCTGGTCCCCCTCCCCTAAAGGGGAGGCTCTTTTGTATAGGCTCCCTTTTTAGTGCATAGGCTCCCCTGAAAGGGGAGCTGGCAAGCCGTAGGCTTGACTGAGGGGTACTTCCGTGACACCTCACACATTACGTAAAAGATTCCACAAAAAACCCCTCCACCAGCTTCGCTGGTCCCCCTCCCCTTTCAGGGGAGGCTTTTTTTCTATCAGGCTCCCTTGAAAAGGGAGCTGGCACCGCAGGTGACTGAGGGGTGCTTCCGTAAAACCTCGCACATTAAGCAGAAGATTCCACACAGAACCCCTCCACCAGCTTCGCTGGTCCCCCTCCCCTTTCAGGGGAGGCTTTTTTCTATCAGGCTCCCTTTTGGTGCATGGGCTCCCCTTTAGGGGAGCTGGCAAGCCGCAGGC
>NZ_KI260386.1:22593-22935 GCF_000468015.1 Ruminococcus callidus ATCC 27760 | reverse complement strand
CTTTAAAAACCACGACTTCCACTGCCACAAGCACAGCTACTTCAACAACGACTACTTCCACCACCACAAACACGACCACTTCAACAACCGCAACTTCTACTACTACAAGCACGACTGCTTCGATAACTACAACTTCCGCTACTACAAGCACAACCACTTCAACAACGGCAACTTCCACCACCACAAGCACAACAACTTTAAAAACCACTACTTCCACCACCACAAGCACGACCACTTCAACAACCACAATTTCCACCATCACAAGCACGACTACTTCGGCAACGACAATTTCCGCTACAGCAAGTACAACCACTTCAACAACCGCAACTTCTACTACTACAA
>NZ_KI260386.1:20398-22493 GCF_000468015.1 Ruminococcus callidus ATCC 27760 | reverse complement strand
CTTCCACTACTACAAGTACAACCACTTCGACAACTACAACTTTCATCACCACAAGCACGACCACTTCGACAACCACGACTTCCACAACTACAAGCACGACCACTTCAACAATCGTGACTTCCACAACTACAAGCACGACCACTTCAACAACCGCAACTTCCACAACTACAAGCACAACCACTTCAACAACCACGACTTCCGCTACTACAAGTACAGCTGCTTCGACAGCCACGACTTCCACTACTACAAGCACAACCACTTCAACAACCACGACTTCTGCTACTACAAGCACAATCACTTCGACAACCACAACTTCCGCTACTACAAGTGCGACCACTTCAACAACCACGACTTCTGCTACTACAAGCACAATCACTTCGACAACCACAACTTCCGCTACTACAAGTGCGACTACTTCGACAACCACGACTTCCGCTACTACAAGCACGACCACTTCAACAACCGCAACTTCCACTACCACAAGCACGACCACTTCGAAAACCACGACTTCCGCTACTACAAGTACGACCACTTCAACAACGACTACTTTCACCACAAGCACGACCACTTCGACAACGACTACTTCCACCACCACAAGCACAACTGCTTCAACAACGACTACTTCCACAACTACAAGCACAGCGGCTTCAACAACGACTACTTCCACCACCACAAGCACAACGACTTCAACAACCACAACTTCCACCACAACCACCATACCCCCTGACGAAAATTTCCCGCAGATCACAGGCGATGCAGACCGCAATGGTCGGGTGGACTCCACAGATGTTTACATGGTAATGCTGTATTGTGCATATCACGGTGCCGGCTATCACGATTACACCTTCACGGAATATCCGGAGATCGAAGCCGCTCTGCTGACCAAGCTGGACGTCAACGGAGACGGCTCCATTGACACTATCGATGTCTATTTTATACTCCGCTACGTTGCCTATCAGGGAGCCGGCATTCCGACAGACTGGGACGAACTGTACGAAAAGCATATTTTGCAATATTGCCCAGAATATTCTTTAGATGTTTTTAAATTGTACCCACAATCTTTTTACATCACCACACAGAAAAAGTGTATAATAAAATAAGTTGTAAACAAAAAACGAAAAACAAGAAAGGACAAGCAAACACACATGAAAAAACTAATTACACTTCTGCACGGTTTCTGTATGGCACTGGCAGACAGTGTCCCCGGCGTTTCCGGCGGCACGATCGCATTCCTCATGGGCTTCTATGACAACTTTATCGGTTCCCTGAACGCCCTGATCTCCGGCAGCAAGCAAGAACGCATCCAGGCTGTCAAGTACCTCATCAAGCTGGGCATCGGCTGGGTGATCGGCTTCTGCTCCTCGGTGCTGGTGCTGGCAAATGTCTTTGAATCCCATATCTATCGGGTATCCTCCCTGTTCATCGGATTCATCATCTTCGCGATTCCGGTCGTGATCTACGAGGAAAAAAAGGTACTGAAAGACCGCTGGAAAATGAGCTTCTTCGTCCTCATCGGCATGGCATTCGTGGTGGCGATCACCTATGCAAACACTTTTGTAGGCGGCGGAAAAGATCTGAGTAATCCCGACATCGGCATGTACATCTACGCATTCTTCGTGGGAGCCGTTGCGATCTGTGCCATGGTTCTGCCGGGCATTTCCGGTTCCACGCTGCTGCTGATCTTCGGGCTGTACATTCCGATCATTAACGGCATTCACGACCTGCTCCACTTGAATTTCCACATGCTGCCCATTCTGATCGTCTTTGGGCTGGGTGTCATTACCGGCATCATCAGCATTATCAAGCTGATCCAGAACGCCCTGACCAAACACCGCGGGGCTACGGTATATCTAATCATCGGCATGATGCTGGGTTCCCTGTACTCCGTCTTTATGGGGCCCACCACGCTGGAAAATCCGCAGCCGGCAATGGGACTGCACACGTTCAGCATTGTGTTCTTCCTCATCGGTGGCGTAGTAATTCTGGGCATGCAGGGCTTGAAAATGCTCTCGGATAAGAACAGCACCCCTGCCAATGAGCCAAAAGCAGAAGTGCAGGCAAAGTAAAGGCAATACCGCACAAAGAGCGTCTGGCG
>NZ_KI260386.1:16431-20298 GCF_000468015.1 Ruminococcus callidus ATCC 27760 | reverse complement strand
ATCTGTCGCACAATCTTTGTGCGGTATTGCCTAACAAACCACATACAAAAAGCCGTATCGGTAATTCCATTCCGATACGGCTTTTTTCTGTCCGTTCAAAAATTCATGATTGTAAAGCGGTCTGCGTGTTGTTCTTCTGTTACGCCACCAGCATCTCCCACGTGGTGGGAATCCCCGCACTGTTCCGTGCAATATACAACAGCACATAGAACACGTCCGTAGAATCGACTGCACCGCTGCCGTCAATGTCCGCCGCTTTTTCCTGTGCCGGTGTCCAGCCGGAATCCATGCCCACTGCATTCTGTGCAACGCCCAGCAGGATGTAAAACACGTCCGTAGAATCCACGCTTCCGTTGTTGTCCAAGTCGGCAAGAAGCAGTTCTTCAAGGATACTATTATAATGTATTGTCGCCTGCTCCAGCAGTTCATTCCCTGATTCGATCTGGACATTGCTCCACTCGTCTTCCGACATGACAGTGTACACTGCCGACAGTTTCGTACAGTCGGAAAAGGCAGATTCCCCGATTTTTGCCAGATTGCCCTGTACTGTCAGCGTTTCCAGACCAGAACACTGCCAGAAAGCACCCCAATCAATTTTCGTCACACTTGCCGGCAGCATGATCTTCTGCAAATTTCCGCAGTTGTAAAAGGCAAAGTTCCCGATTTCCGTCACACCGTCCGGCACTTCTACCGCTGTACCAGAGCACGTTGTCGCGTCAATCAAAATATGGTTCACCTGTACCAGTGGATTCTCCGTCTGCTGATTTTTCAGCCACGCCGTATCGCAAAACGCATCTAATCCGATTTTCTGTAAGGTCACCGGAATTTCCAATTCCGCCAGCAAGCCACAGGAACGAAAGCAATTATCTCCTACAGCAGCCAGATTTTTCGGCAGCGTCACATGCTGTAACTTATGACAACTCCAAAACGCATTCTTTCCGATCGTCTGTACCGTGTCCGGTATCTCCACACTGGTCAAATTTTCACAAAATTGAAACGCATCTTCTGCAATTTCCGTCACTGGTTTTCCGGCAATTTTTTCCGGTATTACCACTTTTTCCGCCGTTTCCTCACATTTCGTGATAACTGCCCCGTCAGATTCCAAGATATACGTCAACGCCCCAACAGTTCCCGTTTCCTCTGCTGCCGCTGCCGAAAATGCCGGCAGAAGCGGCTGCACCTGCGGCATACTGATAACACAGAGCATTCCGGCAAGCACTGCTGCCAGCGGTTTTTTCCAAATTTTCATGTCATTCTCCTTGTCCTGTTGTTTCTCTCGCATCTTTCTCCAGCACCGAAAACGCCTGCCGGAGATTCCGCACGCCGGCAATGCGAATCTGATAGGAGCCGCCTTTCAGTTCGTGCAGGCACTGATGCGGCACAATGCACCGCGTAAAGCCCATGCGTTCCGCCTCCTGCACCCGCCGCCGAATGTGGGAAATGCCACGCACTTCGCCGCCCAGTCCAACTTCGCCAAAGGCAACCGTCCGTTCCGAGATCGGCTTGTCCACCAGCGAGGAGTACAGACACAGTGCCACCGCCAAGTCCCCTGCCGGTTCGTCCAGCTGGAATCCGCCGACTACATTCAGGTACACGTCCAGCGTTCCGAAAAACATGCCCAGATGTTTTTCCAGTACCGCGATCAGGATCACCATGCGGCTATAGTCAAACCCCTGCGTCTGCCGCCGCGGTGCAGAAAAGCCGCTTTTGGTGGCAAGCACCTGAATTTCCGCCAGAATCGGACGGGAGCCCTCCATCATACAGGTAACACAGGTGCCGGAAACGCCGTGAGGTCTGCCGTCCAGCAGCATTGCCGAAGGGTTGGGCACTTCGTGCAGTCCGCTGTCCTGCATCTCGAACACGCCGATCTCATTGGTAGAACCATACCGGTTTTTCACAGCACGCAGCAGCCGGTAGGACAGGTTCCGTTCTCCCTCGAAATACAGCACGGTGTCCACAATATGTTCCATGACCTTCGGACCGGCAATGGCTCCGTCCTTGTTGACATGCCCCACGATCCACACCGGAATGTCCAGCTGTTTCGCCGTGTGCATAAACAGGTTGGTGCACTCCCGCACCTGTGTCAGGCTGCCGGCACTGGAGGAAATTTCCTCCATTCGCATGGTCTGAATGGAGTCGATAATGACAATATCGGGGCGGCTGGCGGAAATGGTGTCGCAGATGCTCTGGGCATCGGTGACTGTCAGCAGAAACAGATTTTTCGTTGTCACGCCCAGACGCTCCGCCCGCAGCTTGATCTGTTTGGCGGATTCCTCACCGGAAACATACAGCACAGTGTGTTCCTTTCCGAAGTACTGGCAGATTTGCAGCAGCAGTGTACTTTTTCCGATACCCGGCTCGCCGCCCAGCAGCACAATGGAGCCACGCACCAGTCCGCCGCCCAGCACGCGATCCAGTTCGCCTACGCCGGTATGATAACGGACATCAGCTGTGGTGTCCACTTCTTCCAGTTCCTGTATTTTATCCGACAAGTCCACCGGTTTCCGGCGGTTGTTGCCCACCGCCTGTGTGGGCAGCGGGACATCTTCTTCCAACGTGTTCCACGAGCCGCAGGAGGGACACTTGCCGTTCCACTTGGCACTTTCGTAGCCGCATGCTGTGCAGCGGTATATGATTTTAGGCTTTGCCATAGAGGTTCTCCTTTTTGTTGTGTTATTTGTATTATACCATGATGCGGATACAAGTGCAAGAGGATAAAAAATAAAGACCTTAACTTGCATGGTACAAGCCAAAGTCTTTTAAGAAACAAATTAAGGTTGCCGTTCCTATTATTGTTCTGTATTCTTATTTCTTGTGAAATAAAACACTGAAAACAATTCCCATAACGCCAACTCCCATCACGCAACCAAAAATTTTCATTGCAAGTGTGTAGAAGAAAAGACATTCTGAAATTGGAAGTATAAAATACAATGCTCCTGAAATCAACAAACCAAGTGCAGACAGAACAATAACTGCCAACCAAACAGAATGCGACACACGATAAATAAAAGCAGTAAACCAAACAAGAAAACTGATAAAACATACAAAAAGAAACATCGTGCCACACAGTAACAGGAAGTTTCGAATATCTTCTTCTGGCATACCAAAAATTTTTGAGCACAAATAAAGTTGAAACGCCCAATAGGATACCATTGATACGATAGACAAAATGCCTGCACTCAACATTATTTTTAAAGTTACTTTTATATGAGTATTTATAAATATCGCAAGTATAAACATCAAAGCCGTCAACACAAAAAATACCATTGCAATAAGACTAAACTCTTTTATGACTATTCCAATTACTCGAAATATAATAGTACCAATTATAAAAACAAGCCCTAATTTCAAAAATGGAGATCGAATAATATCCGCGGGAATACGGAATATTTTCAATATCAGCCACACCAGCATAATGAAAATTGTTGCTGTAAAAGAAAGGAGAGCCAGACCGGCAGAGATACTGTTGACACAAAATGAAAAGAGGTCATTCTTTCCTAAAATATAAAAGATAATACGCATTACAAATTGTATTGCAGCAGAAATCAAAAGTGCCAGCGACAATTTTAACAAAAAATTTGCTCCGTTTGTTTCAATATTTGAAATCACAGAAATAGAAAAAACAATACAACATAGTATCGAAAACGCTTCCGAAAGCAGTAAAACTGGCGGAATAAAAATTCCGACAATGCAGAATACAAGAATTCCCACAATTGAAAAAATAGATAATTTTAAGGTGCTTGACATTTGAAATCCTCCCATAGTTCATTTCACCCCAAACCACATAAAAGCAATCTGCTTTTATTTTGGAAATTTGTTGGAGATTCGATTTCCACGAAAAATTATATCAAAAAAAAAAAAAAAAAA
>NZ_KI260386.1:4172-16331 GCF_000468015.1 Ruminococcus callidus ATCC 27760 | reverse complement strand
AAAAAAAAAAAAAAAAAACAGTGAATTATTGGTTAAATTACTGTAAATCGCATAAATGCACGTATTATATTGATTATTCTAAGGGAATATGCAGAAAGTTATATCTTAATCAATTTGTGCATGAAGGTAAAGTTATCGGCGGACACAACATATCAAAAAGACCTCACGCCCCGAAAATCCGCGAAAATATCTTATATTTACGATTTTCGCAATGTTTGTTCACATTCATTTTCCTTTTATCATATATAATAAAAACAGATTTTTTTATGAAAGGATTTTGACAGATGTTACTCTACTTTTTACTGCCAATTCTATGCAACGCCCTGCTTCTGGCGGCGTGCAAACTGCCGAAGCTGGCACCGGCTGGCTCTGAATTCTCAAAAACCGCAGTCAGAATGGGAATACTGACTGCCGGAGAAATTCTGGTGCTTCTGCTTCTGCATGCTCTGATCCGCGGGTTCCAGATCACCGGTTCCCACCTGTTTCCGCCGCTGCCGCTGGCGATCACCCTGCTGCTGCTCGGTGCAGGAACTGCCTTTTCCGGAAAGCAGAACACTGCTGTTCTGCGGAAGTATCTGCAAAAAGCCGCCTGCATTGCCGGCTGCGTCTTTCTGCTGGAAGTGCTGGTGTTCCACATCACCAGCTTCACCACCCAGAAAACCAAAGAGGAACTGCCCCTTTCCACCGCAGAAATCAGCGATGAGGAAGCGGCTTCTTTCAACGACAAGGGCGAGATCACCATTACCGGCAACTGCACCCTGACCTTTTCTGATCTGGACTGGGACGAGCTGCACTGTGTCCGGCTGCATGCGGACGGCAAGGACAAGATGTATCAGGTTTCCCTCTCCATGAAAGACAACAACCTGACACAGCGATTCGAAAAGACTGCACAGACACAGGCGACCGGCAGCTATGACACCCTGCAATTTGCCATGCAGCCCTATGAAAAAATTCACGTGCTGCAACTCCAGTTCGAAAACATCGATGCCCCGATCACTCTGCACAGCGGCACCGCCTATGCGGCAATTCCCTTTGCCTTTTCCACAGGGCGGTTCCTGCTGGTGCTGCTGATCGCACTGGGGCTGACTGCCTGCAAGCAGTTCTCCGTCTGGGAGATCCACTATCAGGCAAAAAACTGGAAGCACAATCTGGCGGTGCTGATGACCCTGTTCGGCTGCCTTGCCTGCATCAGTGCTTTCATTGTGCCCGACCAGAAGCCCACTGACATCCATTCCGTGGACATCAGCAACGTCTACGGAAAAACGCTGGAAGCATGGACGGACGGGCATTCCTACATGAATTTCGACGTGACACCGGAACTGGCAGAACTGGAAAATCCCTACGACAATTCCAACCGCGATGGCGTTTCCTATAACTGGGACTATGCCTACTACAACGAACACTATTACTGCTATTTCGGCTGTGCTCCGGTGGTGCTGATCTATCTGCCATTCTATGCCATTACCGGAAAAGTTCCCACTCTGAACTTCGCGTACTGCATCACTGTGGCAGCCATTATCATCGCCATATTCGGACTGATCATGACACTGGTGCGGCGATATGACAAACAGCCGCCGCTGTTGCTGCTGTTGTTCGGACTGGTTTCTGCCGTGGCGGGCTGCGGTGCTTTTGTGGGACTGAACTACAACGACCGGTATTACCTCTGCCTGCTCATGGGTATGTTCGGACTGCTGCTCGCCCTCTGGACGGGATTCGCCGCGGTTTCCGTGAAAAAATCGTGGAAACGCTTTGCCTTGCTGGCAGTCAGCGGCATTGGCGTGGTAATCACGGCGGCTTCCCGTCCCAACCTGCTGGTCTATGTCCTGCTGCTGGTGCCGATTTTCCTGCATCTGCTGTTCCGGAAAGACCTGCGGCTGCAAAACCGGCTCATCAGTGCCGGCTGTTTCCTGCTTCCGACACTGGTTGGTGCGGCAGCGATCATGTGGTACAACCAGATCCGGTTTGACAGCCCGCTGCAATTCGGGGCAATTTACCAGATGACAGTAGACAACACCGCCGCAAACCGCATCAGTCTGGCACGTTTTCCGGCTGCCTTTGCGGCATATTTCCTGCACCCCATGGAACTGATGGACGACTTCCCGTTCCTGAAAGACAACGCAGTGCTTGTTCCCAACCGCATGATGTATCTCTTTGTCGAAAGATCTTTCGGAGCGTTGGCAATGCCGTCGGTACTGCTGGGCGTGCTCAGCATTCCCCTGCTCTGGAAAAAGTGGAAACAGCGGGACGACTGCCGGATCCGCCGTGCTCTGGTGCTGATTACCGTTATCGGAGCCGTTCTGCTGGCGTGGGTGGACTACTGCATGGCAGGCATCACCATTCGCTACCTGCTGGATATTATGGTAGTGCTCAGCGTCATGTCCACCATGCTGCTGCTGCAAGTGCCGGCAGTGTTGAAGCCCTATTCCGCCAATGCTGCACAAATCAGCCAGAAAGTCATCGCACTGGCAATGACCGGAACCGTGCTGGCATACTTCTGTATTCTCATCACCTCCGGCGATGGCGTGGCACTGTATAAGGCACACCCCACGATCTGGAACGTTCTGAAAGATACACTGGTATTCTGGAGATAACCCGCGGAGAAATTTGCAAATACAAAAGCCGTTCTGTACAAGATGCGTACAGAACGGCTTTTTTGTGATGTAACTTATGGCTAACAACACCCTACAGTCCACTCAACCGCGTTCTTCTAGGTACTGGTTCAAACCGGAGAAAATGGTGAACGCCACTTTTTGCTGATACTCCTCCGACTCCAGCAGAGCCGCTTCTTCCGGATTGGACAGGAATCCGCACTCCGCCATAACAGTGGGATTTTCGCTGAAATAGCAGAGATACAGTTCCTTGCCGCACTGCTTGATCTCCCGCGTGTTTTCCGGCTGCAACTGGGTCACAAAAGCATTCTGGAGAGCCTGTGCCAGAGCACCGCTGCCCTTGACATTGTCGGAGTAAAACATCTGGGCTCCGGAATAGGCAGCATCGGTGAACTGGTTCTGGTGCACGGAGATGCACACGGCGTTGTCGTACTGGTTGAACAGTGCCAGCCGGTTATCCATATCCGAACTTTTCTGGTTGGCAATGCCCTCAACGCCGTCATCGTGAATGCTCCGGTCTGTGTCCCGCGTGACCTCCACGGTGTAGCCCTCCATACGCAGGAAATCCCGCAGGCTCAGGAGAATATTCAGGTTGATGCCCTTTTCCGGCACATTATTGACGGAAACGCAGCCGCCGTCTGCACCGCCGTGCCCTGCGTCCAGAACAATCACCGGCGTTTCCTTTTTCGGGGCAGTCATGGTGGTAACAGCTTGCCGGATCCGCATGCCGCCAAAGTAGATTGCAGAAACACTGACAGCACTGACTGCCAGAATGATGCCCGCCCGTTTTCCGATTCCTTTCCAAGTGCATTTGCATTGCATACCGTGTCCTCCCACAAACTTTTTGGTTCATGATATGCGGAATGGGACGGGAAATATGCAAAAGGGACAGACAGGAAACTTTTCAGCAACACTGCAAACCGTTTCTCACTGTTCCTCCAGCACGATCTTTTCATGTATCGCCAGCACCAATTCCCGAATCTTCTTTTCATCAGGTCTTTCCGGCAGGTCGGTATGCTCGGCGGCATATGCCACCCGTGCCTTGTACTGCTCGATGATTTCGAAAAATTCCGCTGTGGGCTGCTGGTTTTCGTCCAGATATTCGCCGTTTCGAATCCGCATCAGGAAATCATGCTCGGCAGCACGATAGGTGATGACCTCTCCTTTTTCCAGAATGTCGATGCACATCAGATACAGCCGGATCAGGTGCATCATATGCTTGCTCAATTTGTTGTGGGTAACGGCATTTTGGTTGCGGTGCCCCTGCCCCACTCTGCTGTAGCTTTTCACAATGTCCGCCATTCTGCCCCACATTTCCTTATAGTCCCGCAGCGGGTAGTGCTTCAGGGAAATATCCATAAAAATTTCCTTCTGCATCTGCGGGTTGACTGCATCGTCTATATAAAGACGAATGGCATCTTCCGGATACTGAAAAAACTGTTCCGGAAAATGCTTTTTCGCATTTCGGATACTGTTCAGAATGTGCATTTCCTGTACAGGCTGTTCGGCGATTCGGGCGGACTTGTTGTCCATGCGGCGAAACTGTGCTGTAGCATAACCGCTGAACGAGTTGACTGCCCGCTGGGACAGAAACAGCTTCCGGTTGTCCAGCAGCAGCTTTCCCGCCTCGGAGAGATACAGGTAGTGCTCCGGCTTCAGCCCCAGAATCTCAATGGTATTGGGATTACACTCTTTCAGCAGGTGTATCAGCTTCGGAAACGCATAGATCGTGGTATCCGTGGCAACATCAGTCACCTGCTCAAAACTTTCGCCGCAAAGGATCTCCGCCTTGCTCAATGCGGCACAGCCCCGAATGTCCAGATCAGAAGTTTCCGTATCTGTGCCGTAGGCGTGAGAACCGCCCAGCCCCAGCAGCATCACACGACTGCCCAGGTGGGGATTGGTCCGCAGGAAATCATACGCTTCTCCGTGCAGTGCTTTTCGAATTTCATGTAGCTGCATCAGGATTCTCCTTTCGCATTTTTCTGGCGTAGGCAAGGCTCTGCCGGAGAGCATTCTCCTTCTCGATACCTGCCAGCCGCAGCTTATGGGCATAGGACAAGATCTCGGAAAACTGAACACCAGGCTGCAAGCCTGCCGCAATCAGGTCCTTGCCCATGACGTATGGTCTTGCCATAATGGCTGTAAACTGTTCGTACCGCTGCATCAGGAACGATTCTGTTTCCCCGCAGGGCGGCAGCTTTCCCAGACCGTCACAGACGCTTAGCTGTATCAGATCAAAGGGTTCCACCGCACGATCCAGCAGTTTATTGGTGGATTTCAAACGCGACCTGGCAGCCGCCATAATGTTGGGCTGCATGTGCAGTTCTGTCATGTTCAGCACATACTGTATCAGCTTTGTTTCCGTGGTGATTCGTTCCAGAAACTGCTGTACCAGCGGCAGTCCGGCGGTTTCGTGCCCGTAGGAGTGGATCACGCCGTCGATTTCCGTGGTGCAGACTGCCTTGCCAAAGTCATGGCACAGAGCCGCCAGCAAAAAGCCCAGCGGATACCGCACCTTGTCCCGCCGCTTTGCCGCCTCGTCCAGCACCAGCATGGTATGTGTCCACGTGTCGCCCTCTTGGTGATGTATCTGGTTCTGTGGCAGCCCGATCAGTGCCTGCACCTCCGGAAACCAGTGTCCCAGCTGCCCCATAGTTCGCAGTTCTCCGAAAAACAGCGAAGGCTTTTCCGCACGGAGCAGTGCCTTTTCCATTTCCAGCATCACGCGCTCTCTCGAAAGGGCAGACAGGTCGATACGCCGGCAGAGTTCCACCGTTTCCGCCGCCACAGAAAACTGAAACCGTGCCGCAAACTGTGCCGCCCGCAGCACCCGCAGCGGATCCTCTGTAAATGTCACGTCGTCCACATGCCGGAGTACGCCGTCCTGCAAGTCCTGCCTGCCGCCGAAATGATCGATGATCTCGCCGGTCAGCACGTTCTGCATCAGGGCATTCATGGTGAAGTCCCGCCGTTTTGCCGCTTCATAGGTGCCCAGAAACGGATCAGAAGTCACGGCAAAGTCACGGTGTCCTACGCCGGTACGCCGTTCGGTACGGGGCAGGGCAATGTCCAACGCGTGTCCTTTCAAGCCGTAAATGCCGAAGCTTTTCCCGATTTTCATACACGCTCCCAGTTCGGAGAGCAGCTGTTCCAGTGCTTCGGCGGGAATGCCGTGCACCTCAATGTCAATGTCCTTGTTTTCCAGTCCGAGAAGCCGGTCACGCACACAGCCGCCGACGAAATACACTGTGCCGCCCTGCTCCGCCGCCTTTTCAGCAATGGCTCTCGCCAGTTCCGCATCTGTCATGACTGCACCGTCCTTTCCAACCGCCGCCGGAACCACGCCAGCAGGTCGGTCTTTGTCATTGCCTTTTGATGTGCCGGCTGTGCCAGTTGAAAGTCCAGCGGCTCCAGTTCCTGTATCAGCTTTCGCAGCTTTTCCGGTCGCTCCACCCAGACATCGCCCACCAGCTCCTGATACACCGCATCCCCCAGAAATACCATTTGTTCTTCTTTCACCCAGACGATCACCGTATCGCGGGCGTGGGCACTGGTGACATGCCGCAGTTCACAGGTGCAGTTTCCCAAGTCCAGCGTCATGCTCTCGGAAAAAACCATAGTGGGCAGTGCCACCCGAATGCTCTCCGGATCGGGAAAGTGCAGCTGGATCCGCGGAGCACACAGCTGAGGGACAATGCCTTTCCGCACATTTTCCGCCAATGCGTCCGGTGTCCACTGCAGGCGGGAAACCATTTCCAGTGACTGTCTTGTCTGCACACAGGCAATGGACGGCATTGGCAGCGATGCCAGCCCGAAGCAGTGATCCCAGTGAGAGTGGGTCAACGCCACAAAATCCGGCTGACAAAAACCAGACTCCTCCACGGCGGCAAGATATGCCTGCACATGTTCCGGAGAATTGCCGGCATCGACCATCAGGGAAAACCGGTCGCCCCGAATATACCCCAGCACGGGGCGGTCTTGTTCCTGCGAAAAATCCAGCTGGTACACCCGCGGTGTCAGTTGCTGTAACATGAGATTCCCTCCATTCCTGTTTGTGCATTGTTGCCTATGTACTAAAACTGAAGGAAACACTGCATAAGGCTTGTGCGGTATTGCCTTAACCATGCCCCAGCACCAGAAGCTGAAACAGTGCCATCCACTCCCGCACCCAGTAGGTAGGCACATACAGAGGGTTCGTCTTGGCACACACGCTTTCCGATTGCAGTCCGGCACGTTTCGCCAGCAGCGATGCCCGATACTGGTGAAAGCCGTCTGTGATGATGACGACCTGTTCCCCAAGCCCCTGCTCCTGCAAAATTGCCGCCGCATGCTCCAGATTTTCCTGCGTATCTTTGGACGTATCCTCCGCAATGATGCGTTCCGCGGCAATGCCGTGCCCGATCAGCCAGTCCCGCATGGCCTGTCCCTCCGGCACGTCTTCTCCGGCTCCCTGTCCGCCGGTGGTAATGCACAGCACGTCGGGGTTCTCCTCCAGATATGCCTGTGCCGCCTCCAGCCGACGTATCAGCATACGGCTGGGACGGGTGCCGCGGACTTTGCAGCCCAGCACCACAACGGTTTCCGGTGCAGTCGGTTTCGTGCAGATCGTCCGCACCATTTGCACAGACATCACGGCGGAAAAGGTCAGCCCTGCCGCCAGCAGAATCCCTACCGCGGACAGCCCGATCTTGCCGCCCAGCGGTTCCCAGCACCGCTGCACGATATGGGCAAATTTCCGCGGAAATATGGTCACGAACAGCAGAAACAGGCACACCAGAATGCCGGCGAGATTGCCCGGATTGCAGATTCGCTTCCAGATCGGAAATACAAAGAAAAACAGCAGCACCAGTTCCGGCAGCAGAAGCAGATAACGCAATTTCATAAGAAACTCCTTTCGGGGAAAAAATAAACTTTCCTTTACACCTTATAGCATAACATAATTGTGAATTTTTGTCAATCTGCCTGTGCTTTCATTTCTACATTTTTCACTCATGAAAATCAATTTTCAAAAATATGTTGATTTAAATTTGCGAAGTTATGTAACTCGACAAGTGGGGCTCCCCTGAAAGGGGAGCTGGCAGTGCGTAGCACTGACTGAGGGGTTTCCACTTATGCCGAAAACGCCATAAAAGGATTTTACGAAAAAACCTCTCCACCGCCTAACGGCGGTCCCCCTCCCCTTTCAGGGGAGGCTATCATGAAAATTGATTTGCGTGTTTTTCACCTGCTCCGGTTTGACAATTTCCGCAAAACATGATACAATAGAAGCTGTTGTTCCTTTCGGAACACTCCATGCAGAAAGGGTTGTTTTATGAAATTCCTGAAAAAATATTATAAGCTGATCGGTACGCTGATCACCGTGGTGGCATTCGTCTTTGTCATCAAGAAGATCGTGACTATGGACGTGGACTGGTCGATGTTCGCTTCCGGCAAACCGCTGGGCATCATTGCCGGCTGTGTGCTGGTACAGACTGCCATTATTTTCTTCATGTCCACCCCGTGGGTGCAGTTTGTGCGAATCCTGTCCGGCAAGAAAATCGCCATGAAAGACGCTCTGCCGGTATACACCAAGTGCAATCTGATGAAATACGTGCCGGGGAATGTGTTCCAGTACGTGGGACGAAACCAGCTTGCCGCAGACCTGCACATCAGCCACGTGGACGTTGCCTGTGCCACCGTTCTGGAAATTCTGTGTTCACTGGTGGCTCCGCTGGTGTGGATCCTGCTGCTCATGGGAAAAGACATGGTGGGACTGATCCGCACCTATGAGAAGAATTTCCTGCTGGTGCTGGGCATCGGTGTTGCCGTACTGGTGCTGGCGTTTTTCCTGCTCCGCTGGAAGTTTCGGGAGCCGCTGCGGCGGTATTTCGAAAAGTACCGCAAACTGCTGAACCGGAAAATTTTGCTGCGGGTCGTTGGCGTTTTCCTGCTCTACGTGCTGCAATACCTGTTCTCCGCCACCATGTATGCCGTGCCGGCGTTCCTGATGTTCGACGTTCCGCGGGCACAGATGGGGCTGTTTCTGGGAACCTACCTGTTCTCGTGGGTCATTGGCTTCATCACCCCCGGTGCTCCGGGCGGCATCGGTGTCCGCGAAGCAGTCATGGTGCTCACATGCAGCACATTTCTGGACACCAACACTATTATGCTCTACGCCGTTACCATGCGAATCATCTCCACATTCGGCGATGTGCTGGCGTTCTTCCTGGGCTGGCTGTTGCATCTCATCTGGAAGCGGCAAAAGGCCACCGCATAACACTACTATTATAATATAACACTTTTCACAGCAAACATACAAAAAAAGCTGTCGGCGGAATCATTTCCCACCGGCAGCTTTTCTCTGTACAGTTCCATCTGTCTTGTCAAAGCTCACTGTGCACTGCTCTGTGTATTCTGCGTATTCTGTGTGTTCGCAGCTTCATTGGCAGTTGCCATGTGCATATTGAAAAATTCCGGATACAGCCGGCGTGAAACCTCAAAGGTATTTTCCGACACCCGCTTTGCCATATACAGGTCCATGTGTACGCCATGGGCATAAATACGATCTACTTCTCCGATCGCATGTGCTCCGGAATCCAGTTCCTTTACATATACAATATCTCCCACCTGTGTATTCGGGGTAACGGCAGAAACCGTATAAGTCATCTTCTCTGTCAGCATCGTGATCTGCTCCTTTCCGTATCCTGTGGGAAGCCGCCGCGAAATGCCAGTCGCACAAAACGCGGGCTGCACTCCCCTATCTTTTTTATTTTACTACATTTCTCTCGTTTCGTCAAGTGTTTCCAGCAGGTTCCTGCAAATTTCTCTGAAAATCCCCTTGACAAACCTTCGTTCCTATGTTATAATGCGAATATGAAAATCATTTTCAATTTCAAATACTGCAATTCCAACGGACGGAAGTGAGAGAATATGAAACGAAAACTGGCTTTTTTGCTGATGCTCTGCTTCGGGTGGAGCTTTTTTTTGAACGGCTGCGGCGGAACGCTGCCGAAAACAGACGACCGGCTGCAAGTTGTCTGCACCATTTTTCCCGAATACGACTGGGCAAGACAGCTGACACAGGGTGTGAACAACGTAGACCTGACACTGCTGGTGAAAAACGGCACAGACCTGCACAGCTATCAGCCCTCTGTACGGGACATTGCCATGATCGCCAGGGCAGATGTGTTCTGCTACGTAGGCGGCATTTCGGATACATGGGTCAACGACGTGTTGGACACCACCGAGAACCGCACCGCACAGCTGGTTTCCATGGCAGAAGCCGCTGACGCTGACGAGGAAGTGCTGGCAGAGGGCATGCAGGCAGAACATGAACACGACCACCACGATGACGAAAGCGATTCCCACGAGGAGCCGCCGGAACTGGACGAACATGTGTGGCTGTCCCTGCGGCGAGCTGCACTGGCATGCACTGCCATGAAAGAGGCGTTGTGCAAAGCAGATCCCGCACATGAGGACATCTACAACCAGAACTGCACCGACTATCTCCAGAAATTACAGGAGCTGGACAGCGACTTTACCGAAATGACTTCGCAGGCGGCACGGGATACCATTGTGGTGGCAGACCGCTTTCCGTTCCGGTATCTGGCAGAAGATTACGGACTGACTTATTACGCCGCATTTCCGGGCTGCTCCGCAGAAACAGAAGCAAGCTTTGAAACCATTGTATTCCTATCGGAAAAGGTAGAATCTCTGCATCTACCCTGTGTGCTGGTCACCGAGGGCAGCAATTCCTCACTGGCGAAAACCATTCTGGAAAATGCCGGCTCAGACGGGAAAATTCTGACGCTGCAATCTCTACAGGCAGTATCGCAAAAGGAGATCGATACCGGCGTTACCTATCTGTCAAAAATGCAGGAAAATTATGATGTGCTGAAACAGGCACTGAACTCTTGAGGGGGCGTGAAAATCTATGGCACAACTCATTGGAAAAGATGTCACATTGGGCTATGAGGGCAATGTGGTCATCGAACACCTGAACTTCTCCGTGCAGACGGGAGATTACCTCTATATTGTAGGGGAAAACGGCTCCGGCAAAAGTACGCTGATGAAAGCGATTCTGGGGCTGAAATCCCCTATGGCGGGAACCATTACCACCGGCGACGGATTACAGCCGGACGAGATCGGCTATCTGCCCCAGCAGACGGCAGTACAGCGGGACTTTCCCGCATCGGTGCTGGAAATCGTCCGTTCCGGCTGCCTGAATCACAGCGGCTTCCGTCCGTTTTATACCAAGCAGGAAAAACAGCTGGCACTGGACAACATGGAACGGCTGGGCATCACGCATCTGGCAAAGCGGTGCTATCGGGAACTTTCCGGCGGCCAGCAGCAGCGGGTGCTTCTGGCACGGGCTCTGGGGGCAACTCAGAAAATGCTGGTACTGGACGAACCTGTCACGGGGCTGGATCCCAAGGCACAGCTGGAACTGTATGAGCTGATCGCCCAGCTGAACCGGAAAGACGGCATCACCATTCTCATGGTTTCCCACGACATGGAAGCCGCTGTAAAATACGCCTCCCACGTGCTGCACATCAGCAAAACGCCCCTGTTTTTCGGCACCAAAGAGGACTATCTCCGCAGCAAGATCGGACAGACATACACAGGAGGGACAGAAGCATGAGTATCTGGGAACAGCTGACAGGGTATCTGTCATTTTCATTTGTCCGGTACGCCCTGATCGCAGGGGTACTGATCGCTCTGTGTTCCTCCCTGCTGGGAGTTACGCTGGTGCTGAAACGGTTTTCCGTCATCGGGGACGGACTTTCTCACGTGGCATTCGGGGCACTTGCCATTGCCACGGTGCTGCGGCTCAGCAACAACATGCTGCTGGTAATGCCGGTCACAGTGGTCTGTGCAGTGATCTTGCTCTGTGCCAACCAGAATGCCAAGATCAAAGGCGATGCTGCCATTGCCATGCTGTCTGTCAGTGCGTTGGCAATCGGCTATCTGATACAGAACTTGTTCTCCTCCTCCGCCAACATCTCCGGCGATGTGTGCAGCACGCTGTTTGGCTCCACGCTGATCCTGACGCTTTCGAAAAGCGATGTCTGGCTCTGCGTGGGCATGTCTGTGGTCGTCATGGCGATTTTCCTGTTGTTCTACCACAAGATTTTCGCCGTCACCTTTGACGAAACCTTTGCCGCAGCCACGGGGATCCGTGCCGGCATGTACAACCTGCTGATCGCAGTAGTCACGGCAGTCATCATTGTCCTTGCCATGAATCTGGTAGGTTCTCTGCTGACTTCCGCACTGATCGTTTTTCCGGCACTGTCCGCCATGCGGCTGTTCCGGAGTTTTCGCGGCGTGATTTTCTGTGCAGCGGTGATCTCCGTCGTCTGTGCTGTAGTGGGACTGCTGATCTCGATACTGGCTTCCACGCCGGTGGGGGCAACCATTGTCATTGCCGATCTGGTAGCATTTCTGGGCTGCTGCGGCACAGGGGCAGTGCTCCGGAGAAAATAAAAGAAACAGCCATAAAACAAAAGCGGCTTACTGAAAAAGTAAGCCGCTTTTTTGTTTAGGCAATACCGCACAAAGATTGTGCGAC
>NZ_KI260386.1:0-4072 GCF_000468015.1 Ruminococcus callidus ATCC 27760 | reverse complement strand
CCAGACGCTCTTTGTGCGGTATTGCCTTTATTCAGTGTTTTCTCAGGCTTGGACAGCCTGCAATTTTACATCAAGTCACAGATACGATTGGAGAATGCCACCGGATCTTCTACCGGCATGCCGGCAATCAGCAGAGCCTGATCGTACAGCAGCTTTGCGTAGTCGTCCAGCTTTGCACTGTCGCCAGTCTGGAGTTCCATCAGACGCTGATAGATCGGGTGTTCCGGATTGATTTCCAGAACAGTCTGTGCCTGCAACTTCTGTCCCTCGGTGCCCGGCATTGCGTTCAGCGTCTTTGCCATTTCCATAGAGAGTTCGCCCTCGCTGGACAGGCAGACCGGATGCGATTTCAGGCGGCCGGACAGCTTGACGTTGCCGACCTTGCCCTCCAGAGCCTTCTTGACAGCTTCCAGCATGTCCTTGCTGGATTCCTGCTTTTCTTCCAGTTCCTTCTTTTCCTCCTCAGATTCCAGATCGAGGTTGCTGTCCAGAACGGACTGGAACTGTTTCTCCTGATAGCCCTGCATCATGCGGATTGCGAATTCGTCCACATTCTCGGTGAAGTACAGGATCTCGTAGCCCTTATCCTTGACCTGTTCGGTCTGGGGCAGAGATTCAATGCGGGCAATGCTCTCGCCTGCGGCATAGTAAATCTTGTCCTGTCCCTCCGGCATACGGTCTACGTATTCTTTCAGGGATACCAGCTTGCCGTCCTTGGAGGACGGGAACAGCAGCAGGTCTTGCAGCAGATCTTTGTGCATGCCGTAGTCCTGATAGATGCCGTACTTCAGCTGCAAGCCGAATGCCTGATAGAACTTCTCGTATTTCTCCCGATCGTTCTTCATCATACGCTGGAGTTCATTCTTAATGGTACGCTCGATGCTCCGTGCGATCTGGCGAAGCTGTGCGTCGTGCTGGAGCATTTCTCTGGAAATGTTCAGGGACAGATCTTCGGAGTCCACCAGACCCTTGACAAAGCTGAAATAATCCGGCAGCAGATCTTCGCAGCGATCCATGATCAGCACACCGTTGGCATACAGCTGCAAGCCCTTTTCGTAGTCCTTGCTGTAGTAGTTGAACGGAGTATGGGACGGGATATACAGCAGGGCATCATAAGTAATGGTACCTTCGTTCCGCACATGCATATGGCACAGCGGATCCGTATAATCGCCGCACTTATCTTTATAGAAACTGTTGTATTCTTCTTCGCTGATCTCATTCTTGTTCTTATGCCACAGCGGCACCATGCTGTTCAATGTGACATTTTCCACATATTCCTCGTACTCGTCGGAATCCTCTTTCTTCCGGCTCTTGGTCATGTCCATACAGATCGGGAAGCGAATATAATCGCTGTACCGCTTTACCAGACTCTGAATTCGGTACTGGTCGAGGAATTCGCTGTAGTTTTCGCCGCCGTTGCCCTCTGCATCTGCTGCCACATCGTCCAGCAGTTCCAGTGTGATCTCCGTACCCACGGTATCCTTCTCGCAGGTATCCATGGTGTAGCCCTCTACGCCCTCGGACTGCCATACATACGCCTGCTTTTCGCCGAATGCCAGCGACTTGACTGTAACACGCTTGGAAACCATGAATGCGGAATAGAAGCCGACACCGAACTGCCCGATGATCTGGTTATCTTCTGCCAGATTGTTCTCTTTCTTGAACTGGAGCGAGCCGCTGTTGGCGATCGTGCCCAGATGCTCCTCCATTTCCGCCTTGGTCATGCCGATACCGTTATCGGTAATGGTCAGGGTGCGAGCATCCTTGTCCACAGCCAGTGTGATCTTGAAGTCGGACTTGTTCATGCCCACGCTGTCGTCCGTCAGCGACTTGAAATACAGCTTATCAATGGCATCGCTGGCGTTGGAGATCAGTTCGCGGAGAAAGATCTCCTTATGGGTATAGATCGAATGGATCATCATGTCCATCAGTTTTTTGGATTCTGCCTGAAATTGTTTCTGTTCCATTTGTTTCTGTTTGCACCGGAGAGCCTCTCGGCTCCGCGGCACATCTCCTTCCTTGTCAAAATCAATTGCAAAAATGCGAAATTAGCACTCTTGCTTTTTAAGTGCTAACACTATTATAGCACATGTGCTAGTTTCGTCAAGAGATATTCCGGAAAATTTACATTTTATTCAAATTTGTGATTGCCGCAAAAACAAAAAACGCACCTCTCTAACCAGAGAGATGCGTTCGTTCACGAATACAAATGATTCCGCAATCAGACGATGTTATTCCGCAGAAGTATCCGGCAGCGTGCTGATGTTGTGTACCAAGAACCGCATCAGAGAAACAGCGTCCTGTGCACTCACTTCCGTATCGGCGTTGCAGTCCGCATTTTGCAGCTGTGCATCGTTCAGTGCCACTGTGCCGTTTGCCGCCTTGTTCAGCAAGACCGCATCTTTCAGGTCTACAATGCCGTCCAGATTGACATCACCCAGAATGGACAGGTTCGATTCCTGTGTGGTGGTGACTGCCGGTGTGGTAGTGGTTTCAATTATCATGCCGCTGTTGTAGTCCGAATGCGGCAGCTGTCCCCAAACCAGATCGGTCTTGGTTTCGCCGAAGTTCAGGCTGTAGATCACGCCGCCGGTATACACCAGTTCCGCCGGCAGGCCGTCAACGATTGCACCGCCGAACCACATATCGTCCTGCTGTTCCAGAGCCGTTTCCACGCAGGCATAGGGTTTCAGATCTT
Source organism: Ruminococcus callidus ATCC 27760 (assembly GCF_000468015.1). GTDB lineage: Bacteria > Bacillota > Clostridia > Oscillospirales > Ruminococcaceae > Ruminococcus_C > Ruminococcus_C callidus. Next base: position 1,374 of record NZ_KI260386.1, on the reverse strand, counting down.
TCTGAATCAGCCCCAGTGCCGGCGTTACCGACAGATTGCCGCAATAAACGCCGTCGCGATACAGCAAGATCCAGTAGGTGTAGGCATCTCCCGATTCCGGAACAGCCAGTTCCTGCGTATAGAAATCGTAATAGTGATACGGCGTGCTGTAAGTCAGGTCAGTGAGAGCGGAAACGCCCAGATCTTCGCACAATCTCTCGCGGGCAAGATCCGGATTCGGATCCTTCTGCAATGCTTCTTCCAACAGATCCAGTGCGTTCTGGGTGGTGTCCTTGGATTCGGGCATCTGTGCCAGACTGCTTGCACTGTTTCCCACTGTAGCATCTTCCTGTGCTGAAACCGGTGATAATCCAATCATTGCGGCAGAAAGTGTCAATGCCATCAAAGAAGACAGTATCCTTTTCGTTTTTTTCATAGAAATCACCCTTTCTTTTTCATTGCCCCAGACTGCAAACCCTTTCCTCACAGTCTGGGGAAATGCATCGATTTCATTTTTAGTATAACATAAAATCCCAGCAACGTCAATTTCTATTTCGCATAAAATTGTGCATATTTTTTTGTAAAATGCACAATTTTCTTATGATTAAAGCTCTCCGAACTTCTCCAAAAACTTCTGCACGCCCAGCAGGTTTTCCTGTACTGTTACTACCAGTTCCCGCAGTTCCAGATTCGGCTTCACCAAGTCCGGCACCATGATGACACGCAGATTTGCCGCCGCGGCACTGCGAATCCCGTTGGGCGAATCCTCTACCGCAAAGGACAGCCCCGCCGTAACCCCAATGGCATCGCATGCCATTTCGTAAATTTCCGGATCAGGCTTGCCGTGCTCCACCTGTTCGCCGGTGATGATCGCATCAAACAGGTCGGTCATGTGTGCCGCTTCCAAATGGTGCATGGTGCTCTCCCGACCAGTAGAAGTTGCCAGAGCCACACGCCACTCCTCCTGCCGCAGCCAGTGGAGCAGTTCCACCGCACCGGTTTTCACCGGCATACCGTCTGCGAGCAGCTGGTTCATGATCTCGTGATTCCGCTTGTGAAACGCAAGGTAATCCAAATCTGGATATTCCCTCTCGAAAAACGCCTTGGTATCGGCACGGTTCAACCCGCGGCACTGAGAAATGGCATCGTCTATCTGCGCAAAGCCCATTTCTTCAGCCGCCTGCCGCCAAGCCTGATCGCCGACACGCTCCGTGTCAAAAATTACGCCGTCCATATCAAAAATAATTGCTTTCATGCTGTTCCTCCTGTTGGTAAGAATTCCGATACCTTTATTATAACCGAATCGACATCGTTCTGTCAATATGAAAAAGCCGCCGGTGCGTGAAACACTGGCGGCTCTGATATGGTGGGCCATCGGGGACTCGAACCCAGGAC
>NZ_KI260385.1 GCF_000468015.1 Ruminococcus callidus ATCC 27760 | reverse complement strand
TCTGTCGCACAATCTTTGTGCGGTATTGCCCTTGACATTTCGGCGGAAATCGTGTATACTAATGATAAAGAGAGCACACCAGTAGACGGTCTGCTCCCACTGCTTAGGTTAAAAAGAAATAACTGCCACAGATTTGGACGCTAGGGGCGGTTATTTCTTTTTCTTTTTGTGGTGATGCTTCTTACTATTTTTGGATTATAGGCAATGCCGCACAAAATGTCAAACAAAATATTTCACATCGCATCAAAAACGGCAACAGCAGACTTACTCAAGAATAATGAGCCGCCTGCCGTTTCAGTTATGCCTATAACAATCCCCGTTCCACTCTGCCAGAACTGCGGCACAGTGGAGCGGGGATCTTGCGTATATCAGACCTTTTCTGTAACTGCCGCCTTTTCACGCGGCTGCACCAATGCTATCAGGTGCCGGAACACGAACCGCACCAGCGGACCGGCGAAAAACAACTGCCACAGCAGTGCCATGGGAAAATTTTTCGCAGTGGTTTCAAACCAGACTGCAATCACCTGCACGCCGGCATGCTTGAACAGCAGCGTTGCCGCCAAGCTCATCAACGGGCACATCAGCAGCACCGACACGGCGGAAATCGCCAGCACCAGATGAAAAGGGTTGTCCTTTTCGAGATCGACGATGCGAAACGCCGCCTTTTTTGCCAGACCGCCTACCAGAAAGAAATCCAGCAGAAAGGCGATCGGTCCCATGATCGGCAGTTCCCGAAAAGCGTGGAGAAATACCATGTTGGTCATGCTGCCGGTTTCTATGGCAATGTTATAGCAGATCATCGCGTAGACCATGACAAACACCATGAGAATGGTAAAAATTACTTCTTGTACTTTGTTTTTGGGCATAAAAAATCCTCCTAGAATCAATTCCCGCACCTGCACCCAGCCGTTCCGGTCTGCGTACACGTGCAGACAGGCGAAATGGCATAGAGTGTTGTTCGTGAATCATTCCGGAGAATGTGCGTTTCCAATGACGCGGGCATGTTCCCGCGTGACCTTCTATCCAATCAGATTAAGGAAACGCTGCATAAAGCCCGCCTGACGGCTTTGCACGCAATCTGCGTACAGATTTTCCCGTCATATTGCCCAGAAATCCCTTGCCATAATAACGGCAGTCTGCCTGCGGAATTTCTGAGCAATCTGCCAAAAAATCTGACTACGCATCTTACGCACAAGCTTTATTCAGTGTTTCCTTAACGATATTATATCACACTTCTGCGAAAAAGTCAATCGTGCAAAATGGGAGAAAATTCTCCCCTGCAATTCCACAAAAACAGGGCAGGTTTCCCTGCCCGTGTGTTTTATGTCGTACTGGTTCTCAGCTTCAGCAGCAGCATAGACGGTGTGCCGTTGTCGTTCTTTTCATCGGCATAGTCCAGCGTGGACAGCATGACCCAGTGGTCTTCTTCGGACACTGTAACATCGTCCTTTTTCACCGCCGCCATTTCCAGCAGCTGCTCCAGCAGCTGCGGCTGCTCTGCGGCATCTGCCGTCATGATCTGGTCTATCAGTTCCTGTGCAGGGCAGGTTGCCGCAATGCTGGCAGTCACCTCCAGACGATACCGTTCATCAGGCAGCAGCAGTACACCGTCTGACAAGTCCGCAAATGCCGACTCCTGCAAAAAATCGTCCAGACTCCCGAACATGGCACTATTGTTCATATCATGTCCGAACACCAGCGAAAAAAAGTCGCTGAAATCCACCGCATTCCGGCTGTCCAGAAACGGGGTGCCGTACAAGTCGTAGCCGCCCTCATAGTTGTGGTCGGTGTATCTATCGCTGTCTGTGCCGCCCATGAGCGGATAGTCGATCATCGTCTGCGGCAGCACCAGCCAGCCGATCATGTCCGGATTGTCGGCACAGCCTTTTTGCAGCAGCGTTTCCCGCCGTTTTAGATTCCGGTCATCGTCCCACGACCGCACCTCGCTCTTGCCGTCCATTCCGCGGAGCACTTCCAGTACATGGCTCTCGCTGGAGTTGAAATAATGGCTTTCATGCAGAAAAACAGCAGACGAAATCACCGCCACCGACAAAAGCAGGCTCACTGCGATCCCAAAAATCTGACTGTAAATTTTTTTCTTGGATTTTACACTTCTTTGTTTCATCAGATGCCCCCGTTTCCCACATATTCATGTATATATTGTAACAAATTCGTACAAAAATATAAACACATTTCTGAGAAGAATTCGGGAAATTCTGGAATTCTCTATAATTTGTCCATACTCGGAATGAGATCACCCTCATTGATGCTGAATCAGATGATCCAGCAGAATCTTCACGCCGATCAGGATCAGCACCACGCCGCCGGCGATCTCCGCCTTTTTCTCAAAGCGGTTGCCAAAGCGATTGCCGATCCAGACACCGCAGAACGACAGCACCAGCGTGACACAGCCAATGATGGAAACGGAACTCCAGATCTGCACGTCCAGACAGGCAAACGCGATCCCCACCGCCAGAGCATCGATAGAGGTGGCAATTGCCAGCATGAACAGTTCCTTGTGATCCAGCCTGGCATCACTTTTTTCAGCAGCCGATTCTTCCTTTTCGTGGAACACGTCCCAGAGCATTTTTCCGCCGATGAATGCCAGCAGCACAAATGCGATCCAGTGGTCAAACGCCTGAATATAACGGGAAAATGATGTACCCAGCAGCCAGCCCAACAGCGGCATCAGTGCCTGAAACACGCCGAAATACAACCCGATGACCAACGCCTGATCGTACCGCATCTTCCGCATGCCCAGCCCCTTACAGACCGATACTGCAAATGCGTCCATTGACAGTCCGATCGCTGTCAGCAGCAGTTCTACAATTCCCATAAAACAGTTCTCCTTTTTATGCCTGAGGCATGGCTTTTTACAATAATTTATGCAATTACAAATCAGTATAGCACACGCCATTTCAGTTTGTCAAGGCAAATCATACTAATACAAAAAACCCGACACGGGATCGCTCCCGCATCGGGTTTTTCTTATGCTGTCATAGCCTTGTTGTCAGAAACGCTTACGCGTTCGAAATCAGGGAATCTGATTATTCAGCCCACATAGAGCCCTTCAGGTTCTTCAGATCCGGGCAAACCGGATTGTCCCAAGTAGTGCTCTTGTGACCAGCACCCATCAGAGCAACATAGTATGCCTGGTAGAAGATATCAGTTGCTTCCAGCTTGCCGTCTGCAGAATTCTCTCCTGCCTTGCTTTCGGTATCAATATCCGTCAGGAAGAAGGACAGTTTCTCCAGATT
>NZ_KI260384.1 GCF_000468015.1 Ruminococcus callidus ATCC 27760 | reverse complement strand
TGGGTAGATTATTAAACTGTAACAAGTACTTGATTTGTGCTTTTCTTTTGTAACAAATGCAAAAGAATCATCATATGGCAATATACAATAATAATCCAGAGATGGTGATACCGAAATATTAAATTTCGCAGACTCCTCAATAGATGCCGCATATGATTCTTCATATACTACTTTATTATCTTTTACAAATAAAATCCTTGATCTAAAATTTGACTGAGGATCATACTCAATTTTCCAAATATCTTCCAGTGTTTCAGAAGAATATCCCATTGCGAAAAAATCAGCTGAAGCAATAATTGCTCTATCCCATTCAAAATTGGTAACGGTTTTCAATTCGACCATACATTCATCGTTTCCCGAAGTTTCGATCTCATCTATTATACCTTGAGCTACCGAACCAAGTTCGTTTTCTTGGCATTTTGAAATAGATACAACGGTTGTAAATGCTATGATTAGAAATATAATGATAAAAACACACTTTAATTTCTTCATGGCGAGTTAGCCTCTTTTTTTCTTTGTCTTACGATATCTGCAACAGTATTAATGT
>NZ_KI260383.1 GCF_000468015.1 Ruminococcus callidus ATCC 27760 | reverse complement strand
ACACTGAAAACGCTGGATGCGTTTGATATGGCAAGACTTGAAAACGTCAGTAAAAGCACCATACAGCAGCTCGCTTCCTGTGATTTCATAAAGCAGCGTCAAAACATTGTCATGATCGGAAATCCCGGGAGTGGAAAGACACATCTTTCGATTGCACTTGGCATGAACGCCTGTGAGGCGGGGTATCGGGTAAAATTCTATACGGCTGTCAATCTTGCTGCTGAGCTTGCAGAAGCAGTTCAGATGAACAGGCTTTCCAAACTTGAAAAGAGTCTCAGTAAGATAGATCTTCTGATCATCGATGAACTCAGTTACCTGACTTTTAACAGGTATCAGTCAGAGATGCTTTTTCAGATCATATCAGAACGTTCAGAAAGAGCCAGTGTTATCATAAGTACAAATCTTGAATTTTCACAATGGACACAGCTTTTTGAAAATGAAATGCTGCTTGCTGCACTCATAGACAGGGTCACCTTCCGATCCTTTGTTCTGAACATGAACTGCAGCTCGTCTTACCGCATCGACTCAACCTTGAATCACGATTAGTGGCTCAAAATTTTTTTATCACAACTGGCTCACTTTTTTATTAGCGAGGTGGCTCAGTTTTTTATTGACAAAGGCA
>NZ_KI260382.1 GCF_000468015.1 Ruminococcus callidus ATCC 27760 | reverse complement strand
AAGCTTGCAAACGCCGTATGAAATAAAGTTACCCCACTTACATAAGAAAAATACTTGAATATCAACACTACATGTACAGGCAAGGGCAACTAGCGGCGTTGGCAAGCCCCAGGCGGACAGCGAGTGCAACGAGCGAATTCCGCCGGACGGTTTCGGTGCGGCTGCACTAGAAAGTACACTTTGTGGGAGAACCCCTCCACCGCCTAGCGGCGGTCCCCCTCCCCTTTCAGGGGAGGCTTATGCACAAGTCCGCGGGGTGATGTGGGCATCGCCCTACACATTTCAAAAAGTCACCATCCCATTATTTCCCCACGCAGAAGCGGGAGAATACATCGTTTACCACGGCCTCGGAAACCCGTTCGCCGGTGAGGGTGAGCAAGGCGTTCGCGGCTTCTTCCAGCAGGACAGTCACCGCGTCCAGCAGTTCCCCTGCGTCCAGTGCTTCCAGTGCCAGCTGCACCTGCTCCCGTGCCTGCTCCAGACACTGCTTCTGGCGGGCGTTTGCCACAATGCCCAGTTCCGGTGTGACTTCTGCCTGATAGAACAGTTCCTCCACCGCCTGCTGCAATTGCTCCAGCCCGCTGCCCTCTCTGGCTGCCATGGTAATTACGCGGGAGAAATGCGGCTCCAGTTCGTCCGTGTCCAGCTGTGCAGACTGGTCAGACTTATTCAGGATTGCGATCACCGGCTTCTCCGGCAGCTGTTCCAGCATGCGGCGGTCGTCGTCGTCCAGCGGTCGGGTGGTGTCGAACACGGCGAGAATCAGGTCTGCCTGTGCCAGCCGTTCCTCGGCAATCTTCACGCCCATTTGCTCGATCACATCTTCGGTTTCCCGCAGTCCTGCCGTATCTGACAGCCGCAGTGTCACATTGCCCAGCCGGATCTGTTCTTCCACCACGTCCCGCGTAGTGCCGGCAATTTCCGTGACAATGCTCCGCTGGCTGCCGGACAGGAGATTGAACAGAGTGGATTTGCCCACGTTGGGCTTGCCCACAATGACCGCCGACACGCCGGACTGCAAGATTCTGCCATAGTCGTAGGTAGCAAGGGTACTGTCCAGCTGTTCCAGCACCGGCTGGAGGGCAGCGTGCAGGCTCTCCGGTGTCACTGCGGGGATCTCGTCCTCGGGGTAGTCTGCCCACGCTGCCAGATCTCCCAGACTGCGGACGATGCCCTGCGAGATCTGCTGCACGCGGTGAAACAGTGCTCCGTTCTGCTGAGCGTGGGCGAATGCCAGTTCCCGTTTTCCGGCGGCACCGATCACGTCCATGACGGCTTCCGCCTGTGTCAGTGTCATTTTGCCGGCAAGGAATGCCCGCTTGGTGAATTCTCCGGCTTCTGCCGGCTGGACACCGGCAGCGTAGACTGTTTCCAGCAACTGGCGGGTGACAAAAATGCCGCCGTGACAGGAAAATTCCACGGTGTCCTCGCCGGTATAGCTATGCGGGGCACGGAACACAGTGGCGATGCCGTCGTCCAGTTCGCTGCCGGCGGTATCCAGAAAGCTGCCATAGACACAGGTATAGCCGGACATCTCGGCGAGAGATTTTCCGCCGGTGCTCCGGAAGCACTGCTGTGCAACGGAGATTGCGGTATCACCGGAAATACGGATCACGGCAATGCCGCCGGCAGCGTGTGGGGTTGCGATTGCTGCAATGGTATGCATAATAGATTCTCCTTCTGCGGCGGGTCACCGCTGACCTTACGCCCCGCGGCGGGTCGCCGCTGACCCTACGCCCCAATTT
>NZ_KI260381.1 GCF_000468015.1 Ruminococcus callidus ATCC 27760 | reverse complement strand
CCATTCAAGGGCCGTTTTAAGTTAATGACATTGCAGCGGGATCACCCCCGCCTATGCGGGGAAAAGACGGAGGTCGGTGCGTCTACCATGGAAACCATGGGATCACCCCCGCCTATGCGGGGAAAAGCTACTGGCACGGCTGCCGGAATTCGTCTCGATGGGATCACCCCCGCCTATGCGGGGAAAAGGCTTGGCAGTCAGTACGTGTGCAGTGCCGTCAGGGATCACCCCCGCCTATGCGGGGAAAAGATATGAACAAGTCTAAAATAGATTCTTCTATAAGGATCACCCCCGCCTATGCGGGGAAAAGTGAAACAGGACGGTTCCACTCTTTGCAGGTGTAGGATCACCCCCGCCTATGCGGGGAAAAGGCTACGCCGCCAAGCCCCAAGATGTCAATCAGAGGATCACCCCCGCCTATGCGGGGAAAAGCGTATGTACACATTGCTTGACTTACTGCCGTGGGGATCACCCCCGCCTATGCGGGGAAAAGATCATGCCGGAAAACATGTTGCATTAGATATTGGGATCACCCCCGCCTATGCGGGGAAAAGCAAACGGTAACAAATTTATTGATGGCAAATATAGGATCACCCCCGCCTATGCGGGGAAAAGCGTTCTGGGGGATCCACGTTGTCATTCGTCAAGGGATCACCCCCGCCTATGCGGGGAAAAGTTTTCGATCAGATCGACCAAAAGCAACTGTCCAGGATCACCCCCGCCTATGCGGGGAAAAGTGAAGTATCATGGAAAAGGCTTGTACTTGCATAGGATCACCCCCGCCTATGCGGGGAAAAGCTACAGCACTTTGGGCTTTCAGCCCTTTGTTAGGATCACCCCCGCCTATGCGGGGAAAAGGGATTCCGTGAAGCTGTAATTTTTTAACACACGGGATCACCCCCGCCTATGCGGGGAAAAGCCACCATTCCACTTGCTAATGTCGATTCCTACCGGATCACCCCCGCCTATGCGGGGAAAAGTCATGCGGTGGGCAATGCGGCGAATTTCCAATAGGATCACCCCCGCCTATGCGGGGAAAAGGCTAC
>NZ_KI260380.1:10692-19152 GCF_000468015.1 Ruminococcus callidus ATCC 27760 | reverse complement strand
TGCAAACGCCGTATGAAATAAAGTTACCCACCTGTATCGGAAAACACTTGAATATCAACATTAACAATACAGGCAAGGTCAACAATCGGCGTTGGCATGCCCTAGGCGGACAGCGAGGTACGAGCGAATTCCGCCGGACGGTTTCGACACGACAGCATTAGAAACTGCACAAAAATGTTTTTTCTATAATAGCCTCCCTTGAAAAGGGAGGTGGCTGCCCGTAAGGGCAGACGGAGGGATTTCTTCTGTGAAACCTGAAACAAAAGTAAAAGATTTCAGCAGAACCCCTCCACCGCCTCCCCTTTCAGGGGCGGCAATATTGAAAAAAGTCAACCGGCGGGGCGATGCGGGCATCGCCCCCTACTTCAAGAAGTCCCCTAACATAATAAAGCCGTAATTATCACCGCAAATCTCAACTCCCCCTTGACATTCCCCGAAAAATCTGGTATGATACAGAAAAACAAGAAAGGTTTTGAGATTATGGCACAATACGTCACCATTACCAGCGACAAGCGAAAAACGCCGGCTCTGCTGCTGTGTATTCTGGGATTTTTCGGGATTGCAGGACTGCACCGGTTCTATGTGGGAAAAATCGGCACAGGGCTGCTCTGGCTGTGCACCGGCGGCTTTTTCCTGATCGGAACACTGGTAGACCTGTTTCACATTCTGCTGGGCAAATTCCGCGACAATACCGGCGTGCCTCTGCGGCAATGAGCCGCCGCACCGCCTGCCTATGGAGCATCGGGCTGTTCCTTGGAGCAGTGCTGCTGGTCTGCCTGCACCGCCCGCTGCTGCACGTTCTGGAGGCTCTGCCGCTGCCGGACTGCACATTCTACCGAACCACCGGCTGGCTCTGTCCCGCCTGCGGAAATACCCGTGCGGTACTGGCTCTATGCAAAGGGCAGGTGCTCCGTTCGCTTGGCTGCAACCCCATGATCGGCACGCTCTGTGCTGCCCTGCTCTGCTGCTATGCGGAACTGGTCTGCACCGCCATAGGCAAACCACGGCAGATTCTTCCGCGGCGGACGGCCGCACTGGTAATTGTACTTGCGATAGTGCTGGGGTATGACATCGTGCGAAACTTTTTTCCGGCGATCACACTATGCAAATAAAAACACCGCTTCCCAGACTGAGAAGCGGTGTTTTTTCATGCAAAAAACTGCATTTAAATTTCATGATTGTGTCGCTTGGAGATCTTCAGACGGTTCATTGCACGGTTCAAGGCAGCCTGACTGTGGTAGTACTGCATAATGCTCTGCTTATGCAGCAGCCGTTCTTTCGCACGCTCGGCAGCCTCTGCGGCACGCTTGGCATCGATTTCTTCCGGCAGTTCGATGGCATCACCCAGCACCAGCACATAGTCCCGACGCACTTCGGCAAAGCCCTCGCTGATCGCCGCATAGTGCCATTCGCCGTCCACCAGATATTTCAGTTCTCCGGGGCTGACAATGGTGACCATGGACTCATGTCCCGGCAAAATGCCCATCAGACCGTCCACTGTCGGAAACACCAGCTGCTCTGCCGCACCTACATAGAACGGGCGGTCAGATGCCAGAATCTCCAGCTGAAATGTGTTTGCCATAGTACATCCCTCACGATTCCTTCTTCATGCTCTCGGCTTTCGCGATCGCCTCGTCGATAGTGCCCACGTTGAAGAACGCATTTTCCGGCAGTTCGTCCATAGCACCCTCTACGATCATCTTAAAGCCGCGAATGGTTTCCCGCAGCGGTACGTACTTGCCCGGCAGACCGGTAAAGACTTCTGCCACGTTGAACGGCTGTGAGAGGAACTTCTGGATCTTACGGGCACGATATACTGCCAGCTTGTCATCCTCGTCCAGTTCTTCCATACCCAGAATTGCGATAATGTCCTGCAATTCCTTGTACCGCTGCAACAGTTCCTGCACCTTTCTGGCTACCTGATAGTGTTCTTCGCCCACTACGTCCGGTTCCAGAATACGGGAGGTGGATTCCAGCGGATCTACTGCCGGATAAATACCCTGTTCCACGATCTTACGGGACAATACAGTCGTCGCATCCAGATGTGCGAATGTAGTCGCCGGAGCCGGGTCAGTCAGGTCATCTGCCGGCACGTAAACTGCCTGTACAGAGGTGATAGAACCGTTCTTGGTAGAAGTGATACGCTCCTGTAGTTCGCCGACTTCGTTTGCCAGTGTCGGCTGATAGCCTACGGCAGACGGCATACGTCCCAGCAGGGCGGAAACTTCAGAACCTGCCTGTACATAACGGAAAATGTTATCGATAAACAGCAGCACGTCCTGATGCTTTTCATCACGGAAGTATTCTGCCATGGTCAGACCAGTCTGTGCCACACGCATACGGGACCCCGGCGGTTCGTTCATCTGTCCGAATACCAGAGCCGTCTTTTCGATAACGCCGGAATCTTTCATTTCGTTCCACAGGTCATTACCCTCACGGGAACGTTCGCCGACACCGGTGAAAATAGAATAGCCGCCGTGTTCGGTCGCAACGTTGTGGATCAGTTCCTGAATCAGGACGGTCTTACCAACGCCGGCACCGCCGAACAGACCGACCTTACCGCCCTTTGCATACGGAGCCAGCAGGTCAATGACTTTGATACCTGTTTCCAGAATCTCGACTACCGGACTCTGATCGCGGAACGACGGAGCCGGACGGTGGATCGGCCACTTTTCTTCGGTCTTAACTTCACCGGCATCATCGATCGCTTCGCCCAGCACGTTGAACATTCTGCCCAGTGTGGCGGTACCGACCGGCACCTTGATGCAGGAACCGGTGGCGGTGACTTCCATATCCTTTGCGAAGCCCTCCGTAGAGGACAGGCTGATGCAGCGGACGATGCCGTTGCCCATATGCTGTGCCACTTCCATGACACAGGTCTTTCCGCCGTTATCGACGGTCAATGCATCCTTGATCATCGGAAGCTTTCCCGGGAATGCCACATCAATGACAGGTCCTAAAACCTGCACGATTTTCCCTTTTTCCATATCATCATTCCTTTCCAGACGGCGGCGGCACAGCGGGCATCAGATGACACCCGCCGACTCCGCCGCTGCCGAGCCTTCCAATTCTTAGGGCAATACCACACAAAGATTGTGCGACAGATGCGTCGTCAAATTTTTCGTCAACGGAAAATTTGCAAGCAGATGGCGTGCAAAGTCGCCAGACGCTCTTTGCGCGGTATTGCCTTAGACAGCACTGCTTGGTGTCGTGCTGTTCTTAGAACCTGTCTTCACAATTCGGCGGAATTTGCACCGCTGACGATCTCTGTGATCTCCTGCGTGATTGCCGCCTGTCTTGCACGGTTATATTGCAGCGACAGATCCTGTAACATATCCTTCGCACTGGTGGTTGCAGAGTCCATGGCAGACATTCTCGCTTGCTGTTCACTACAGAACGAATCGACCATGGCACCATAGATCATGCCCTTCATAAAGTTCGGAGTCAGATGCTCCATAACGATATTCGGGCTGGGGGAGAACACTGCCTCATGGTGCTTGGTGATCTCGCCCTTACTCTGTACAAAGTGCTCTGCATCCAGCGGAAGCAGCTGCAAAATTTTCGGTTCAAAGGCAATGGACGAAACCATATCGGTATAGATAATATACACATCGTCCAGCTTTCCCTCGTCAAACGCTTTCAGCATTTGCTCCGCAATGCGGCGGGAACGATAGAGCGTCGGGTTCTGGGTGGTATAGATAAACTCTGTATCCACGTCCAGTTCTCCGGCACGGGCACGCCGCTGGAAGTACATTCTTCCCACCTGTCCCATGACGTACAGGTGACTTTGCTTGTGTGCCGCCATTTTCTGCTCTGTCAGCTTGATGATATTGTGGTTATAGGAGCCGCACATGCCTTTGTCCGCAGTGATGACAATATAGCCCACCTTCCGGTCTTCGGGCTTGATCTCCTCCCGTTGATCGAAATACCGCATATCGATGTCCTCCGGTGCACGGGAAAGGATACTCCGCATAGCATACAGCAGCTTATTGAAATAGGGCTGTGTTGCCGCCAGATCCTTTTTCGCCTTTTTCAGCTTGGAGGAGGAGATCAGATACATGGCATTGGTGATTTTCATAATGTCGTTGATGCTCTTGATCCGGTCACGGATCTCACGCATGTTGCCCATTTTAGTTCACCTGCTTCTTATAGGTACGCACCAGTTCCAGCAGCTTTTCTCTGGATTCGTCGGAAAGCTTGCCGGTTTCTTTCATTTCGGTAACGATCGCCGCACCGTTTGCCTCCACATAGTTCATCAGTCCCTCGCGGAATGAACGCAGATCGCTCAATGCCACATCGTCCAGCAGACCGTTGGAGGCTGCGGACAGGATCACGACCTCTTTCCACATTGCCAGAGGGTGATACAGCGGCTGCTTGAGCAGTTCCATCAGCACATGACCGTGATCCAGCATTGCCTGCGTAGCAGGATCCAGATCGGAACTGAACTGTGTAAAGACTTCCATTTCGCGGAACTGTGCCAGATCCACACGCATCTGACCGGAGGCTTTCTTCATCGCCTTGGTCTGTGCGGCACCACCGACACGGGATACAGACAGACCGACGTTGACTGCCGGACGCATACCGGCGTTGAACAGTTCGCTTTCGAGGAAGATCTGTCCGTCTGTAATGGAGATGACGTTGGTCGGGATATAGGCAGAGATGTCGCCTGCCTGTGTTTCGATGATCGGCAGTGCGGTGATCGAACCGCCGCCGTGTGCATCGTCCAGACGGCAGGAACGTTCCAGCAGACGGGAGTGCAGATAGAATACGTCACCCGGATAAGCTTCACGCCCAGGCGGACGGTGGAGCAGCAGGGACATTGCACGGTATGCCACCGCGTGCTTGGAAAGGTCATCGTATACAATGAGCACGTCCTTGCCCTGACTCATGAAATACTCTGCGATCGCCGTGCCGGCATAGGGTGCGATATACTGTACCGGAGCCGGTTCGCTGGCAGATGCAGACATGACAATGGTATACTCCATTGCATCATTCTTTTTCAGGGTAGAAACGATCTTTGCAACTGTCGAGGACTTCTGTCCGATTGCGACATAAATACAAATGACATTCTGTCCTTTTTGGTTAATGATCGTATCCACAGCAATCGATGTCTTACCGGTCTGACGGTCGCCGATGATCAATTCACGCTGACCGCGTCCGATGGGGAACATCGAGTCAATGGAAAGGATACCGGTCTGTAACGGTACATTGACCGATTTCCGGTACGCCACGCCGGGTGCTTCGTGTTCGATCGGGAAATAATCCTCTGCTGTCAGGGGATCGCCGCCGTCGATCGGGTTTCCCAGTGCACCGACAACTCTGCCGATCATTTTCTGCGTTACGCCGATACCGGCACGCTTTCCGGTACGGACAACAGAAGTACCCTCTGTAATGCCATAGTCACTGCCCAGCAGAACGACACCGATGGTCTTGGTTTCCAAGTTCTGTACGATGCCTCGTACACCGGTTTCAAATTCTACCAGTTCGCCGTACATGGCATGCTGCATGCCGAATACCGTTGCGATACCGTCGCCCACACGAACGACTGTACCGGTTTCCTGCACGCCGGACTTCCGGTCGAAGTCCTCTATCTCGCTTTTTAAAACGGATATAATCTCACTTGCATTCATGGTACTCATGTCTTACCCTCACCTCCGTATCAGGCTCTTTCGCATATTGCGGACGGCAGAACGCACGCTGCGGTCATACTCGTCATCGCCGATATGCAGGATAAAGCCTCCCAGCAGTTCCGGATTCTGGTGCAGTTCCAACTGTACCTCCGGTTCGCCGGTTTTTGCACAGATCATTTTTTTCATCGCTGTCAGCTGTGCGTCTGTCAGCGGCGTTACATATTCCAGCACGGCATGAGCACAATGTCTTTGCCGGCGTTCCAATGCTTGATATTCTGAAAAAATCTCCAGTATGCTGTCGATCTGACCGTTTTGGCAGACAACCTTCAGGAAGGTCCGCAGGGATTCCGGAAAGATCCGGTCGATCACTGCAAACTTTTCCGCCTCCGAAATCGTCGGGTTGCTTAGGGAATCCGTCAACAGGGGGCAGTTCTGAAAGGTTTGCTGTGCATCTGCCACGGCATCTGACGCATTTGGCAGCGTCAGCAGCACGGTTGCATAAGATGTCACTGCACCATTCATTCTCCTGCTCCTTCCTCAGACAAGAACGCATTCACCAGCTCGCGGTTGGTCTGGTCGTCCACTTTCTGCTCCATCAGCTTGGAAGCGGCAGCCAGTGCCAGATCGGCGATCTCGCCCTGTACGCCGTCCAGTGTCTGCCGGCGTTCCCGTTCGATTTCCTTCTGTGCTTCTTTGAGGAGCGTGTCTGCCTGCTGTTGAGCCTTGGCAGTGATCTCGCTGCCCTGTGCGTGTGCATTCTGCTCTGCGGTCGCAATGATCTGTTTTGCTTCCTGCTTGGCACCGCTCAGGGTTTCCTCATATGCATTCTTCAGCTTTTCCGCATCAGCGGCATGCTGCTTGGCTTCGTCCATATCCGCCTGCACCATCTGTGCCCGCTTTTCCAGCATGGCATTTACTCTGCCGAAAAGGAATTTTTTCAGAAAGAAAAACAGCACGAGGATATTGATGACGGAAAACAAAATGGTCCAAAAATCAAAATCTAACATATCCACTCTCACAGCTTTTTCCAAGAAAAGCCGTGCTCCTTTCTCTCAGATTCAGAAGGTGGTCCTTTTACTTCATAATGACCATCAGCAGTGCAACAACGAAACCATAAATAGCGGTTGCTTCTGCCAGTGCACAGCCCAGCAGCAGTGCCTTGTTGATCGCTCCGGCAGCCTCCGGCTGTCTGGCAATGGCTTCTGTTGCCTTGGATGTTGCGATACCGATACCCAGACCGGCACCAATACCAGTCAATACTGCAATACCTGCTCCTATCATTTTCAATTCCTACCTTTCTGCCCGCGTTGTTTTGCGGGGGCGTGTTTTTTACTTCATGATAACCATCAGCAGTGCAACAACGAAACCGTAGATGGCGGTTGCTTCTGCCAGTGCACAGCCCAGCAGCAGTGCCTTGTTGATCGCTCCGGCAGCCTCCGGCTGTCTGGCAATGGCTTCTGTTGCCTTGGACGTTGCGATACCGATGCCAAGTCCTGCACCGATACCTGTCAATACTGCGATACCTGCTCCTACCATAGGGAACGCTCCTTTCTGTAGCTGCCGAGTGGGATTGCAGCAAGCTATGCCTGCTGTAACTTCGGCACACTCTCCTCCTCGACTTCCATGCCTTCTGCCATGAACAGCGATGTCAGGAATACAAAGACATACGCCTGAATCAGTCCGTCGAACACATCGAAGTACATGCTGAACACCATCGGGATAATCAGACCACAGACATGTTCGATCAGCTGCATGACAACGAAAGCACCCAGTACGTTACCGAACAGTCGCATACACAGCGACAGCGGACGAATGGCGATCTCCATCACATTCAGCGGTGTCAGCAGAGCCATCGGCTTTGTGAAGGACTTCAAAAAGCCCTTGATGCCGCCCTGAGCCCGAAATGTTGACGCTTCAATGAGGATAATGCTCATCAGTGCCAGTGCCACGGTGACGTTGATGTCCTTTGTGGGAGGCTTCATGCCGAACCCGAACATGCCGATCATATTGGCGATTCCCAGATAGATCAGCACGGTACTCAGATAGGGCACATAGCGTCTGCCGGCTTTGCCCATGTTGCCCTCAAAGAAGTTTGTGAGCCATGTGACCGCCATTTCCAGAAACGCCTGCCGCTTTCCCGGTACGATCTTGAGATTCCGTGTCAGTATCAGTACCAGCACCATAATAATCGCCATAAGGAACCATGTCATGACGACCGATTCACTGATATGGATCGGTCCCACCAGCGGTACGTCAAACGGACTCTCCCAGAGGATCCGGGTATGCAGCTGTTCCTGCAGTTCTTCACCCATTGTATCCACCACCTTTTCTGCATCGTTTTTCCGGAGAGAGAAACAGTGGTTTTCCGCGGAATTCCGCAGGATTCCCTGCTTTTTCCAATTCTCCTGAAAAACGAAAATCAACAGCGTGTTTATTGCTGTTTCCTTTATTATAGGACGATTTTCGAAAAAAGTCAATCGACTTTCATGACGATTTCTACTAGTTTCTTTTCTTGTTTTGTTGCACATTTCACAAAGGCACAACACTTTCCGGAATAATGATAAGTATCCGCCGGATTTAGGTGCTGTTTTTTAAGTAAAATTCCGCTTTTTTGTTAGATATTGCGTTAGTTTTCCCTTTCTCCGGCATTTTTCACAAATTTCACATTGTGAAAAATGCCATTCTTAAACATACTCATGTAAAACGCCCGTGCAGACTGTATTTCCACAAAAGAAAAAGCACTGTGCCCGCAGTATGCAGGACACAGTGCTCTTTTTATGATGAGAAAATTATCGGATAAAGGCAATACCGCACAAAGATTGTGCGACAG
>NZ_KI260380.1:0-10592 GCF_000468015.1 Ruminococcus callidus ATCC 27760 | reverse complement strand
AAAGTCCCCAGACGCTCTTTGTGCGGTATTGCCTAAACTTTTAACAGCCTTTCACCGATCAGATTTCTGCCTGATACGGCAGGGTGTTGATCTGCTGGATCACGAACATAAACAGTACCAGACCGTCAGCGGAATCGATCTCGCCGTTGCCGTTGACATCGCCGTTCAGACGCTGGGACTGGTTTGCTTCAACTGCACCAGCTGCCATCTTGTTCAGCAGAACAGCATCTGTGATGTCGATTCTGCCGTCCATGTTCACATCACCGAACAGCGTTTTCGGCATCGGGCCCTCATACTGGGTGGTAGTGGTCGTGGTTGTGGTGGTAGTAGTGGTGGTTGTCGTTGTAGTAGTGGTAGTTGTTGTGGTGGTAGTAGTTTCTTCGGTGGTGGTTGTCGTTGTAGTGGTTTCTGTGGTAGTCAGCATCGTCATGATTGTAGTCGTGGTTTCTGCTGTGGTGGTAGTCGGTTCCGGAGTGGTTGTGGTTGCTTCGGTAGTGGTGGTTGCTTCTGTTGTAGTTGTGGTTTCTTCGGTGGTGGTAGTAGTTGTTTCCGCAGTCGTTGTTGTGGTCGGCTCCGGTGTTGTGGTAGTGGTTGTAGTGGTAGTCGGTTCAGTAGTTGCTTCAGTGGTGGTTGTTTCGATCGCTGTGGTAGTGGTTGTGGTGGTAGTCGGTTCAGTAGTTGCTTCGGTAGTTGTGGTGGTTGTAGTGGTAGTAATTTTTTCAGTTGTGGTGGTAGTCTGTTCTGTGGTAGTCACTGCCGGACCTTCGTGACCAGTGCCGGAAATGGTGAATACTACGCGAATATCCTTTGCAATGGTGGTCTTGCTTGCAAGATCCTTGATCTTGGTGGACCAGTCATCGTGGAGGTACAGACGGGTAACGCCCGGACCCTCACCTTCATAATAGTGGGTGTTGATTGCCTTTTCACTAACGGTGTAATCTTCGATCTTTACGCCGTCAACCCAGACTTCGTCCAGAGAAACCTTCAGATTCTTGAAGGTATCGGTGGTGAAGTTTTCGGTTTCGCCGTCCGGTGTGATCAAAACTGCCAGGAACTGAACCGTATCGGTACCGCCGCCGGTAACGTCCCAGTCTACGCTGTATGTGCCGTCGCCGGTGATCGGTGTCACTGCGGCACCTTCATCGTCGCCCTCTGCCCAGTTGTTTGCTGCACCGATCATACCAATGAAGTATGCCTTACCGATCGGGTCGCCCTGCGGCTGTGCAGTTGTGGTAGCTTCTGTAGTAGTGGTCTTCGGTGCTTCGGTAGTAGTCTGTGTTGTTGCTGTTGTCTGATCCGGATCGCCGTCTACATAGAAGAAGTTGTCAAAGATCAGAGTGACATCAACATAAGACCATTCTACCTTGCCGCCCTTCGGGTCGGTCCAGTCATACCAGTGACCGATCTTCAGGTAGTCCATATCCAGCGGACCTTCGAATTCGTTTCCGTCCTCGTCAGTTGCCTTGGTGGTTGCCGGAATGTCTACTGTCGTTACACTTTCTCCGACTGTGAATGAATACGGCTGGTATGCCCAGTGCGAAGAACCGTCATTGCTGTCTACAATGTTGTACTGTACTGCACCGCCGGTACCATAAGAAGCCTTGTTGCCCTTAATTGTATAGTTGATGACAACAGAAGTCAAGTTTACGCCGTAATCCTTGTAGGGCTTCAGGTCGATCAGCAGATCGCTGCCGTCTGCAACGTCGCTTGCCTGGAATGTCAGACGGTCGGTCTTCTGCTTGCCGGGGTCTACATTTCCGCCGGAAGCAATGTTGGAGAAGATGTTCTTCAGGTCTTCGTCAAACCATTTCATATTCTTACGGCTGAACAGGCAGATTGTACCGGAGTCAGAGTCGTCCCATGCAACGGGGCAGATACCGTCCATATTGTATGCTGTAGAAGCAATTGCCTGATAGAATGCCTTGATGGATTCTTCGTCCTTGTTATACGGTGTGGTGTTTACGCCGTACTTGTCGGCATTGCATGCACCGTATTCACCGATCACAACGCCATAGCCATTGTCAGTAAACTTGGTCTTGAGGTCATTGAAATCCTTTTCCACCTTGCTCAGGTCTGCGGCAGTGCCCCATGTTTCCCGATGTCCCCAGGTGGAAGTGGTGTCTGCAACGCAGAACGTCGGCGGTTCATAGTAGTGTACGGAAACCGCCAGCATATTGGAGTCGTCCTTCGGCATGGAGAAGCTGCTGGACAGTGCCTTTGCGGTGTTGTTGCTGTCTGCGGTGCAGATCAGCAGACGGTCTTTGTTGTTGCCGCCGGTTGCACGGACGGTGTCTACAAACGCCTGATTATAGGTCATGGCATCGCTGGTAGAGAAGCTGACTTCGTTCATGCCCTCGAATACCAGATGTTCATCATAGCCTTCAAAGTAGGTCGCGATCTGCTTCCACAGCTTTTCAAATGTTGCGATCTTGGAGGTATCCTTTTCCCAGTCCTCATCGTGGTGAGTGTTGATGATCGCATACATACCGTTATCTACGCAGTAGTCTACGACTTCCTTGACTCTTGCCAGATACTGATCTGCAACTGTACCGTCAAACGAATCCATCTTTGCAGTGCCGGAAGCACCGGTCATATCCCACCAGGTGACAGGGATCCGGACGGTGTTGAAGCCAGCCTTCTTGACTTCCTTGATCATGTTTTCGGTCGCAACCACGTTGCCCCAGGCAGTTTCAATATCTGCCGGAGAGGGATTGCTGGTCCATGTGTTGGTCGAATCCAGAGCGTTGCCCAGATTCCAGCCCAGACCCATGTCCTCCACCATCTGTACCGCAGTCTTGTCTGCCGCAGATGCAACAGAGGTTCCCACAGACAGTGCAGTGGTCATGGACAGCCCGATTGCCGCAGCCGTCATGGTGCTGAGCAGTTTCTTCATAAACTTCATGTGATCGAACTCCTTATCTTTTTTGTGTAACCTGCACAGAACAGTCCTCTGCCGTCTGAAGCAGTGCTCACCTTATCCACCTTATTCTATCACCTTTTGTGCAAGCTGTCAAGAGATTTTCCCCATTCACCCCCTCCCTTTTCCAAGAAACCAGCAAGATGCACAAATCTCATTTTAGGGAATTGTACAGAATGTTGATACAAAAGTACCCCGAAAACCGGTGCATTTGGCTCTCGGGGTGCTTATCAGATTGATTTTTATGCTGTTGTGACACAAATCGTGCAAAGCCGTCAGGCGGCTTGATGCAGTGCTGCCATTAGTCGTGTGCGTTGCCCAGGAATGCCGCACCGATAATGCCGGCATCATTGCCCAGCTTCGCAATCACGATCTCGGTATTCTTTGCGGAGTTGCGGGTGTAGACTTCCTTCTTGACGATCTCCTTCATGGGAACCAGCAGCGGATCGCCCTCGTTGCACACGCCGCCGCCAATGCACAGAATGTCCGGCTGGAAAATGTTAATGGTGTTGGTGATACCAGCTGCCAGATACTTGATGTAATCGTCAACCACCTGCTTTGCGGTAGCATCGCCGGCACGCATGTAGTTGAACGCAGTCCGTGCGGAAATACGTTCCTCGTCCTTCATGGCACTTTCCGGATTGGCCGCCAGTGCCTCCTTGGTCATGCGAACCAGACCGGTTGCAGAGGAGTATACCTCGAAGCAGCCCTTTCTGCCGCAGGTACACTGCGGACCGTCTACGGAAATGACAGTGTGACCAACTTCTGCACCGCCGAAGTTGGAGCCGCTGTAGATCTTGCCGTCAATGACGATGCCGGCACCTACGCCGGTACCCAGTGTGATGCAAACTGCATTCTTGGCACCCTTTGCAGCACCGGCAACATATTCGCCGTATGCAGCAGCGTTGGCATCGTTTTCAATAAAGGTGGGCTTGCCCAGTGCAGTTTCCAGATACTTCACCATGGGAGTGTTATTGAAGCCCAGATTGTTGGAATATTCGATCACGCCGGTGGCACTGTTGGCAACGCCCGGTGTGCCTACGCCGATCCACTCGATGTCCGCCATGGTCAGGCCAGCCTTTTCCGCAGCTTCCTGCGAAACCTTTGCCATATCCGCAGCGATTTCTTCTTCCGGACGGGGCAGATTGGTCTTGACGCTTGCCTTTGCCAGAATCTCATAACTTTCGTTGACTACGCCGGCAACAATATTTGTGCCGCCCAGATCAATACCAATGTAATACTTCATATATGTTTCCTCCTCAATATGCAAATCCATCATGTGGAATTGTCAACTCAATTTTTCGTCCACGCGGGTAACCACGTACTGTACGCTTTCGCCGGTCACGGTATAGGCTCCCAGTCCGGCAGGCAGCAGCACACTGCTGCCCTTTTTCACCGGATAGCTGCCGGATTCTGTTTGCAGAGTGGCTTCTCCCGACAGGAACAGCAGGTGGTGGAACGATTCTGTCCCTACGGTAAATGCAACCGTGCCGTGCACAGTCACCACGTCTGAAGCGAAATACTTGCACGCTTCCAGCTTCCGCACCGTGCCGCCGGAAACCGCCTCCGCAGGATACTGCACCGTGGGGGCAATGGGACGAAGATTGGTCACGTCCAGAGCTTTTTCAATGTGCAGCGGACGCAGCTTGCCGTCTGCTCCCCGTCTGCCGTAGTCGTAGACACGGTAAGTGGTGTTGGAGTTCTGCTGGATCTCTGCCAGCAGGATCCCCGCACCAATGGCGTGCAGCGTACCGGAGGGGATAAAGTACAGTTCCCCCGGCTTGACCTCCACCCGATTGAGAATCTCTGTCAAGGTCTGGTCGTGGATCCGCTGTTCGAATTCCGCCTTGGTCACTTCCTGTTTCAGTCCGTAGTACAGGGCAGCGTGGGGAGCCGCATCTACGATGTACCACATTTCCGTCTTGCCGGCTTCTCCCTCCACCCGCATGGCGTAGTCGTCATCGGGGTGCACCTGAATGGACAAGTCCTGTTTGGCATCGATCAGCTTGATCAGCACCGGCACAGTGGTACAGTCCGCACAGTTGGTGCCGAGGAATGCGGTGCCGTTCTTGTCCAGATATTCCCGCAGGTTCAGCCCTGCATCACTGCCGGAAGTGAGTATGCTGCTGCCGTCCTTGTGGCAGGCGAGTTCCCAGCTTTCAGCGATCTTGTCAGCATCGCTTTCCTTGCCGAATTCCTCCCGCAGGCGATTGCCGCCCCAGAGGTAGTCCTTACAGATTCCCTGCAAAAAAATTGGTTCTGTCATAATAGTTCCTTTCTAAAATGCCTGTAAGCCGAACTGCTGCCGGAATTCGTCCATGCTTCCGGCGTAGACGTTCAGGTCAATATGGGTCTGATAGCCGTCATAGCCCTCCAGTTCGCCGGAATCGGTATACTGCCAGAATGTCCAGTCGAAATAGGGCTTATAATAGTAGTTGCTGATCCAGATGGGATAGTCCGCTGCAAACGATTTCACATATGCCCGATAGGTGTTGGGGGCGGCGTAGAGAATGGGCTTTACACCATAGTGTGCTTCCAGCAGATCCAGCATTTCCTGTAGATTCTGCCTTGCGGTGCCGGTGTCCGGCATGCTGCCGCCCAGCGACTCGTACAATTCCACGTCGATCACCGGCGGCAGGGTGTTTTCCGTCACCGGCACTGTGCGGATAAAGTTTTCCGCCTGCTCCCTTCCCGTGTCCTCAAACCGGAAAAAGTGATATGCCCCCACGTAGATCTTCGCCGCCTGTGCTGTCTGCCAGTTCTGTGCAAACTGGCTGTCGTTGTGGTCAACGCCCTCGGTCGCCTTGATAAAGCAGAAGTCCACGCCCTGTGATGCCAGCACGTCCCAGTCGATATTGCCCTGATAGTAGGACAGATCAACTCCACGCACCGGATAATCCTGTTTGCTGGGAACATCTGCCGCCTGTCTGCCGGTGCTGGTCAGATAGATATGCAGCAGCCTTGTGCCGCCGATGCCGGCAAACACCAGCCCCACCAGCAACAGCAAGGTCATGAGCCAGCGAAAAATGTATTTTCCATAATGTCTTTTTTTCACGAAGCAATATCACCCATTACGATTCCCCGTCCGTCTGTGCAGAAGTACACTCTGCCGTAGACATTGCTGTCACCGGTGATGTACTTGGGGTTCAGGTTTCCGAACTTATGCTGCTCGTCGTTGATTCTTATCCAGCTTTTGCCCTTGTCCTCCGAGCGATAGATGCCGTAGCCGTTTTCGCCGTCGTCGCCCTCGGCATAGATCACCGGATAGCTGTCTTCCTCTTTGCCCTTGCCGAAGCCGATGCTGTCCACGGTGGGCAGGGTCTTTACAGTCTGGAAGCTTTCGCCGCCGTCCTCCGTGTACATGATCATGGTGCTGCTGGAGATCCAGACGTTGCCCTCCTGCCCGAACACCGCCACCGGTTCGGCAGAATCTGCCACCATCTGTCCCGTGGATTCGAAAGTCACGCCGCCGTCCCTGGACACGTAGAACAGCCCGTCACAGGTGGCATAGAACACCTTCGGGTTCACCCGATCGGCGGCAATTTTGGCGTTAAAGCCCAGTCCTTCCACATAGTACCACGTTTTTCCGAGGTCAGTGGTCACATAGGGCTTTCCGGAAATGCTGTTGGGCACCCAGATCGTGGAGCTGCCGTCCGCGGACATCGCCACCTGTCCGCCAATGGCGGGGTCGGGCTTGTGCTTTACGGTTTCCCATGTGGCACCGCCGTCCTGCGTGAAATTGATCGTGGTGGTCTTTTCCTCGCTGAGGTATACCGCCGTGTTGGGGTTCTGGAATGCCACATCTAAATCTGTGGGCTTGCCGTTTTTCATGAAGTGGGCATCATCGGGGCACTGTGTCACGTCCTTGTGGGCAAAGCCGGTCAGATCGCCCATAATGGAATACAGCTGGGGCGAATCGTCCTTGCTGGGCGGTGCCAGCATTTTGAACACTGCCGTTTCTTCCAGCCCGTAGGCATCAAAGGCAATGGTCACCGGCTCTGTGCCGATCTTCGTCATATTCTGGGTGGAATAGATCGTTGCACCGGTGCCGTACATCACCTCGTCAGAATTGAACGGGTTGATGTTGACATCTGCCACCCACCAGCCGGTTTTCGCCTGATTTTCACCTCTGCCCCAGTCCAGCCATTCCGCCTGTGCAGTGTCCATCTGG
Organism: Ruminococcus callidus ATCC 27760; assembly: GCF_000468015.1. Taxonomy (GTDB): domain Bacteria; phylum Bacillota; class Clostridia; order Oscillospirales; family Ruminococcaceae; genus Ruminococcus_C; species Ruminococcus_C callidus. Next base: position 3,504 of record NZ_KI260380.1, on the reverse strand, counting down.
TAGTGGTTTTCCTTGGTGTTCAGGTTGAACAGTCCGCTCCAGCTGTCACCGCCGTCGGTGGTGTAGTACAGATTGTCGCCGTTGTCCGACCACCAGCCCAGCGTGGAAACCACCACCGTATCCGGATTCCGGGCATCTACGGAAATGCCGCCGAAGCCGCCCTGTCTGCCGTCGTTCAGATCAGGCGTAATATCCGTGAAGCTGTCCGACTGGGTATCGTACACATAGACTGCCCCAGCCGTGGGGGACAGATTCGGACCGCAATTGTCAGAGTACGCCAGATACAGCTTTCCGCTGTTGGAGAATGCAGCATGCAGCGGGTACATGCCTGCCGCATTGGCAGCCAGTGCTGTCCAGCTGTCGCCGCCGTCTGTGCTTTTATAAATGCAGGTGCCGTCTGTCATTGCCACGCCAACGTACATGTCGCCGGAAGTCGGATCAAAAGTCACCCACAGAATGCCGATACTGTTGCTCTCCTGTTTATAGTCGCCCTTTTCCGGAAAAGAGGTGACCTCTTCCCAGTTCTTGCCGTAGTCGGTGGTTTTCCACAGACCGCTGTCACGGCTGCCGAACCAGACTTCCTTGTTGTTATTGGGGTTGACGCACATGCGTTCGCCGCAGCCCCGTCCGGACTGGTTGCCGCCGCAGCTGAACGGAGCATCAAAGCGTGTCCATGTTTCGCCGTAATCGTCCGAGGCAAACAGTGCCGCATCATCGCTCATATACGTGCCGCCGGCAAAATAAACGCGGTTCGGCTCCACCGGATCGGTCGCCATACTCTCGATCCCGATATAGCCCCATTCGTCCGCCCCCAGAAAGTCCGTCAGCGGTTCCCAGTCAGTGTCCTTTTTCCGGCGGTACAGTCCGCCGATGTCTGTGCGGGCATAGACCAACCCTTCTTCCTTGGGGTTATACTCCATGCCGGTGACATATCCGCCGCCGCCAATGGCAACATTGCTCCATGTGTAGTCTGCCTTGGCAGTTTTGGAGCCGTCCGCGGCACAGCCGGTGCCGATGCCGCAGAGGATAACTCCGCTCAGCAAAACGGCTGTGAACCGTCCTTGTTTGTTCATGTATGTGTCCTCCGTATTCCGTGCAGGGGATACTGCAAAAATTTCCTACTTCTTATGATACCCGAAAACGGCAGATTAGTCAATAGGACGAGGAAAATTTTCACGCAAATCCTTTCACGCAAATCCATTGTTGAAATTATCCCCGCAGTACCGGCAGCGGCGTTCCCTCGTGGCTGCCGATATGCTTTTCCAGCCACACCATGTGATACCACCGTCCGAATTTATAGCCGCACTGGTGGAATTCGCCCACCATGCGATACCCCAGTTTTTCATGGAAACAAATGCTGTCCCGTGTGAGGTAGGGGTCATTTTCCCCTATGGGACAGGCAACGCAGGCGTTCATGTTGAGGAAATGCCGTCGCCGTAATTCCTGTTCCAGTGCATCGTGGAGCAGTCTGCCAATACCCTGTCGCTTCCGGTGCTGTTCCACATAGATAGACGTTTCCACAGACCAGTCATAGGCAGCACGTTCGTGGAATTTTCCGGCGTAGGCGTACCCTACCGGCACGCCGTCCTGTTCTGCCACCAGATAGGGGTAGTTTTGCAGGGTGTCCACAATACGGCGGGTGAATTCCGCCTCTGCGGGAACATCGTACTCGAATGTAATGGCAGTTTGCTCCACATAAGGGGCATAAATGGCGAGCAGTGCCGGTGCATCTGCCGGCACTGCCGCACGAATCTGGATCGGCATGATGATTCCTCCCTTGATGATTCTTTGTTTAGGGTACACCTTTTTGAGGAAGTTGTCAAGACCTGCGGTGATTTTTCGTCCTACGAAAAAACAACCCCCGACGATTGGATTCCGCCGAGGGTTGTTTTCTATGGGATACGCAAGAATAAAGCCGTCAGACGGGCTTTATGTAGTGTTTCCTTAGTTCTTCATCTCGAAGTGTTCGCCCAGAATATCCTTGTTTGCGTCCAGAATGGGCTGAATGCACTCTGCCACGAATTCTTCGGTCTGCTGTTCGCTGCGGCCGGTGAAGTTTTCCGGCTTCAGGATCTTGTCCAGATCTTCCTTGGTAATCATGAATGCCGGATCTGCCAGCAACATATCGCACAGGTCGTTGTCCAGACCTTCTTCCTTGACGTGCTTGCCGGCGATCATGGAATACTGACGGATCTTTTCGTGGAGTTCCTGACGGTTGCCGCCCTTTTCCACAGCGTCCATCATAATATTTTCGGTTGCCATGAACGGCAGTTCCCGCATGATCCGCTGACGGATCATCTTCGGATATACCACCAGACCGTCGGTAACATTCAGCATGATGTTCAGGATCGCATCGACTGCCAGAAATGCCTCCGGTACGGAAACACGCTTATTGGCAGAGTCGTCCAGTGTCCGCTCGAACCACTGGGTACCTGCGGTAAATGCCGGATTCAGGCTGTCGATCATCACGTAGCGAGCCAGAGAAGTGATACGCTCGCAACGCATGGGGTTCCGCTTGTATGCCATTGCAGAGGAACCGATCTGAGTCTTTTCAAAAGGTTCTTCCATTTCCTTGAAGCTCTGGAGCAGACGCATATCGTTGGAGAACTTGCTGCAGGACTGTGCAATGCCGCTAAGGGTTGCCAGAATCTGCGAGTCGATCTTTCTGGAATAAGTCTGACCGGAAACCGGAACAACGCCGTTGAAGCCCATTTCCTTGGCAATCTTGGCTTCCAGTTCCTTGACCTTATCGGTATCGCCCTTGAACAGTTCCATGAAAGAAGCCTGTGTACCGGTGGTACCCTTGGAGCCCAGCAGCTTCAGGTTTGCGATACGGTATTCCAGTTCATTGAAGTCCATGAGCAGTTCGTTCATCCACAGTGTAGCACGCTTGCCCACTGTAGTCAGCTGTGCCGGCTGGAGGTGGGTATATGCCAGAGCCGGCATGCCCTTATATTCCATGGCGAAGTGAGCGAGATTTGCCAGCACGTTAATCATCTTGCGGCGAACGATCTCCAGAGCGTCACGCATCACGATAATGTCTGTATTATCGCCGACATAGCAGGAAGTTGCACCCAGATGAATGATGCCGGCAGCCTTGGGGCAGACCTGACCGTATGCATACACGTGGGACATGACATCGTGCCGGCGGCGTTTTTCTTCTGCTTCTGCCACGTCATAGTCAATGTTGTCGATATTGGCTTCCAGTTCGTCCACCTGCTCCTGTGTCACGGGCAGACCGAGTTCCATTTCTGCCCGAGCCAGAGCCACCCAAAGGCGACGCCATGTGGAGAACTTCTTGTCAGCGGAGAAAACGTGCTGCATTTCCTCGCTGGCATAGCGGGTGCAGAACGGGCTTTCATAACTTGTGGTATTACGCATCTTTTTGTACCTCTTTCTTTTGGAATCCATTGACGGAATCACTTCTGATTCTATTATAGCATATTTCGACAACCTTGGCAAGAGGGGCGGGCGGCGGCGAGTCGCCGCTGACCTTACGCCCCA
>NZ_KI260379.1 GCF_000468015.1 Ruminococcus callidus ATCC 27760 | reverse complement strand
TATATCTGCTAAAATAAAACTGAGCCAGCTGAGGGAAAAATGATAATAAAAAAGTGAGCCACAAATAATAAAAATCCTGTATCATAAGAGAAAGAACTTGTATACAGGAGGGATAAGGAGTGGCAATAGCAATGGAGATCTATGAAAAGATCAGATATTATCGAGAGCATACAGACTTCAGCCAGCGTAATGTAGCAAAGATACTGGGGATCTCACGAAACACAGTAAAGAAATACTGGGAAGGACGAACAGTTCCATGGGAACGCAAACCTGGCAGCGGCAGAAAAAATGACATCATCACCGATGATGTCAAAGCATTTATCATGAAGTGCCTGGATTCTGACCAGAAAGCACCGCGGAAGCAGCAGCATACAGCACATAAGATATACACACGCCTGGTTGCCGAATGTGGTTTTGATGGCTGTGAAGCTTCTGTAAGACGGACGGTGGCAGAACTCAAAGGCAAGGTGAGCAATGTGTTTGTACCATTGTCCTATGACCCAGCCGAAGCCGTTCAGGTGGATTGGGGTGAAGCAACTGTAATACTTGGCGGGATCAGGCAGAAAATCCAAATATGGTGTATGCGTGAATGCCACAGCGGGGATATCTTTGTTTCCGCTTTTTACCGGCAGAATGAAGAAAGCTTTCTGGAAGGGATCGTAAAAGGACTTGAACATTTTGGCGGAACGCCGCAGAAGATCATTTTTGATAATGCTCGTGTTGCTGTAAAAGAAGGATTTGGATGTCATGCAAAAGCAACAGACAAATATCTTTCCCTGTCGGCACACTATTCCTTCAAACCAGTATTCTGCAATCCGGCACAGGGTCATGAAAAGGGGCTTGTAGAAGGTCTGGTAGGACTTGTCAGAAGAAATTTCTTCGTGCCTGTCCCTAACATATCGACCATAGATGAGCTGAATGAAAAGCTTCTGGAATATTGCGCTGTGTACAGAAATCATAAGATACCCGGAAAAGATCTGACGGTAGGTGAAATGGCTGAAAACTGTAAGGAGCATTGGATCCCTTTACCGCCGTACCGCTATGATACATCAAATACACTTCAGATCAAAGCGGATGATTTCTCACTTGTGAGATTTGATCACAACAAATACGCAGTGCCGTATCAGTACAGTTCCAAGATGATAACGGTCAAAGGAAGCGGCAATCAGGTCATAATGCTGTTCCGAGGTGAGATCATTGCAAAATATGATCGTGATTACCGTCATAACCAGACCCATTATCGTTTAGAGCATTACATCGGATTGATCGAAAAGCGTCCGAGAAGTGTTTACAATGCTGCACCGATCAAGAAAACTGTTCCGACCGAACTTTATCAGTTTTTGATGAAACTGAGCAGTCCCAAAGAAATTGTCAAGGTGCTGCGGCTGTACCTGGATATCGGAAATGCGGTATTGAAACACTTGCCTTATGCAGATTCCTACAACACGCTGTATGCAGGAGTGATCGGAAGTCCGGTAAGAAAAATACAGATAGAATCCTCCATCGGGATCGTACCGCCGGATCTCAAACGATATGATTCGCTTCTGAAAGGCGGTGATGCGGTATGAACAGCGTACAGAAAGAAATGATCAGGCTCTATGCAAAACAACTCAGACTGCCGACTTTCAATAACTATGAAAAAGTCATACGACAGCTTTCTGCTGACGATGGTTATGCACAATTTCTGATAGAGCTGATGAAACA
>NZ_KI260378.1 GCF_000468015.1 Ruminococcus callidus ATCC 27760 | reverse complement strand
CGTAAGGTCAGCGGCGACTCGCCGCCCGCCGTAAGAAAGGACGAATCAAACATGGCATTAGATGGTGCATATTTACACGCGGTGCGGCAGGAACTGCTGCCGTTGCTGGATTCCCGTATTGAAAAAATCCACCAGCCGACACGGGAAGAACTGCTTGTCGCTTTCCGCGGGCGTACCGGCGGGGCAAAGGTGCTGTTTTCCTGTGCGGCAGACCGTGCAAGAGTGCACCTCACACAGGTGACTGTGGAAAACCCCAAGGCTCCGCCTATGTTCTGCATGCTCCTGCGGAAACGGCTGGGAAACGGCAAGCTGCTGGCAATTCGGCAGGACGGACTGGAACGGGTGCTGTACTTCGACTTTTCCTGCGTCAACGAACTGGGGGATATTGTGCAGCTGACTCTCGCGATCGAGATCATGGGGCGGTATTCCAACCTGATCCTCATTGACGAAACCGGAAAGGTCATCGACAGCATGAAACGTGTCGATGCCACCATGTCCAGCAAGCGGCTGGTGCTGCCGGGGCTGCCCTATGAGATGCCGCCGCGGGACGAACGGCTGAACTTTTTACAGGCGGCACCGGAACAGATGCTGGCAGTGCTGTCCACCAAAACGGGAGAACTTTCCAAGGCACTGCTGCAAACTTTTGAGGGCGTTTCGCCGGTTCTGGTGCGGGAATGGGCATACTATACCGGAAAGGGGCAGCCCTGTCGGGCGGAATCCCTCACCAATGACCAGAAAGACCGGCTCTGTTACACCATTGGCAGAACGCGGGAGATTCTGGAGCAGGGCGAGGCCGTCTATACCATTGTCAGCACACGCGAGGGACAGCCGAAGGATTTCTCGTTCCTGCCGCTGCACCAGTACGGCACGCTGATGGTGACAAAAGTCATGCCCTCTGCCTGTGCTCTGCTGGACGAATTCTTCGCCAGCCGCGACCACATGGCACGGCTGAAACAGCGGGCGAACGACCTGTTCCACCTGCTGCTCCACGCAACGGAGCGAATCCAGCGGCGAATCGTTTCCCAGTCTGAAGAACTGGAAGCCTGCGGGGAAAAGGACACAGACCGCCGGAAAGCGGATCTGATCTCCGCCAACCTCTACCGGCTGCACAAGGGCGATACAGAGGCGGTTCTGGAGGACTTCTACGAGCCGGACTGCCCGACGGTGCACATTGCACTGGACGCTCGCCTGACACCGCCCCAGAACGCCCAGAAGTACTATCAGGCGTATAAGAAAGCCTGCACGGCGGAGAAAATTCTCACGGAGCAGATCGCCAAGGGCAGGGAAGAACTGACGTATCTGGACAGCGTGCTGGACGCTCTGAGCCGTGCGGAAACGGAAAATGATCTGGAACAGCTGCGGGCGGAACTGGCAGAACAGGGCTATCTCCGGCTGCTGCGGCGAAAGGGCAAGCCGCCGAAATCTCTGCCGCCGATGGAGTTTACCGCTTCGGACGGCACACGGATTCTGGTGGGGCGGAACAATCGCCAGAACGACCAGCTGACCTTGAAAACGGCAAACAAGAACGACATCTGGCTGCACACCCAGAATATCCCCGGTTCACACGTGATTCTGGAAACCGGCGGCAGAGAGCCTTCGCAGCAGGTGCTGGAGGAAGCGGCACAGCTGGCGGCATATCACAGCAAGGCACGGGATTCGGCACAGGTGCCGGTGGATTACTGTGCCGTGCGGTACGTGAAAAAGCCTGCCGGAGCCAAGCCGGGCATGGTGATCTTCACCAATCAGCACACATTGTATGTGAAGCCGGAGCAGAGATAGCGGAATAGCCGGACAGGAAATTTGCGGGCAGACTGCGGCTAGCTTTGTTTTTGGGAATGCGTAGGGGACGATGTTCACATCGCCCCGCGGGAACTTCTAGGGCTGCCGTGTCGAAACCGTCCGGC
>NZ_KI260377.1 GCF_000468015.1 Ruminococcus callidus ATCC 27760 | reverse complement strand
CAAAGTCGCCAGACGCTCTTTGTGTGGTATTGCCATAGGGCAGCATCAGATGAAGTCAACAAGTAAGCTTTATGCAGTGTTGCCATAAGGGGGGTACGGCGGCTCTGCCTGTACAGAAAGGAAAAACGATATGAGTAAAAAACATTTTTGGAAAAGAGGCATTGCGGCAGCCTGTGCCGTTGTCACAGCAGCCACCGGACTGGCACTGCCGGTATTTGCGGCAGACACTTCCGGCCTTGCAGTTACCCCGAAGGTCGTGGCACTGGGTGACGACTGTCTGGCAGAAGTCAGCGGCAGCGAGTCGGCAGTTTCCTATATGGCGGACTATCTGGGCGGCAATGCGGTGAACTATGCCACAGTGGGCACCACTTCCGGTAAGCTGGTTTCTGACTTGCAGTCCAATCAGAATATGAAACGCGATGTGCAGACCGCAGATGTGGTAATGATCTCTGTGGGTGTCAACGACTTTATAGAAGAAGTACTGTATAAAAATGCCGACCTGGTGGATATGGACAACTGTAAGACGCTTACTGACGTGGCAAACAAGCTGACCAGTGATGGCTCGAAGCTTTCTGCAGCAAACAGCAAGCTTGCTCGGGATCTGCCGGCTCTGGTGGAAACCGTTGCGGCAAACATTGAAGCGGCGGTTACTGAAGTCAAGTCCCTGAACCGTTCTGCCAATGTGGTAGTACAGACTGTCAACAATCCGCTGGGCGTGGACTATTACGGCATGTCCGGTGTATCCCAGAACCGAAAGACTGTAATCGCATATCTGTATCAGTATCTGGACGTTTCCTTGGAGGGCGGCAATGTCAGCGGCACGGGACTGGCATCAATGACCATTGCAGACAATGCCGGACTGAATGACAAGATCCGCGGCTTGCAGAATGCTTCTGCAGCCGACTTCTATACGCCTTATGTAGGGGCAGCCGGTGAAAAGGCGATCGGCTTTGAATTCAGCAACATCATGGATCTGAACATGACTTTCACTCCGCTGGGGCAGGTCATGCTGGCATCTGCTGCGATCCAGTCCTCGGAGATGCTCTCCTGCGGCGACGGCAGCGTGATTTCCAATGCCTATACCGCTACCGGCAAGGACGGCGATCTGAAAAGCAATCGTCCCTCGGCAGACAGCATCATCACCGGAGCCGCATCTCATCAGAAAATGGCATGCAGTATGGGCGATGCCGATGCCAGCGGCAGCATTGATACACAGGATCTGTTTCTCTGCCTGTACAATATTGCACGGGTAGGTGCTGGTCTGGACACCGAACTGAATCCGATTCAGCGAAAGGCTCTGGACGCAGACAACAGCGGCACGCTGGATTCGCAGGATATTTTCCTGTGGCTGTACTATATGGCACAGACCGGTGCCGGCGTTCATGTCGATCTGGCAGACTATCTTGCACAGAATCAGGCATAATTTCCTGTGTGAAAGCTGTTTTCAGGGAATGTGAAGCCTTTGTGGGCTGTATTTTACCGTCTTTTCTATCGATTATCATATGATTATCACATAAAACCGTATAATAATAATTACAGAAAGCGAAGAACACATACCGCAGAAAACAAGCGGTTCACGATAGAAAGGAAGAGTATTATGGCTGACTTCGAAAACAAAAACAATGCACAATGGAATGAGAATGGTGTGGCACAGAATGCCGACAATACCACCAACAACAGCGGTGCTGCAAATACCGCGGCTCCGGCAGGAAATGCCGGTTCCGGTGTCAACGGTGCAGCAAATCCGTATGCATATCAGAACGGTTACTACCGCAACACCACACCGCATCAGGACGAGGCAGTGCACAGCGGTGCATACCAGCAGCAGAACGCTGCCGGCTCTGCCTATAACAATCCGGCAGGCGGTCAGACCACTCCCACCGGAAACGGCGGCAGCGGCAACAACGGCGGCTACTCTTATGTAAACTACTACTCCGATCCCAACGGCGGCGACCCCAACAAAAAGCCGAAGAAAAAGCATACCGGACTGAAAGTGGCAGCGTTTGTGCTGGCAATGGTTCTGGTGTCCGGCGGTTCGATCGGTGTCTATGAGGGCATTCGTTCCTCAAATGCGGACAACAGCAGTTCGATCGTTGCAAGCAACGACAGTTCTGCCGCAGAAAGCAGCACCGGCGACAGCAGTTCTTCCAAAAAGAGCGACTCCAGTCAGAGCTGGATTCAGCTGGCTTCTACCAACGGTTCCATGTCGGTAGCGGATATTGTAAAGAAAGTGACACCGTCGGTTGTCGGCGTACAGTCCACTTTCTCCTCGTCCAACGGCAGCAACAATAACCCCATGAACGGCTACGGCGGCTTCTTTGGCTACGGCTCGCAGGGCAACAACGGTTCGCAGGGTATGACTGGCGTCGGCACCGGCATCATCATGTCGAAGGACGGCTATATTGTCACCAACGCCCACGTTATTTACGATGACGAATACGGTTATGGCGAAGCTTCTTCCGTACAGATCCAGATGTCTGACGAGGAAACCACTTATGATGCCAGAATCGTGGCATATGACAAGGAAGCGGATATTGCTGTATTGAAAATCGATGCAGACAACCTGACTCCCGCAGAATTCGGCGACAGCAGCAGCTGTGAAGTCGGCGAAATGGTTGTGGCAATCGGTAACCCGCTGGGCTTGCAGTTCCAGAACACCGTAACCTGCGGCATTATCTCCGCACTGGATCGGAAGGTTACCATTAACGACAACACCATGACGCTGATCCAGACGGATACCGCCATCAACAACGGTAACTCCGGCGGTCCGCTGATCAACAGCTCTGGTCAGGTGATCGGTATCAACTCCGCCAAAATGTCCAGCACCTATTCCGGTGAAGCGACAGTAGAGGGCATTGGCTTTGCAATTCCGATGTCGGAGGCAAAGAGCATTGTCGATGATTTGATTAACTATGGCTATGTGACCGGCCGCCCGCAGCTGGGCATCTCCTGTCAGGACGTGACAGAAGCGGTTTCACAGGCTTACAATATTCCGGTGGGTGCCTATATCTTTAGCGTGACCGCCGGCGGTGCAGCCGATCAGGCTGGTTTACAGCCGGGTGATGTTATCACCGGCATTCAGGATCAGACGATCAGCACCACAGAAGAACTGAACGCAGTCAAGAACCAGTATAAGGCTGGGGATACGATCACGCTGACTTATGTCCGTGCCGGCGAAACCAAAAAGGTTGACGTGACACTGGCAGAAGTGCAGCAGACAGAAAATAACTGATCTGCGTTCTTGATGCAGCATCAAACAAAGCATCTGATGCAGAGGCTTTGTGCGGCGTTGCTCCAACATTCTTGACATCTTGTTTTTTCATACATTCTCCTTATTATTTTTCGGGAAAGCGTCCGGCAGATTCTGTCGGGCGTTTTTCTGTTGCCCGTTGAAATGCGGAAGTTTCTTCCACGCAGCTTTTTGCAGCTTCACGCAGGATTTTCACGCAGTTTCCATAAACGTATGCGATAATACAGTATAGGCAATACCGCACAAAGCCCGCCTGACGGCTTTGCACGCAATCTGCGTACAGATTTTCCCGTCATATTGCCCAGAAATCCCTTGCCATAATAACGGCAGTCTGCCTGCGGAATTTCTGACAATCTGCCAAAAAATCTGACAACGCACCTTACGCACAAGCTTTGCACGGTATTGCCTATAGAAACAGAGATCAAAACCACGCTTGGGGAATTGGGTATCACATATCGAGGAGTTTTACACATGACAAATTCACACCATGGGGTACCAGAATCAAAAAGGAGCGTGCGTATCATGCAAAAGAAAATATTTGCCTGGGCAATGAGCATGGCGGTAGCGGCAATGATTACCTGCACCGGCTGTGCACAGAACAACAACTCGTCCGGCACAGACAGCGGCAGCAGCACTGCACAGACTACCACGCTGGACGATAACGACACAGCAGAAGCTGCTGTCGGACAGAGCCTTTCGGCGATACAGTCCGGCGAAGCCGGCGTGACCACAGATGAAGATGACCTCTGCGACAACTATGACGCATTTGATGCAGAGATCACGCTGGAGGACGACAGCACCAAGGTGAAAGGCAATACCAAGGCGGTTTCCGTCAAGGACAACTGCATCACCATTTCCGCCGGCGGCACCTACCGGCTCAGCGGCAAGCTGACCAAGGGACAAGTCCTTGTGACCGGCTCGGAAAAAGTCAAGCTGTATCTGGACGGTGTGGAGATCACCAGTCCCTCTGGACCGGCTCTGGTCTGCACCAACGAAAAACGCACCATTCTGTCACTGGCGAAAGGTTCACAGAACACTTTGACAGACAGTGCGGACAACGCCGATACAGAGATCAACGGCTGCAACGTTTCCGCCTGTGCCCTGTTTGCACAGGATAAACTGACGATCAACGGCAGCGGCAGCCTGACTGTCACAGGCAGCAGCGTGGACGGTATCGTCTGCAAGGACGACCTGAAGCTGGTGAATGGTACGATCACTGTAGAAGCTGCACAGGACGGCGTAAAGGGCAAGGACTGCGTGGCAATGTTCGGGGCAGACCTGAACGTCACCGCCGGCAATGACGGCATCAAGTCCACAGAATCCAACGACGACACCAAGGGCTTTCTCCAGCTGGAGCAGGGCAGTGCAACAGTACAGGCTGGCGGCGACTGTTTGCAGGCGGAAACGCTGGTGTGGATCGCAGACGGTACGTATCATCTGACCAGCAGCGGTACGGCTGTGAATACGGAAACCGGCGAAGCCAACAGCAGCAAGGGAATCCACTGCGGCGGTGATGTGGAAATTGCCGGCGGCAAGCTGACCATTGATGCCGCGGAAGACGGCGTGAACTGCACCGGTTCGCTGGAGTTACAGGCGGGAGAAGTCGATGTGACCAGTGCCGAGGACGGCATTCAGGCAGACGGCGACCTGACAGTTTCCGGCGGTGCTGTGACCATTACCACCACCGGTACAGTTGCCGCTTCTGCACAGGACGATTTCCAGCCGAACAACTTCGGCGGTAACGGCAACACACCGCCCGGCAATGCAGACTACCGCCAGAACGCCGCTGCCAGTGATGCCAGTGCAATTCCGGCAGCAGCCATGCAGACCATCGCAGATTCCTCCACAGACGCAGGAGCATCTGCGGCAGTTGCCATGACCACTGCTGCGGAAGATGCCACCAGCAAGGGTATCAAGTGCGGCGGCAACCTGACCATGAGTGGCGGCAGCTGCACCATTGATTCCACCGACCATGCTGTACATGCGGCAGGAACGGCAGTGTTCTCCGGCACCACGCTGGAGATCACCTCCGACAACAAGGGCATCAGCAGCCACGGCAATCTGGAAATTTCCGGCGGGGATATTACGATTCACAGCTGTACCGAGGGTGTGGAATCCAAGGCGGAAATGACCATCAGCGGCGGCAATGTCCGGATTCTGGACGCATCAGACGACGGGCTGAACACCGGCGGCTCTGACAGCGGCTCCCATGCTGTGACCATTAGCGGCGGTTATATCTATGTCAACGCTTCCGGTGACGGCGTAGACTCCAACAGCACATGGGAGATGTCCGGCGGCACTCTGCTGGTATGCGGCTCCACCAGCGGCGGTGACGGCTCGCTGGACGCAGACGGCAACATGACCTATACCGGCGGCACCCTGCTGGCACTGTCCAGCAAGGGCATGATGGAGTATCCGGAAAGCGGCTGTCTGATCGCCACCAACTGCAATGCCGCAGCAGGGGAACAGATCAGCATTGTGGACAAGAACGGTACGGTTCTTGCAACATTGCAATCCCCGAAAGCTGTTTCCGATGTGATCTATGGCATTGGCGACAGCGATTCCGCCGACTATACCATTGTTACCGGCGGCACCTATGACGGCACCCTCAACGAGGACGGCTATGGAGAAGGCGGATCCGTCAGCGGCGGCACAGAGGTCACAGCAAACGGCGGCACCGGCAGCATGAACGGCGGAGCACCTGCCGGCGGCGGACGGGGCGGTGCTCCCAATGGTGCACCAAACGGCGGACAGGGCGGCACACCGCCGGAAATGCCGAATTCGAACAACTCCGGCTCTTAAATTAGAGTTTCACAAGTAATCTTCAGTAGTCTTCTTTGCAGTGCACACAGGCGGAATGTCTGTGTGCATTTTGCGGTTGACGGCAGAAATTTCAGGTGCTGCTCTGCACAAACCGTCATTTTGTGCAAAAAAAGCACGAAACAGAAGCAGAAAACATTGCACTATATGGAAAATACTTGACAAAGTGGTGTACCCTCTGTTATAATAAAAGCGTATGCTGCGGTGTCTGCTTCGTGCAGTGCCGAGATGCAGTTTTGCCGGAATTCTTTCGGCGGATCCTGTGGAAAGGAAAGCATGTCAGCACAGAAATGTGCTGTGAGAATATGATGAAAAAAAACTATAACCGAGATCAGTTCAAACGGATCTTTTCATTTTTTGCAGCGGTGCTGCTGGTGGGGTTGTATGCCGCCGGCTTTGCATGGGTGTGGTATGAAAGCTACAGCGATGCCATTCTGCTGCCGTTCTATCGCCGCGGCAACTGGGTCATGATCCTGATCTATGTGGTGCTGGTTCTGCTGTTTGCCAAGTCATTTGGCGGGCTGAAGATCGGCTACCTCAAGCGAACGGACATGTTCTACTCCCAGACGCTGTCGATCTTCTGTGTCAATGTGGTGACCTATTTCCAGATCAGCGTTGTCAACCGTGATTTTTCTGCGGCAGTGCCGATGATCCTATTGACCATTGCCGATCTGGCGGTGCTGATTTTGTGGATCGTGCTGACCAATCGCTTATGTTTCCGGCTGTACCCGCCGCGAAAGCTGGTAGTCATCTACGGCGACCGGAATGCCGCGGAGCTGGTGCTGAAAATGAGCCGCCGCGTGGACAAGTATATGATCTGTGAATCCGTCAGTGCCAACGCACCGCCGGAGGAGATTCAGGAGGCAATTGCACGGTACGAGGGTATTATCCTCTGTGAGGTTTCCGGAAAGCTGCGGAACGATCTTATCAAATATTGCTTCGCCCAGAATGTGCGGGCGTATATTGCCCCGAAAATTTCGGATATTATCCTGAGAGGGGCAGAGGAGATCCGGCTGTTTGATACGCCGCTGCTGCTGTGCCGGAACTATGGGCTGACATTTGAACAGCGGCTGGGAAAGCGTATCTTCGACCTTGTTTTTGCGGTAGTCTTTCTGGTGCTGCTGTCCCCGCTGATGCTGCTGTCCGCCATTGCCATTAAGCTGGACGACGGCGGTCCGGTGCTGTTCAAACAAAAGCGGCTGACCTATCACGGCAAGGAATTTTACGTGTACAAATTCCGCAGCATGGTGGTCAACGCTGAAAAGGCCGGCCCGCAGCTGGCAAAGGAAAACGACAGCCGTATCACACGGGTGGGACGGATCCTGCGGAAGTGCCGTCTGGACGAACTGCCCCAGCTGATCAATATCCTCCGCGGCGATATGTCCGTGGTGGGCCCCCGTCCGGAGCGTCCGGAACTGGCGGAGGAATACGAGAAAACCATGCCGGAATTCGAGTTCCGGCTTCAGGTAAAGGCAGGACTGACTGGTTATGCACAGGTCACCGGTCTGTATGATACCCTGCCCTATGATAAATTGAAAATGGATCTCATGTATATCGAGAACTATTCCATTTTTCTGGACCTGCGTATCATTCTGATGACACTGAAAACTGCCCTGTTCCCCGGTGAAACCAACGAGGAAGCCAATGCTCACGATGCACAGGAACTGCTGTATCAGGAGGAGCAGATGCAGGAGCAGGAACAAGAGAAAGGAGATCACTCATGAAAGTGACCGCAGTAATCATGGCAGGCGGCAGAGGCGAACGTTTCTGGCCCAAGAGCCGTGGCAATTATCCCAAGCAGTTTCTCTCTCTGACCAAGGACGGAGAAACCATGATCCAGAAAACCGTCAAGCGTCTGCTGCCGATGGTGGCAATGGACGACGTATTTGTGGTGACCAATGTCAGCTATGCCGCACTGGTAAAGGAACAGCTGCCCCAGCTGCCGGAGGAAAATATCCTGCTGGAGCCCTGTGCCAGAAATACAGCTCCCTGTATCGGTCTGGCTGCCGCTGTGATTCGCAAGAAGTACGGCGAGGCAATGATGCTGGTGCTGCCCTCTGACCACCTGATCCGCTATGAGGAAATGTATGTGGACACCCTGCGGCAGGCAGTGGCAGTGGCAGAAAAGGATCAGAATCTGGTGACCATCGGCATTACACCGACCTATCCGGAAACCGGCTACGGCTACATCAATTTCGAACGGGACACCGATCTGGGCATGGCTGGCGTTTATCGGGTAGAGCGTTTCGTAGAAAAGCCGGATCTGGAAACTGCAAAGCAGTATCTGGCTTCTCACCGGTACCTCTGGAACAGCGGCATGTTCGTCTGGAAAGCATCGTCCATTCTGGCAAATCTGGAATCCCTGATGCCGGACATCTACGCTGGTCTGGAACGCATTGAAGCGGCTGTGGGAACTGCGGAATTCCCGTCAGTGCTGGAAACCGAGTATCACGCATTCCGCAGCGAGTCCATTGACTTCGGTGTCATGGAAAAGGCAGAGAACATCTACACTCTGCCGGGCAGCTTCGGCTGGGACGATGTGGGAAACTGGCTGGCAGTGGAACGCATCAACTCCACCAATGAATACGGCAACTATATCGAGGGCGATGTCATTACGATCGGCACCGAACGCAGCACCATTTGCGGCGGCAAGCGTCTGATCGCAGCAGTGGGCGTGGAAGATCTAATCGTGGTAGACACTGACGATGCCGTTCTGATCTGTGCCAAGGACAGCACACAGGACGTAAAGAAGGTCATCGAAAATCTGAAGATCTGCAACCGGAACCAGTTGGTATAAGGCAACACCGCACAAAGAGCGTCTGGCGA
>NZ_KI260376.1 GCF_000468015.1 Ruminococcus callidus ATCC 27760 | reverse complement strand
GGGGAAGCTTGCGGAGAAGGACTGAAAAAGGCAGAGCATTTTGTATGCTCTGCCTGTGATGGATGATGCTATTTGAATGTTCCGCGTTCCATGTACATTTTTGTTTGCAATTAAGTTTTTTAGAGTTTCCAGTACCAGGTGAATTGTATTTCAAGTAAAAATGCAGTTGTAATTGCTCTGGCGATATGGTATAATAGAAGTAACAAAAATCTACACACGAACACGAGGTGAAACATATGGAACGGTATTTCAACATCACCGGATGCTGTAATCCGCAGGAGCATTACATGGTCAATCTGGACAGCCGTCTTGCACAGATCAAAGATATGGTGGATAAAGGGCAGTACTTCTGTATCAATCGAGGACGGCAGTATGGGAAAACCACACTTTTGGATGCACTGCAAAGCTATCTGCAAAATGACTATACAGTAATTTCTATGGATTTTCAGGCACAGATGAGTGTTGCAACATTTGAGAATGAAAAAACTTTTTCCAAGGCTTTCATTGACGCTTTTGTGGAAACTGCGATGTTTTCTGACGAAACTGCATTGATGGAAATTGCGAAGAGAGAACTGACTTCTGTTACAAATTTGGTGGAGTTGTTCCGCAAGCTTAGTGTTGTCTGCAAATTGAATGATAAGAAGATCGTGCTGATGATCGATGAGGTAGACAGTGCTAGCAATAATCAGGTGTTTCTGGACTTTTTGTCGCAGCTCAGAGGCTATTATCTGATTCGCAACAAACGTCCAACCTTCCAATCTGTCATTCTGGCAGGTGTTCATGACATTCGAAATCTTCGCCAGAAAATCCGACCAGATGCAGAGCATAAGCACAACAGCCCATGGAATATCGCCTCTGCCTTTGAGATCGACATGAGTTTTAACGTGCATGACATTGCCGGAATGCTCACAGAATACGAGAATGACCACCATACTGGTATGGATATTCCAAAGCTGTCCCAACTGATTTACGATTATACTTCTGGTTATCCGGTGCTGGTTTCGATGATTTGCAAGTGTATGGATAAAAGTGGGAGTTGGGATGATCCTTCCTTTGAAAATGCTGTCAAATATCTTATCAGAGAGAAAAATCCTCTGATAGAATCGCTGATCAACAAACTGGAAGACGACAAAAACCTGAGAAATCTACTGTACAATGTCTTGTTTTTGGGGCAGAAGATCTCTTATAATATCGACAATGTTGTAATTGAAAATGCTGCAATGTATGGCTTTATTTCCAACAAAAACGACTGCGTTTCTGTTGCCAATCGCATCTTTGAAACGAGAATTTACAACTGGTTTATTTCACAGGAGGCAACTGATAGCCGGATGTATTCCGAAGGTGTCAACGACAAAAATCAGTTTATTCAGTGCAATCAGCTGAACATGGAAAAGATTCTGGAGAAGTTTATCCGCCACTTCAACGACATCTATGGCAGTCAACCAGATAAGTTCAAGGAAGAGGATGGCAGAAAGCTGTTTTTGCTGTACCTGCGGCCGATTATCAACGGTACAGGCAATTATTATATTGAGGCACAAACTCGTGACCAGAAGCGAACCGATGTCATTGTGGATTATCTGGGAAAACAGTATATCGTGGAACTGAAGATCTGGCGTGGCGAGGAATATAACACTGAGGGTGAAAAGCAGATTGCTGAGTATCTGGATTACTATCACCTTGACAAGGGCTACCTGCTGAGTTTCAACTTCAACAAGAACAAGCAGACTGGTATGAAAACGATTCAAGTGAATGGAAAGACGGTTGTTGAGGCTGTGGTGTGAAAACAGAAATGATTTATGGAGCAGGTGTAAAAGCCTGCTCTTTTGGCATATGCTGATGGTTTGACGGTCAGATCACGTTATTTTGGTATGAGTTTAATAGTAACCGCCAACCAGACCAGCGGGCAAAAAAAATGAGCCGAGATCAACCTCGGCTCAAATCCCGTATTCGGTTCATCACAATGAATTGCAGTGAGTAACTGTGAATTACTGTGCGGTGAAATACTGTCAATTA
>NZ_KI260375.1 GCF_000468015.1 Ruminococcus callidus ATCC 27760 | reverse complement strand
GTTTCTCGATGCCGATGCCACGCATGGCAAAGGAAATGACTACGTTTCGTTTTTCAATGAAAGCGTTGTTGAGGTAGCTGCCGTTCATGCCTGCGTAAGAAGAAGTGGAAATCGTTCCGGCAGGCGGATTCAGACCTTCGATTTTGGAGGTCATGTATTGGTTGGCAGTGGTGGTCATATCTAATCGTTCACCGTTTTCATTTTCTAAAACCAGAGAAAAATACATCACACACCCCCATTACACATTCAACGCATTCCGTGTCAACCGATAAATCTCCAGCCGTGACAGTGCCTTCGGACTATTATTGGTCTGATTCACTGTCCGGCTGTTGTCGTTATTATAGTAGTTATTGACCGTACCACCGGAACTGCCGTCAACAACAGCACCATAAATACCATTCAAGCTGTAATTCAAATCAGAATCCATGGTCAGCCGCATTGCCTGAGCAACGCCACCGACCGCTTTTTCCACATACTTTTTGCTCTTGTCGATGCCGTCTGCCAGGCCTTTCATAAAGTCCGGCATCCAGCTCTCATAGTCTGTTAGCGGTCCTTTGTCCGGTACAGAGAAGTGCAGAAAATCCCGAATGGTATCGGCAACATTGGTGACGCAGTCCGCCAGCCAGCCGATGGCACTCTGAATGCCATCAATGATTCCCTGAATGATGTCCCGTCCCCAATTCCAGGCATCCGAAGCCAGTCCCTTGATATATCCCACAGCGGCATCGAATCCATTCTGAATGCTGGATTTGATGCCGCTGATTTTGTCGGAAACTGCAGAACGGATGTTGTCCCAGATGCTGGACACCGTAAAAGAAATGCTCTGCATCACGTTGGAAATTGTACTCTTGATGCTGTTCCAGACAGAAGATACCACCGACCGGATAGCGTTCAGAACATTGGAAACCGCAGAAGAAATCTGATTCCAGATAGACGATACCACAGAAAAAATGGCATTCATCACACTGGAAATCGTGCCGAAGATGCTGTTCCAGATGGAAGAAACCACATTCCAGATTGCAGACAAAACAGACGAAATGAAACCTGATACGGCATTCCAAACCGTAGTCACCACATCTTGAATCGCTGTCAAAACCGTGGAAATTGTAGTAGAGATGGCATTCCAGATGGTTTCAAATGTCGTTCGGATACCCTCTAAAATGGGTGTTAAAAACGCCACGATTGCATTCCAAATGGCATTGATCTTCTCCGAGATCC
>NZ_KI260374.1 GCF_000468015.1 Ruminococcus callidus ATCC 27760 | reverse complement strand
GCGGGGCGAACAGGCGGCTGCCGCCGCCGTAACATTACCCTTTTTACACTTGAAACTGGGGCGTAAGGTCAGCGGCGACCCGCCGCCTATGCTTTGCATAATTCTCCGAAACCAACACATACTATCCGCGAGGTGATTCGAATGGTACGCAATTTATCCCGCGGCGTATTCCAATACGCCCAGCCGCCCCGCATCATCAGCTACGCCAGCACCGTCGGACAAAAAGAGGGCGACGGTCCTTTCGGTGCCTGCTTCGACTGCGTGGAGCCGGACGCTCATTTCGGACAGGACACATGGGAACAGGCGGAAAGCGTGATGCAGCGGCGAACCGTCCAGCTGGCACTGGATAAGTGCGGCTTACAGGACAGCGACCTCTCCTGCATCTGTGCCGGCGACCTGATGAACCAGTGCATCGGCTCTACCTACGGCATGCGTCCGCTGGAGATTCCCCTGCTGGGCATTTACGGGGCCTGCTCCACCATGGCGGAGGGGCTGCTGCTGGCATCGTTTCTGGCAGCCGGCGGCGTAGGCGAGTACACTGCCGCCGTGACATCTTCCCACTTCTCCACCGCAGAACGTCAGTTCCGGTTTCCCCTGTCCTACGGCGGGCAGCGTCCGCCTACAGCACAGTGGACATGCACCGGCTCCGGAGCCGTGATCCTACAGCAGCCCGACGGCATACCAGACGGCGTGTGTGTCACCGGCGGCTGTATTGGCACCATGGTAGATCTGGGCGTGACAGATGCCAACCACATGGGAGCAGCAATGGCTCCTGCGGCAGCAGATACCCTTGTCCGGTACTTCAAAGGCACCAACACAGCACCGGACACGTATGACGCCATTGTCACCGGCGATCTGGGGCTGATCGGCAGCGAGCTGCTCTGCGATCTGGTGATGAAGCAGGGCTATGATATTTCTGCGGTGCATCGGGACTGCGGTGCAATGCTGTACGACCGGAAAACGCAGGACACTCACGCCGGCGGCTCTGGCTGCGGGTGCAGTGCCAGCATGCTGTGCGGGCACTTTCTGCCGGCTCTGCAAACCGGAGCCATGAAGCAGATCCTGTTTGCGGCAACCGGTGCCCTGATGTCCCCTACTGCTTCTCAGCAGGGCGAGAGCATTCCGGGTATTTCGCATTTGGTAGAATTAAGGCAACACTGCATAAAGCCCGCCTGACGGCTTTGCATGCAATCTGCGTACAGATTTTCCGCCATATTGCCCAGAAATCCCTTGTCATACGAAAGTATGCCTGCGGAATTTCTAGCAATCTGCCAAAAAATCTGACAACGCATCTTACGCACAAGCTTTGTGCGGTGTTGCCCTGACACTTCTGCGGCGATGAATAGGAGGAACAACAATGGCAATGGATCTATTCTGGGCATTTCTGGTTGGCGGTGCACTCTGTGCCGTGGGGCAGGTGCTGATCGACTACACCAAGCTGACACCGGCACGAATCCTCACGGCGTATGTGGTTGCCGGCGTGGCACTGTCGGCAGTAGGCATCTACCCGAAACTGGTGGAACTGGCAGGCGGCGGTGCCAGCGTGCCGCTGACGGGCTTCGGGAACCTGTTGGCAGAGGGCGTGCGGGAATCCGTGGACGAAAAGGGACTGCTGGGCATCTTCATGGGCGGTCTGACTGCATCTTCCGCCGGCATCACTGCGGCAATGGTGTTCGGTGTCGTCTGTGCCGCAATTTTTCGCCCGAAGCAAAAATAGGTCTTTTTTCAGCGAAACAGCCTCGGAATTTATGCAACATGCTGTAGAATTAATTTTGATTTTGTTGTACAGTTGTATAAATTGCCGTTTTTCAAAAAAGTGCTTGACATTTATCCGAAAATGTAGTATACTATCATAGTCGCAGGAATTCAGGAGTAAACAAAAAGCACTGAACGAAACCTGTTTCGATGTGGCGGCATAGCTCAGTTGGCTAGAGTACTCGGTTCATACCCGATTGGTCGCTGGTTCGAATCCTGCTGCCGCTACCATATGGCCCGTTGGTCAAGAGGTTAAGACGCCGCCCTTTCACGGCGGAATCATGGGTTCAATTCCCGTACGGGTCACCAACGCAGAAAAGAGCAAATCACGAAATGTGGTTTGCTCTTTTTTTATGGCAATACCGCAAGTCGCCAGACGCTCTTTGTGCGGTATTGCCTTATGTTTTTGCGGGTGATTGCATAAGCCTTTCCAGAAAGGGGTGACTGGAGTGTTTCCTTAGATGCACCTCTTGGAATGTGTAGGGGTTCCCTCGTGAAGTGTAGCTTTACCATGTCGAAACCGTCCGGCGGAATTCGCTCGTACCTCGCTGTTCGCCTGAGGCTCGCCAACGCCGGTTGTTGCCCTTGCCTGTATTTGCAGTGTTGTTTTTCTAAGGCGTTACTTGTGTAAACGGTCAACTTTATTTGATATGGCGTTTGCAAGCTTGTGAATAAGGCTCTCCTTTAGGGCACCCGAAGGGCGTACCTTGTGCTGAGCTGGCAAGCCGTAGGCTTGACT
>NZ_KI260373.1 GCF_000468015.1 Ruminococcus callidus ATCC 27760 | reverse complement strand
CGCCAGACGCTCTTTGTGCGGTATTGCCTAAGGACTTCGCACGTCAGTGACTCTCCTCGTTTCGCAGCAGTGCTTCCGGCACTTCCTCTGCCATTCTGGCATAGGCGGTCAGGCTGGGGTGCAGATGATCGCCGCTGTCATAGCCTGCTGCAAAAGCAGTAGGGTGCTCCGGATTGCAAACTGCACGGTCAAAGTCCACGCAGCCGTCAATTTCGTCGGTTGTCCGGATCCACTGGTTGACTTCGCTCCGCAGCTTTTCCCGAAAGTCCGCATAGGTTCGCCAGCCCTCGATCGGCAGCAGCGTTCCCATGTACACCCGCAGTCCGCTGGCACGGGCAGTACGAATATAGAACCGCAGCCCCTCGATCATTTCTGCCGCGGTGGGCAGGTCGCTCCACGGACGAAACCGGTTGACATCTGTTCCCACCGGATGAATAATATCGTTGATGCCGTGCTGGATCAGCACCGTGTCTACACCGGCAACCTGAATTTCTCTGGGGAAACGGGTTTCCCCTTTCAGCCCGTAAGAATCATAGGTGATGTTGTCATACTGCCGCAGGATTCGCGTTCCGCTTGCTGCTTTCCGAATCACCGCAGTGGTACCGTCCCCGCATTGCAGAGTGCGTTCCATCAGGTAATCCGGCCACGCCTGTGCTGTGATCGAATCCCCGAAGCAGATCAGGGTACGATTTTCTGTGGCAGTCAGCACGTCAATGTCACTGAGGAAATACACCGTGTGGGTCTTTTTCGAAGTGTCCGTATCCAGCACCGCGTTGGCAGTCTGGTCACCCACTGCAAAATAGCCGCCGGACAGCGGTCCGGTAATCACTACACCAGAACGCATTTCCGTGAATTCGGCAAAGTACAGACTCACTGCAATGGTCGTTCCCTTTTCCACCGGAAACGCTGCCGCATCACTTTGCAGCCGTTCTCCTGCCGGAATCGTCACGCCAGCATTTCCGGAAAAAGTCAGCGGAACCAGTGTTTCCGGCAGAATGCCGTCTGCACCGTCCGACACGGCAACGGTGGCACCAGTCAGATGCACCGGTTCGTTTCCGCAGAAGTTGTCCAACGTGATCCGCAGTGCACTGCCGTCCAGCATCATTTTTGCCGGATACCGCAGTGTCAGATTTTTCGCATAATTTTCCGGACGGCGTTCAGCAACTGAAATGGCATTGCCCCATGCCGTTACCCATTTTTCACTCATATTCTCTCTCCTGTTTTCTTCGTATTCGTATAGTTATGGCAGCACCGCACAAGCTTTATTCAGTGTTTCCTTCACTCACTTCGCTGGAACGATAATACCGTTTTCGATATTCCAGCGGTGTCATGCCGAGTTCCTTTCGGAAGCATTGGATAAAGTGGCTCTGGGAAGAAAAGCTGTAGTATTGAGAAATTTCAGAGAATGACATTTCCGAAGTGGTGATCATCTGAGCTGCGGCATGGATTTTTTCCGCAAGGATATAGTCGTGAAGTGACTTTCCGGTTTCCTGCCGGAACAATGTGGAAAGATAACCGCGGTTGATCGAGATCGCATCTGCGATGTTGCCGGTCTGAAGCTTTTCGTGCAGGTGAATGGTGATATAGTCGATTGCCCGAGCCACGTGCATGGAGTATGCCGCTTTTTGCAGCAGCTGCATTCTCTTGGTGAAGTCCCGCACCATAATATTATGCAGGGCGGCAATTTCCGCAACGGTCTTGCAGTCATCAATTTTTTGAACGAACACATCGCTAAGCGTGTAGGCGATCTCCCGTTCCATGTGGTGCTCCACGCAGATCCGTGCGATCAGTGCCACCGCTACCACAAAGTGATAGCGGGCATTCCACAGGCTGTTTTGGGAAAGCTTTCCGTACTCGCTGCCGCTGTATGCGTCATCATTTTCCGGCATCAGGTATTCCTTGACGCTTTCCATATCCCCTGAAGCAACGGCATTGTAATAGCGAAACTCCTGATTGTAATCCAAGTGGCAGATCTGTTCTTCCCGCTGGCGAAACAGCTGTTCCTGTAAGTCTTGATTGATATTCATATGCATAAAGCCTCCTCCCCTTTTGCATAGCATGTCCTCTATGGCAATACCGCACAACTCCCGCTTGCAGGTTTAGCATAGTGTTGCCTTTAGGAAACACTGCATAAAGCCCGCCTGACGGCTTTGCACGCAATCTGCGTACAGATTTTCCCGTCATATTGCCCAGAAATCCCTTGCCATAATAATTGCCATACATACAGTCTGCCTGCGGAATTTCTGACAATCTGCCAAAAAATCTGACTACGCATCTTACGCACAAGCTTTATTCAGTGTTTCCTTTATTCAGCATTTCTCTTATTATACAACATTTCTGCGAAAAATGCAACAAAAACAATATACGGCACTGCAAAAAATCCGTATAATGAAATCACCAAATGCAAAACACTCAAAAAGCAATCACAGAAAGGAAGAAAAATCATGCGAAAATTAGAACATTATCTCCACGGTGTCAATCTGGGCGGCTGGCTGTCCCAGAACAGTGACACTTCTAAGGAACACTACGAAACATTCATCACCGAAAAGGATATTGCCTACATTGCATCGCTGGGACTGGATCACGTCCGCGTACCGGTGGACTACGTACTGCTGGAAGAAGAAGACGGCACCCCGAAGTCAGAGGGCTATCTCTATCTGGACAACTGCCTGCGTTGGTGCAGAACCCACGGAATCCGTATGATCCTGGATCTGCACAAAACCTTTGGCTATTCCTTTGACCCGCTGGACGAAACCGACAAGACGGTATTTTTCTATGACACGGCATTGCAGGAACGGTTTTACACATTGTGGAAAATCCTCGCAGCACGCTACGGCGGCGAACCGGAACTGGTGGCATTCGAACTGCTGAACGAGATCATTGAACCGGAGGTGGCGGAGGCGTGGAACGGCATCGCCCTGCATGCCATTGCAGAGATCCGAAAGTTTGCACCGGAAAGCTGGATCATTTTTGGCGGTGTCATGTACAATAACGTGCTGAGCGTGCCGATGCTGGCAGAGGTCACCGACCCTAAGGTTGCCTATACGTTCCACAGCTATGAGCCGCTGATCTTTACACATCAGGGTGCATATTGGGTAAAGGGTATGCCGTCGGATTTCCGGATCTCCTATCCCAACACCATTGAAAATTATCGGGAAGCAAGCAAAATGCTTTCGCAGGAGCTCGCCGGAGCAATTTTCGAGAGCGAACTGCCGGAAATGGGACCGGACTTCTTTGAAACCTTGTTCCGTCCGGCACTGGACATTGCAGAGGAACGGGACATTCCGCTGTACTGCGGCGAATACGGCGTGATCGATCTGGCGGACAACGATTCCAAGATCCGCTGGGCAACAGACATCTGTGCAGTGTTCGATAAATACGGCATTGGTCGTGCGTATTGGAATTATAAAGAAAAGGATTACGGCATTGTCGATATTCCGGACGAGAGTGTGCAGAGAGAACTGGCTGCAAAGCTGTAAGGATATTTTTGTTTTCAGGGAAAAATCTGTCTTGTATGGCGTGCAGGGCAGATTTTTTATTGCCAGCAAAAGATATATTTCTTGTTAATTTTAAGCTTACCAATATTTATTTGATCTCAGGAAAATCATTTCTTCAGAATGCTGGATTTTTTTGTTGACTTAATACGAAAATTATGGTAAAATAAAATTGGAAACAATCACAATAATTTATGACTGATTGCTTTCAAAGAATTGTATGCAGGAATCTCTTGAACTCTAAGGCAATACTGAATAAAGCCGTTAGGCGTTTTCCTAAGAACCTGCTGCAAAAGAAACGGAGGAATGTTTACATGAATTTGCATTGGAAAAAAGCTGCTGCACTGCTTCTGGCGGGCGTGCTGACTGCCGGAACATTGTCAGCTTTCCCAGCGGCAGCCGAAGATGCTGTGCCGTCAGACACCGCATCTGCACCGACCGCAGCAGAAACAGTTCCGGAGAGCTCCACAGAAGAAGCTTCTCCGGAACCAACAGAACCCGAAACAGACACTAACGGCGATCAGATTCCCATTGACAAGCACACACCAGACTTTTACGATGCTCTGACGGACGACACAGATGATGCCGGAGAAACAGAATCTGGTCTGACTTCAGAAGAGATCCCTTTACAGAATGATGATACCACGACACGGGAGGATTCTTATTCCGGCACTTATGGAGAGAATATCTCGTGGACACTGGATACACAAAGCGGTCTTCTGACACTGACAGGCTCCGGAGAAATTCAGGATGCTACTTCATATTATTCTTCAATGCCATTTTATGAGTATAAAGATGTCATTCAGGAAGTTGTTATCAGTGATGGGATCACTTCTATCGGCGATTACATTTTTTGCGAATTGGAAAAACTCAAAACCGTTACCATTCCGGATTCCATTACCCGAATCGGCGACAGAACATTCTACGGCTGCGAAAGTTTACAGCAAGTTGATCTTCCAAACACCATCACCAAAATGGGATACAGTATTTTCGATGGCTGTAAAGCACTGACCAGTGCTCATGTTCCGGAACAGATGACCACGCTGCCGTACGGCACATTCTGGGATTGCCCTCAGCTGACAAGTGTCAATCTGCCGGAGCATCTGACAGAGATCGGCACCTATGCATTTACAAACTGCAGCTCCTTGACAAGTATCACATTACCGGAAACGTTGGAAACGATTCGGGAAGATGCATTCAACGGCTGTACCATGTTGGAAAGTGTTCAATTTGGTCCGAACATCCACCGTGTCGATGAAGATGCCTTTTCCGGAACCGCCATGCTGAATGCAATTGATGCAGATACGATCATACTGGGCGGTTATATTTTGTATGCGATTGATGGAACAGAAACAGACTTTACCGTACCTGACGGTGTCACTGTAATCACTGCTTCTGCCTGCAAATCTGCTCTGACTTCATTGGATCTCAATCAGACTGTTTATGTAGGCGATGCCGCATTCCGGAACTGCACAGATCTGGCATCTGTCACAGGAACGGATTCTCTGCGTAGTGTGGGACGGGGAGCCTTTGACGGAACAGCTTATCTGAATGCCATTTCAGACGATCTGGTCATGATCGGCAGCTGTCTTTACAAATATCGCGGCTCCGCAGAAGATGTTGTGGTACCGGAAGGAACGGTTTCGATCTCTCCGGAGTGCTTTAGTTTCAATACAGATATTTGTTCCATTACGCTTCCGGATTCTCTGGAACGCATTGAGTATTATGCAATACTGGGCTGTGAATCTATGGTATCATTGGAAAT
Source organism: Ruminococcus callidus ATCC 27760 (assembly GCF_000468015.1). Taxonomy (GTDB): domain Bacteria; phylum Bacillota; class Clostridia; order Oscillospirales; family Ruminococcaceae; genus Ruminococcus_C; species Ruminococcus_C callidus. Next base: position 4,025 of record NZ_KI260373.1, on the reverse strand, counting down.
TCCGGAAAGTGTTACTTATATCGGAGATCACGCCGTTGGCTATTATGTGAGCGATTATGGCGATTTTTATAGCATCGGTGGTTTTACGATCATTGGCAGTACCGGAAGCACCGCAGAAACATATGCTGCAACAGAAAATTTTTCTTTTGTCGCAAATACAGCAAACCGATTCTGCGGAGATGAACTGACATGGTCGCTGGATGCTGCCACCGGTACATTGACCATTTCTGGTATTGGTGCTATGTACGACTATGTGTCTTCTCACTGGTCTGACGATGAAACTACAGCAGTTACGCCATTTTTGACCTATGCCAATCAAATCCGCTCTGTTGTTGTAGAAAACGGCGTTACCAGCATTGGCGAAAACGCGTTTTATGGCTGCAATCGTCTGACGAGTGTTTCACTTCCGGACACCCTGTATGCGATCAATTCAAATGCATTTTACGGTTGCAGTCATTTGACCGACATTCAGATTCCGGAGGGAACAGAATCTTTAAGCGGTTCTGCTTTTAGAAACTGCAATGCCCTGCGAACCCTGCAATTTCCGGCTTCATTGACAAACTGTGAGAACGTTTCTTATTTGTATGCCTGCAATGGTCTGGAAAATTTCGTTGTTGATGCAGATAACCCCAGTTACGCTTCTGTCGACGGCATTCTCTATAACAAAAAGAAAAGCAGCCTGTTGGTCGTGCCGTCCGCATGGAATCAAACCGTACTGACAGTGCCCGAAACGGTTACGCAGATCGCAAGCGAAGCAATGGACAACAACCAGAAAGTTCAGAAAGTGATTCTGCCGGCTGGATTGACCATGATCGATTCTTACAGCTTTTATAACTGTCGTTCTCTGAAAACGATGATCTTTCAGGGAAATGCACCATCATTATATTCTACCAGCTGCCTTGGTACAAACGATCTGCACATCTATGCCCATCTTTCCTCTTCCAGTGACTGGGATTCATTGAAAAAATTAATGGACAATTCCAGTTACCGTGTCAACTGGCACGATCTGGATACCTTTGACAACACATTGAAACTCACAGCAGAAAGCACGACCCTTCATGTGGGCGAAAATGCATCGGTCACTGCATTCCTGAATCCGCTTCTTGCAGATGACATTACGTGGGAATCCTCCGATCCGAATACTGTTGTAGTGTCCAATACCGGACGCATCATTGCAGTGGCACCGGGTTCCGCAGAAATTTCTGCATCTGCCGGCGACGGAAAATATACTGATTCTATTGCTGTCACTGTAACCGGAGAACGTTTCACCATGCCCACCAGCGGAACATTGGAGCTGGATCAGACGATTTTAAATTACACCAGCATTTCTACTACAACGATGCAGATCCCCTCTGAAAAGCTCCACGGCATTTACTTTTTACAGGGAAGTTCGCTGTTCTTCTACTCTCTGGTGACCCAGACCTATGAACAAGTCTACAATTTTTCTGACTGCACAAATGCTTACACTACCGGCGATATGCTCTATGTAGTTTCTCAGAGCCGGATCTCTGTCTACGATCTGCAAACGCAGAGCCTGCTCCGACAAATTTGGGTATCCGGATATTCTGGTACAGCGATCGGTGCGGATGCACAGGGACGCATTTATTTCGCAGGATACAATACGGATAAAACCTCTAAATATCGAATCTATCTGCTAAGCCCTGAGGGCGATGTCCTTTCACAGGTCGATCCCAGCGTGAAAATCTATAACTTTGACGGTTTTGAAAGTCAGAACGGCACCTTTTACATGGAAAGCTATTATGACTATTATTCATGGGGCTATCATCACCCCGGAAAAGGACTGACAATGGGAAAGGTAGAAGAGAACAAACTGTATCTGCTGGATTCTTCTAATTCCTTTATGGAAAGCGGTCTGATTCAGCGGGATATGGACTGCCTTCTGTATCTCTGCCAAGATGCCTATATGAATCATCAGCGTTCTGCGGAAGTTCTGAATGACAAATACATTGTCGCACAAAGTGTACTGGTAGGCATGCTCTATGCCTATCAGTTCAACGGCAAGAGCATGGATACAGTTCTTTCCGTGTCGCGTCCTGTCGAAGATGATTCCAGCAGTTACTCCGATTACAACAGTATTGGTGTGCGGACTGTCTACAATGCCGCCAACGATAGTCTGATCGTCTATGCCAATAACAATACACTGGTGGAATACCGCCTGAAGGACGGTGCAGAACTCGCCCGAAACACAACGCAAAACAACGTTTTCAACTTACTGAAAATGGATGATGTTGTCGTTGTCGTAGAAAAAGAAAACGACACTTATTCTCTCGAATTCATGGACTGGAGATCTGCAACAGAACTTTCCATTTCTGCTGAAAAAACAACGCTGAACGCCGGCGACATGGAAACACTCACCGCAGTTTCTGATGTTTCTTCTTCGGCAAAATATATCTGGAAAAGCAGTGACAGCAGTGTTGTCAGCGTCAATGAAAACGGCACGATCTCTGCATGGCATGAGGGTACCGCAGAAATCACCTGCACCAGCAAAAACGGCCTGCTTTCTGCGACAATTACAATTACTGTATTACCGCACACAAAAAGTGCGGCAGACGGCATCAAAACTACAACGGGTGCTTCCAGCATCAATCTCTCCGCCAACAATTACAGCGTCTGGTCCAGCACTGTCAATTCCTATCTCACCAAAAATGAGGACGGTACACTGACGCGAGGAGAACATATTCGCAATAAAGGCTTTGTCATCGAACACTATTCCGCAGATTTCCAGCTGTTGGATTCCCAGACGATTTCTGATGAGTTAAAACTGTTCGGCGGTTATTACAGCGGCAGCGACTACAACTTTTTAGTCTATGGGCAGTCCAATCCTGATAATGATGACAGCGTAGAAATAATGCGTGTTGTAAAATACTCTAAGAACTGGGAAAAATTAGATTCCAAATCGATCTATGGAGAAAACACGTATATTCCATTCGATGCCGGTTCTCTGCGAATGACGGAAACTGCCGGAAAGCTTTACATCCACACCTGCCATGAAATGTACACTTCCAGTGACGGACTGAATCATCAGGCAAACATGACATTTGTTCTTGATGAAAATACACTGAAAGTTTTAGATTCCTATTCCGATGTCATGAACCTCGCACAGGCAGGTTATGTCAGCCATTCTTTCAACCAGTTTATCTGTACTGACGGAAAATCGGTCTATCGGGTGGACCACGGCGATGCAAATCCTCGTGCCGTTGCAATCACGAAATGTGATGTGGACGGAAAAATCACAGATGTCCGATACAATTATGCCTATTCCATTCTTGGCGGGATCGGAGACAATGCCACCGGTGTTTCTGTCGGCGGATTTGCCCTTTCAAAACAAAACTGCATCATTGCCGGAAATTCTGTAGATATGACAGACGAGAATAACTATTCTGCATCAGGACAGCGAAACGTCTTTGTCACCATACTCTCCAAAGATCTCGATGTCAAAAGCACCATCTTTCTTACAAAGCATACAGAAAAGGACGGCATCAGTGTACGGACACCGCAATTGGTAGCCCTCAATGAAGAACAGTTCCTTGTGATGTGGGAAGAAGTTGACAGTGAACATAATATCACTGTCAAAGCGGTTACGATCAATAGTGAAGGAACTGCGACATCCAAAGTAGAAACCTTAAACTATCGGTTATCCGACTGTCAGCCCATTTTCAACACCAGCAATCAATGCGTACAGTGGTATGCTTCCAATAATACTGCATTGACATTCTACACGCTGGATCCCTATGGACTTTCGGAAAACAACACACTAGAAACACTGTACGGCGATGTCAATCTGGACGGCGAAATCGACATCACAGACTGCGTATTACTGAACAAATGCCTTACCGGAGCTGTGAAACTGAACAAAACCGCAAAGCGAAATGCTGACGTCGACCAGAATAATGAAATTGATACGTCTGACACGATCTATCTTCTGCAATTTTTGATTCGTGTGATCGACACGCTTCCGGTTTCAAAATAATCAGCCAAAACTGAGGAAAACACTGAAAGTGTTG
>NZ_KI260372.1 GCF_000468015.1 Ruminococcus callidus ATCC 27760 | reverse complement strand
TGCCCATGGCACAGGTCATCGGATTGTGGCACATAATCATGCCGGTTGGTGAAATCAAAGTTACATCGCCTGCCATCGCCACCACAGAAGCCGCAGAAGCGGCAATGCCGTCAATCTTGACCGTGACCTTGCCCGGATGGTTTCGGAGCATGGTATAGATCTGACTGGCAGCAAACACATCGCCGCCCGGCGAGTTGATAAAGACGGTCACATCACCGCTGTGTTTTTGCAGTTCCGAGCGGAACATGGCGGGGGGTGACGTCGTAGAGTAGGAAAGTATCGCCTTGCTATGTTTCCATAGTAGGTTTATACAGACCCCTCACCGAACCGTGCTTACCCCTCTCGGAGTACACGGCTCTCCATTGTTATATAAAATAAAATCAACTCATTGATTATGAACTTTATGGTGGCAATTCCTGCATAACACCAATGTTTTTCGCCTTTTGGCTATCATTGCACGTTCCCAATCGTTTTTACCTTTCAGGTCTTTCACTTTATGAACGTGATGAATTTCATAGTATTCTGCATTTGTGTCCCCACACAGTTCGCAAACCTTTGCTTTTAAGCGTTCTTCAAGTGTATTTCTTGAATAGCCATATATTACGGCTGCGTTTGAGATATTGTCCGTACCATCTTTTGAGTCTTTGCAATCAGAGTATTTAGCAAAATAACAGCGTTTTTTACCGCTTTTAGTTTCGTATGGGATTCCCCATCCGCCTTTTCCGTCTTTAAACTTTGCTATTATCTTTGAAATCTTGGTATTATGTTTTGCCGCCAGTGTTTTCAGACAGCTATATTCCATTAGATAAGCAAAGTAACGCAATTGGCAGTAATTACTTGCTAAATTGTAATAATTGCAGATTCCTCTCAGCTCTGAATTGTATGTTGATATGATTTCAAGGTCTGACATATGTATCATATAGCTGCGATGAGTAGGAAACAGAGAGCCATCCTTTTTTTGAAAGATGACACCTTTATCGAACATGAAACGGTTGATTTTTTCCTTTAATGGAATTAAAAGTTCAACCTTATTATTCAATGTTCTCAATGAAACTCCGCCATTTTTGCTTTTAATTTTGGCATTTCTTCTTACACTGATGTCGTAACCTAAAAATCTTGCATGATTACTGCTGTGAGTTATCAGCGTTTTCTCATCACTGAGCTGCATTTTAAGCACCTCGCTGATGTATTGTGACAGCTTCTTTTTTATTTCGATGCATTCTTCACGACTTCCATTTACTGATAGAATAAAATCATCAGCATAACGAATATATTGAATTTTTTTGTCTGTCTGTGATTTGCATGGAGTTTTAAGCTGAACACTGCGGACTGCTTTCAAATTTTTAATTAGCTGTTTTTTTCGCTCATAATCCTGTGGGTCGCACTCTCTGATTGCTTTTCGTGCTTTTTCTGTCTGATATTTTGCTTTTCGGTATTCGAGAGTATACTTTTCTTTGCTCGGTTTATCAAATTCCTCTTTTAGATTTTCTACAAACTTATCCAGTTCATGCAGATAGATATTTGCCAGTATGGGAGAAATGATTCCTCCCTGCGGTGTACCGCTGTATGTCCTGTGATATATCCAGTCTTCAAGATAGCCTGCTTTCAGAAATTGTTGAATAAGCTGTATTAATCTTGCGTCTTTGATTTTTTTGTTCAGTATTCCTATCAGTACATCATGGTTAATATTGTCAAAACAGCCCTTGATGTCACCCTCTATGAACCATTTTGCACCTGTGAATTTCATACGCAGACTTTTTAAAGCAGTATGACAGCTCCTGTTTGGTCTGAAACCATGAGAACATTCATGAAATATAGGTTCATATACTGCTTCTAAAATCATGCGTACAGCTTCCTGTACAAGTTTGTCTGTAAATGTCGGAATACCAAGTGGACGCATTTTATCAGAATTCTTTTTTTGTATATATGTGCGTCTTACCGGCGTTGGATTAAATTTGCCGTTTTTCAGCTGTTCTGTGATTTTCTGTATTTTTCTTTCACTAAAGCCGTCGGCAGTGTCATCATTTACACCTTTTGTTGATGCACCATTATTTGCATACAGATTTCTGTATGCTTCAAACCATATATCTTCCCGTAATAAATATCTGAACAGACGTGTAAACACTTCATCTTTATTGTTCAATGAGTTTTTGCTTATTCTCGTCAAAATTTCGGTTGTTGGTTGCATTTCAGCCATTGAGGTTTTCCTCCCTAACTTTCTTCATTTTTGACCATAACAACTGTTTCCCTTCGCCATGCAGACGGTGTTACCGTCCTCGGACTACTATGGAAACTCCGTACCCTTGGGTCATATTCAGATTCTTAAATCATAGCTTTTCAGCATTGACCTTTAGGGTATCCTCGGTTAGTGTAAATAACTGGTTGCAGATTGTCGGATATGCTTTCGTTTCGTTTGCACAAGTTCTCTTGCACGTCATATGAATATTGAGGCAATAATTTATTGGAGATGATAATAAATCGCATTCATATTTAAGGTATCAGGCAAATTTCCTTAACCATTGGTTAACTGGGACTTGAAACTCACATTCAACAAATACAGTTTTATCCTTTTATCTGCTTAGCGTTGCGGTTCAGTCGTTCTTGATTGCCTTTAAGAAACTTACCGCTTCCCCAACGTGCTATGTTCTCGTATCAGCTTTCGCCTTTCGGTTAGTTGGGTCGCTTACAGAATTACCTATTCTGTGTGTTACCAATTTCACATTTACTTACACCCTATCCGAGCGCACATCTTCAAACCAGGTACTCTCCGCAATGGCACCGTACAAATACATCTCCGATGCACCGGTTTCTTCGTTGCGTACCCAGTTCCAGAAACGATTATTCTTCATGGGTCGTTTCCTCCTTTTCATTTTTCTTTGCAAATGCACCTGCATCAGCAAGCTTTGTAAATGAACCATTTACAAGATAGAGATTTCCGCCTTCTTCGGCAGGAATCATATTCATATCTTCCAGTTCACGAATATCGTTAGCAGACATCCAGCCATTTTGTCGTGCGGTAGCATATCCTTGCATTCTCGATGCGTAATCACCACGCAAGAGCCCCTCAACATTAAATTTGATGAAATACTTGCCTTTCTCCGAATCGGAAAGCAATGCCTTTTGTAGTCCCTGTTCCCAACGAACAATCCATGGGTCAAGACTGTACTTCACGAAATCCAATGACAGATGTTCCACGTTACTGAATGTTGCATGGTCTAAGTCACCGATCATATGGAGCGGCACTCGATACAGCCGGGCAATTTCCTCTACCTGAAACTTTCTGGTTTCCAGAAACTGTGCTTCATTATTGGGAATGGAAATAGGCGTGTATTTCATGCCCTCTTCCAAAATTGCGGTATGATGCGAGTTAGAACCGCCATAGGCACGCTGCCATGCATCTCGTACCCGTTCCGGATTTTTAATGACACCCGGATGTTCCAATACAC
>NZ_KI260371.1:2861-4670 GCF_000468015.1 Ruminococcus callidus ATCC 27760 | reverse complement strand
ATTTTCTCCGGTTTGTCAAGTCTGTTTTTGCTTGGCAGCAAATGCACTGCGTTTGCCCTTTCTGTCACTCTCCTAAACAAAAAACACCGAAATTGCGTGCGATACAGACTTTTTTCGAAAATCCAGAAAAAAATTCGAAAAAACGCTTGACAAGCTGCAAAAGATGTGATATAATAGTTATTGTTGTGAGGACAACGGTTCTCAAAAGAAAATGTGCCCATAGCTCAGCTGGATAGAGTGACTGGCTACGAACCAGTAGGTCGGGGGTTCGAATCCCTCTGGGCACGCCAAGTATTTCTTTCGAAGTACGGAAACATACCTGTGTTACATTATGTAGCATGGGTTTTTTTTCTATCTGTTTGCCGGCAGTCGGGCATGTTCCCCGCCGGACAGGCATAGAATTTCATGGGGCATCTCCCATGGAAAACAAAAATCGCCCATACCAAAAGGTACAGGCGATCAAATTTGGTGCCGACAGTGGGACTTGAACCCACACGCCATTGCTGGCAACGGATTTTGAGTCCGTCTCGTCTGCCAATTCCAACATGTCGGCAACAACATAACTAATTATAGCACAAACGTCAACCGCTGTCAAGTCTTTTTTGCAATTTTTTCGCAGGGAGGAATTTTTTGTGAATCTTAGCGTACATATCTCCGGCTTCGGGCAGATGTTCGGCGTGCCGAATGCCGTGGTAGACCAATATCTGAAGCTGGCAACGCCGTCCCAGCTGAAAGTGCTGCTCTATCTGCTCCGCAGCAACCGCCCGAACCTTGCACACGATGAGATCGCCAAGGCTCTGGGCATTCCGGAGGAACTGGTGGAAGAAGCGGTGCTGTTCTGGTCGCAGACTACCCTGTTCACTGTGGAAGAACAGTCTGCCGAACAGCCGCAAAAAAACGCGGAGCAGCCCACAGCCAGACCGGCTGCGGAAAAGCAGTCCCGCGGCAGTCAGCCGCATCTGCTCCAGACCAGCAAAAAATGCGGCGAGATGAGCCCGCTGGAAATTTCCACCGCACTGGAAGCTTCCGAGGACTTGAAAGACCTGTTTCGCATGTCGGAGCAGCAGCTGGGCAGACCGCTGCGGCACATCGAGCAGAAGTCCCTCGTCTGGATGCACGACGGCAACAACATCGGCAGCGAGATCATTCTCACGGTGCTGCTCTACTGCAAGTCCATCGACAAGTGCAGCGTCAACTACGCCGAAAGCATCATTACGCAGTGGTGGAACGAGGGCATTCACACGCTGACACAGGTCAACGATGCCATTAACGATATGGAATACCGCCGCAGCTTTACCGGACACATTCAGAAAGCCTTCGAGATGCACCGGAAGCCCACCACGAAACAGCAGGAGTTCATCGACATGTGGCAGGATAAAAAGATCCCCATGGAACTGATCGTCTACGCTTACGAAAAGACGGTGGAGAGCACGGGCAAACTGGTTTTCGAATATCTGAACTCGATCCTCACCCGCTGGACGGAAGCCGGATACCGCACCCGTGTCGACGTGGACACGAAAGATACCCCGCCCAGCAGCAAAAAGACCGGCAGCAAACCCAGCACGCCCCAAAGCGAAAACGGCGACGCGTATCAGTCGTTTATTTATAATGAGTAATAGGCGGGAAAGCCTGAAAAAGCCTCCCCTTTAGGGGTGACTCCCCACGGGGTGGGGAGATGCCCGCAGGGCAGAGGGGACCGCTCAGTACGAGGGGGACCGCCGTTAGGCGGTGGAGGGGTTCTTCGTGGAATCTTTTGCTTGATGTAAAAGATTTACGAGATAACCCCTCAGTCAAGCCTACGGCTTGCCA
>NZ_KI260371.1:0-2761 GCF_000468015.1 Ruminococcus callidus ATCC 27760 | reverse complement strand
AAGGGAGGGGGACCAGCGAAGCTGGTGGAGGGATATTTCGTAAATCTTTTCCCTGTTGTATCAGATTCCACGGAAGTACCCCTCAGTCACCTGCGGTGACAGCTCCCCTAAAGGGGAGCCTGAAATAAAAGAGGGAGCCTGAACGAGAAAGCCTTCCCTTTAGGGGTGACTCCCCACGGGGTGGGGAGATGCCCGCAGGGCAGAGGGGACCGCTCAGTACGAGGGAAACCGCCGGCAGGCGGTGGAGGGGTTCTTCGTGGAATCTTTTTCTTCATGTAACAGGCTTATGAGATAACCCCTCAATTATCAACGGTGTCCCCGCAAAGTTCCCCATTCCCCCTTGCAATCCCCCAAAAAACATGCTATAATGAAGGCAATACCGCACAAAGAGCGTCTGACGACTTTGCACGCCATCTGCTTGCAAATTTCCTCTCATATTTCACAAAAATGCTCGTGAATACATCAAGTATTCACTCCGCTTTTTGTTTCATCTGACGAAAAATTTGACGACGCATCTGTCGCACAATCTTTGTGCGGTATTGCCTGAAGAAAAACCACCCGCGACCACCGGAAAGGAAGATACGTCATGAATTTTATGGAACTTGCGAAAAAGAGATGCTCTGTCCGTGCCTATGAGGACAAGCCCGTTGCACCGGAACACTTACAGGCGGTACTGGAAGCCGGACGGCTGGCTCCCACCGGAAAAAACCACCAGCCCCAGCGGCTTCTGGTGGTGCAGTCGCCGGAGGGACTGGAAAAAATGGCAAAGGCGATGCACAACACCAACGCCTATACCGCCAAGGCAGTCATCATGGTTTGTTCCGATACATCGGACTGCTGGGTTCGCAGCTTCGACGGGCACTGCATTCATGAGATCGATGCGTCCATTGTCACAACGTATATGATGCTGGCGGCAACGGAACAGGGACTTGGCTCTCTCTGGGTGGAACGGTTTGATCCGGCGATCCTGCGGGAAGAATTCCAGCTGCCGGAAAACTACGTGCCGGACGCTCTGCTCTGTCTGGGCTACCCCAAGCCGGAGGCAGTCAAGGAGCCGTCCCGCTACGACACCGAACGCAAGCCGCTGAAAGAAACCGTGTGGTTTGAAACTTATCAGGATTGATGCGGAGCATATTAAGGCAATAAAAAGACCGGATTTCTCTTGGAGAATCCGGTTTTTTATTTGGTGCGGTTTTTGCAATTGGCTGCCTTTGAAATGCAGGAGGAAGGTGCAAAGCGTGACATGGTGGGGGAAGATTTCACATGAAGGGCGATGTGGGCATCGCCCCTACATATATATGTGTGTATGTATACTTATACAAAACAAATTATTCTTATTTTTGCATTTTGTCATAGTTTACAGTAGCGTACACCATGAGCATCAAGAGATATGATGCCGGCTTCTGCTTCCCTAGGCTCCATTTCTGAGCCGTTGAGTAGGGGATACCGAGCAATTGGCACATCTGCCGCATGTTTTTATACTGCCTCACAACTGCCGCAAAACCCTCGTTCGCCATGGTGTAAATTCTCCGGAGCACGTCGGCGATCTTGTCGGTGTCCGCGATCTCGCTCATCCACTCCTGCCATCCCCTTTCCATGACATACTTTACTTCTGAATCGCATGCTTTCGCGTCCTCGTAGAGAGTGCAAAATGTGTTAAAATCAATCACGTTCAAACTTCCTTTCGGCTTCTTTGGTTATAGCTTTAGTATACACCTAATTGGAACACTTGTCAAGATCATGCACGGAAAGTAGAGTTCAGCTTGCTCATGAAATCGTCTGCATATCTTCGCCGGAAATGTCATAAAAGGATTTTACAAAAAAACCTCTCCACCGCCTAACGGCGGTCCCCCTCCCCTTTCAGGGGAGGCTATCATGAAAATTGATTTTCGTGTGTTCCGGTGAGAATCGCTTGTATTTTTCGCAAAAATGCGGTATACTGAATAGGAGAGGGTGAGGAGATGACGTACTTCTGGACAATTCAGGAACATGTGCCGGACGGGCTGGGGTTTCGGCTGTTTGGCATTGCCCATTTGCTGTGGCTGGGCGGGATCGTTCTGGCAGTGCTGGCGATTGCCCTGACCTGCCGCCGCTGGAAACCGGAAACTGTGCATCGGCTGTTATGCGGGCTGACATGGGCAGCACTTTTGCTGGAGATCTGCAAGGATGGCGTGCTGCTGTACACGGGGCAGTTTCGTCCCAACTATCTGCCGCTGGATCTGTGCGGGCTGTCCATTTTTGTGGAATTTGCCGCAGTGCGAAAACCTCGTCCGCTGCTGCTGGAACCGGTCTACAGCCTTTCACTGCCGGGAGCGTGTCTGGCACTGCTGTTTCCCAACTGGTTCTCGCTGCCCCTGTGGAACTTTTTCAGCCTGCACAGCTTCCTGCTCCACGGGCTGCTGGTGCTGGTGCCGGCGGTGCTGCTGGCTCGCGGGATACTTCGCCCCAACTGGAAACGGCTGCCGTTTTGCTTCACCTGTGTGGCGGCGGCGTGTGTGCCGGTTTCGCTGGTGAACCGCCACTTCGGCACCAACTTTTTCTTTCTGGAACGCCCGTCCTCCGGTTCGCCGCTGGTCTGGTTTGAACAGGTGTTCGGCAGTCATCTGATCGGGCTGCCGGTGCTGATGGCTCTGATCTGGGCAGGCATGTACGGAATTCCCGCGGTACTCCGACGTTTGTGCGGCGGGCGGAGGTAGAATCGCCGGTCATATTGTTGCATAAATCGATAAGCAAAAACAGACTTGACAAACCGGAGAAAATC
>NZ_KI260370.1 GCF_000468015.1 Ruminococcus callidus ATCC 27760 | reverse complement strand
TGTGAAATCGGTTGTACATGAAAGATGATAAACAAATAAACTTGCAAACGCCGTATGAAATAAAGTCGCCCACCTACACCAGAAAACACTTGAATATCAACATTACCGATACAGGCAAAGGCAACAATCGGCGTTGGCAAGCCCCAGGCGGACAGCGAGGTACGAGCGAATTTCGCCGGACGGTTTTGACATGGCTGCACTAGAAGTTACGCTTTACGGAGGAACCCCTCCACCGCCTAACGGCGGTTCCCCTCCCCTTTCAGGGGAGGCTATACTGCCCAAAAACAAACCCGCCCCGACAGAAGTACCTGTCGGGGCGGGTTTTGCGGCATCAGAACAATTTCACCTGTTCCGTTACAGCCGGTTTACTTTTTCTTACGCTTGCAGCCTGCCACGATTGCCGCTGCCAGTGCAATGCCTGCCGGAATGATGACTACCGGCAATGCTTCGCCTGTCTTTGGCGTGGAGGAGATTCTTGTGTTGCTTCTGCTGCTGGAAGAAGACGAACCGGAACTGCTTCTGATGACTGTGGTCGTCTGGCTTCCGCCAGCTGCTGTTGTTGTGCCGGAGCCGCCATTGCCTGCGGTCGTACCGGTGCCGCTTTCTCCAGTCACGGTCGTGGTTTCCGTAGAAGCCGTGGTCGTGGTGGAAACGGACGGGGTATGCTCGCCGTTGCCGGCGGTGGTATTCTTCGCAGTAGTTGTGGTTGCTTCCGTAGTCGTTGTGGTTTCTTCGGTAGTTTCCGTTGTGGTGGTTTCAGTACCAACGTACTCATCGATCATCACAATGGCTCTGCCGTCCGGATTTGCCGTTACCACAGCATTTTCCACGCTCCAGCTGCCGTCTTCATTCAGGCTGACGCCAACAAACAGTACCAGTGTACCGTCTTCGTTCAGCTGGAAGTAGATCGGTTCTGCAACGAGGTAATCTGCCGGAGCCAGTGTTTCGGTCAGGCAGTACGGTGTGTTCGGCTGGATTCCGGCAAAGACATGCGATACGCCTTCTTCGGATACCCACTGATCGATCACATTGCCGCTCTGATCGGTAATGTTCAGAGATGCTCCGCCGATCTCATTGCCGCCCACGTCACACTTGCGGATCACATAGCCGTCCGGCTGTTCGGTGGTGGTGACAATTGTAGTTGTCGTTTCCTCCGTTGTCGTGGTGGCTTCTGTGGTTTCCTCTGTGGTAGTTTCAACAGTGGTTTTTTCTGTCGTGGTAGTCGTTGCTTCGATGGTTGTCGTAGCTGCTGTTGTGACAGTTGTTTCTGCGGTAGTCACTGTGCTTGCCGCGGTAGTGCTGGTTTCGGTCACCGTTTCCGCAGTCGTTCCTGCGGCAGTTGTGGTGGTCGATGCTGCACTGGTTTCCGTAGAAGCACTTGCTGTTGTAACAGTGGTTTTGGCGGTTGTGGTATCTGTGGTAGTTCCGTTGGTAGAAGTGGTAGTCGGACCTGCACTGGTTTCTGTGGTGCTTCCACTGGTTGCCAGTGTGGTGTCTGTTGTCACTTCGGTGGTAGTTCCGTTGGTAGAAGTAGTAGTCGGGCCTGCACTGGTTTCCGTGGTGTTTC
>NZ_KI260369.1:1330-8094 GCF_000468015.1 Ruminococcus callidus ATCC 27760 | reverse complement strand
GCCATTCAAGGGCCGTTTTAAGTTAATGACATTGTGCGGGCAATCCCCCTACACAAACAACAACAATCCAAAAAAGCCACTCCTTACACAGGAGTGGCTTTTTTACGTGTGTTCACTGGCTGGACTTCGCACCATTACTTCCGGTGGAACAGTCCCTTTTTCTCGTAGGGCTCGCTCTCGTGGGACAGCAGAGTGTACCCAATGCCCTTGATCTCCTTATCCAGCATAGAAATATCCAACGGTTCTTCACTGATGACAACGGTTTCTCCGTTCTTCGCAGAAGATGTCACCTTTTTCACGCTGCAGTTCTGGCGAACCAGATCGTTCATGTGTGCCTCACACATACTGCACATCATACCGTCAATTTTCAATGTTGTCTTTACCATGATCGATACCGCCTTTCTTCTTTTCTCAGGGTAGCTCCTGAACGGTCTGCCTGTGTCTATTATATACCCTGTAGGGGTATTTGTCAATAGCTTGTACCAGAAAAATTTTCGGCGGCAAAACATTGTCCGGATATGCCGCAAAAACTGCACAATCCTGCTTTTCAAAAAAACATGTTGATTTTTGTACGATTTTGATGATGCGGATATTGCCCTGCACAAAATGATATGTGCAATATTCTCCCACTTTGCACAATATGTTATAAAAATGAGCAGAATTTGTGGTTGCATCTTCTGAGAAATCGTGCTATAATAAATGCAATGCAATTGGACCTGATTCGAATTTTCCTTGATTTTTCCCATGTTCTCCGGAAAAGATCCGGAAAATTCGCTGAATGCAAAGGAGAACACTATGAAAATTGGAGTAATCGGACACAATTATACCCACGGTGCAGATTTTGTGATGGATTATCCGAAGGGACCGGGCTGTTATCTGTTCCTTTTGGTAAAATCCCCTGCACGATTTTTGTTGAACGGGAAAAAGTTGCGTTTGGAAAAGAATACAATTCTCTTTTTCACCCCGCACACCGCCTGCCGCTATGCTGCGGAAAACGGCACCTATACAGACGACTGGTTCTACTGCAACATGACACCGGAGGAGGAACTCGCCCTGCGAAACGAGGGCATGCCCTTTGACACGCCGATGCAGACACAGAACGCTGCGGAACTGTCAGAACTAATCCGGAAAATGGCATATGAACACTATTCCGCGGAACTGATGCACAGCGAGATCGAACACCAGTACGCCAACATTCTGTTCATGAAGATCCGGCGGGAATACACCGCCGGCGATCATCACAGCACACTCCAGCTGCGGGACAACAACCAGCAGCTGACATATCTGCGAATGCGGATCTACCAGACACCGGAGCAGTTCGGCACGGTGGACTCCATGCTGAATTTTGTCAGCATGAGCCGTTCCGGCTTGCAGCACCTTTATAAAAAGACCTTCGGGGTCACAGTGATGACTGATGTCACCTGTGCAAAGATGCAGCGTGCCAAGGAACTGCTGTCCTCCACAAGGCTGACGGTGGGCGAGATCGCGGAGCAGTGCGGCTATGGGTGCACCTACAGCTTTTTACGCCAGTTCAAGAAGAACTGCGGCAGCACACCCTCGGACTTCCGCAAGCAGGGGCGTGTACAGGTGCGTATGGCAACTTCTGCATAAGACGACTCTGACAGGTGAAACACCAGCGGCATGGACCGCAAGGAAATCATAATGATGAAAAAAATAATTGCCGGAGCAATGGCTGCCGGTATTCTCTGGTGCAGCTGCACCGCTTCTGTGTCGGCTCTGCCCCAGAAGCAGTCCTCCATGCGGGACATCACCACTGCCCAGCTGGTCAAGGACATGGGCATTGGCATCAATCTGGGAAACACCTACGAATCTTGCGGCGACTGGATCGCCCAGTGGGGGGACGGCACACCGGAATCCTATGAAACCGCGTGGGGCAGTCCTGTGATTACCCAGCAGATGATCCAAGGTTACGCAGATGCCGGCTTTGACACCCTCCGTGTACCGGTGGCGTGGTCGAATATGATGGAGGATAACTACACCATCAGCGACAAGTACCTTTCTGCGGTGCAGGAAGTGGTGGACTGGGCAATAGACTGCGGACTGTATGTCATTCTCAATCTGCACTATGACGGCGGCTGGCTGGCGAACTTCCCCACGGACAAGGAAAACTGCATGGAGAAGTACAAGCGGATCTGGACACAGGTCAGCGATGCATTCGCCGACTACAGCGACTATCTGGTTTTTGAATCGCAAAATGAAGAACTGGGCTGGGAAAGCCTTTGGAACCGCTGGGGCGGCACCGAGGGCAAGACGAACTCCTATGATCTGGTCAATGAGATCAACCAGACGTTTGTGGACATTATCCGTTCCTCCGGCGGCAACAATCCTCAGCGACACCTGCTCATTTCCGGCTATAACACTGATGTGGAACTGACCTGTGACAGCCTGTTCCAGATGCCCAACGATCCGGCGGGACGCTGTGCGGTATCCGTACACTATTACACACCCTCCGGCTTCGCCATTCTGGAAGAAGATGCTTCATGGGGCAAGATGCGTTCCACTTGGGGCACAGACGACGACTACGCCGAACTGAACCGAAACATGGATCTCATGAAAACCACCTATGTGGATAAAGGAATCCCTGTCATCATCGGCGAATACGGCTGCCCGAAAAAGAACAAGGAAGAAGAATCCGTCCGGAGATTTCTTTCCTCGGTCTGCGAAGCCGCCTATTCCCGCGACATGTGTCCGGTAATGTGGGACGTCACCGATTTGCACTACAACCGGAGCAGCTGCAAGATGTTTGACGACACGCTGATGCAGCAGCTGCTGGCAGTGAAACAGTCCGGTGAAACTACGCTGACAGGCGACTGCAACGAGGATGGTATTGTCAGCGTAGCAGACGCGGTACTGTTGCAGCAGTACCTGCTGGACAGCAAGTCCCTGTCGGAAACCGCTGCAACATTGGCAAACTGCAACGGCGACGGCAGCGTGAACGGGCTGGATCTGGCAGTGCTGCGGCAAAAGCTGACAGCGTAACCATGACATTTTCAGCGTGCATCTTTCTTCTCCAGAAAGATACGCGTTTCTCAAAATGTATTTCACAGTTTGAATCCCTGTGAGGTACACACATTCTGCAAAAAGCGGACGTTCTTCCAACTGGAAAAATGTCCGCTTTTTGTATTTGCAGAACAGCCATGCCTTGTGGAAAAGCAGCTTTACCAGCATGATTTCCACTGCCCGTTTTTCCACAGAAGCCGTTTCCGTATTTTCCACATGTTTCAACAATTGCACTTTTCCACAAAAGAGAAAACCGGTTGAAAACATCGCAGTTTCAACCGGTTTTCCGATTTTCAATTCTATTTTCGTTTTCCACACACGCAATTTTTGCTGTGGAAAACTAGGGGAACACTGAATAAAGCCGTCAGGCGTGCTTTCCCCTAGGTGAAATATGCTCTTAGTCCTGCGGACGAATGCAGTCAGTGAACATGTACCGCTGCAGGGGTTCCGGAATGCGGACAGAGCCGTCCTCGTTGAGGTTGTTTTCCAAGAATGCGATCAGCATGCGGGGCGGAGCAACAACGGTGTTGTTCAGGGTGTGGGCAAAGTACTTGTTGCCGTCCTTGCCCTTGATGCGGATTCCCAGCCGTCTTGCCTGTGCGTCGCCCAGATTGGAGCAGCTGCCCACTTCGAAGTACTTCTTCTGACGGGGCGACCATGCTTCTACGTCCAGGCTCTTGACTTTCAGGTCAGCCAGATCGCCGGAGCAGCACTCCAGTGTCCGAACCGGAATGTCCAGACTGCGGAAGAACTCTACGGTATAACCGTACATCTTATGGAACCAGTCCATGCTTTCCTCCGGCTTGCAGACAACGATCATTTCCTGCTTTTCGAACTGGTGGATACGGTACACGCCGCGTTCCTCGATACCGTGTGCACCCACTTCCTTCCGGAAGCACGGAGAATAGCTGGTCAGAGTCTGGGGCAGCTTTTCTTCCGGCAGAATGGTATCGATAAACTTACCGATCATGGAGTGCTCGCTGGTACCGATCAGGTAGAGGTCTTCGCCCTCGATCTTGTACATCATGCCTTCCATTTCGGCAAAGGACATTACGCCGGTCACCACGTTGCTGCGGATCATGAACGGCGGAATGTAGTAGGTAAAGCCCTTATTAATCATAAAGTCGCGGGCATATGCCAGAATGGAGGAGTGCAGCCGTGCAATATCACCGCACAGATAATAGAAGCCGTTACCGCTGGTGTCGCGGGCTGCGTCGATGTCGATGCCATGGAGTTTTTCCATAATGTCCACGTGATACGGCACTTCGAAATCCGGCACAACCGGCTCGCCGAAACGCTCTACTTCCACGTTTTCGGAATCGTCCTTACCGATCGGCACGGAGTCATCAATGAAGTTCGGGATCACCAGCATGATCTCGCGGATACGGGCAGACAGTTCTGTTTCTGCCTTTTCCAGTTCTTCCAGCTTGGTGCCGATCGCACCCACCTCTGCCTTGACAGCTTCGGCTTCTTCCTTTTTGCCCTGTCCCATGAGGGCACCGATCTTCTTGCTGATAGACTTCCGCTGGCTGCGGAGTTCGTCGCCCTGTACCTTTGCTTCTCGGAATTTCTGATCCAGTTCCACAACTTCGTCTACCAGCGGCAGCTTGTCGTCCTGAAACTTCTTGCGGATGTTTTCCTTGACTTTTTCCGGATCGTTCCGGATCCATTTCATATCGATCATGTTTTTTTCCTTCCTTTATGTATGTGGGATGCCCACAAGATTACAGTATGTAGTACTTAGTACTATGTAACAGTTAAAATTATAGGAATAAGCCTCCCTTGAAAAGGGAAGGGAACCAGCAAAGCTGGTGGAGGGATTCTGGTAAAAATTTTCTTAAATTGCAGATTTCACAGAAAAATCCCTCAGTCAGCCTGCGGCTGCCAGCTCCCTTTTCAAGGGAGCCTGATCTATAATGTTTCAAAAATTACACAGTATGTAGAGGCGAACAATGTTTCACGTGAAACACCCTCGCTGCCTTACTCTTTTGTCAGCTTCTGTGCCAGTGCAGACAAATCGTCTTTATCGTAGAATTCCAGATTCAGTGTGCCCTTGTTTTTTCCGGCGGTCACTGTGACACGCCGTCCCAGACGGCTTTCCAGACTGATCTCGATCTCCTTATAGAAGCTGTCCTTATGGCTGAACTTCGTCCGTTTTTCCGGCTTTTCGCTGTCGGCAGCGATCTTTTCCACGGCACGGACAGTCAGCTTTCCGTCTGCCGCCTTTGCCGCCGTTTCAGAGAGCAGCTTCTCGTCAGAGATGCCCAGCAGTGCACGGGCATGTCCGGCACTCAGTCCGCCGTCCTCCACCAGTGTTTTCACATCTTCCGGCAGCTTCAGCAGCCGCAGGGAATTCGCCACGGCACTGCGGGATTTTCCCACACGCTTCGCCACTTCCTCCTGCGTCAGGTGAAACATGTCCATCAGCTGTGCGTAGGCGTTGGCTTCTTCCAGTGGGTTCAGGTCCTCCCGCTGGAGATTCTCGATCAGAGCCACCGCCATGGTTTCCTCGTCGGTCAGTTCCCGAATCACCACCGGCACTTCGTCCATGCCCAGCATTCTCGCTGCACGCAAGCGGCGTTCGCCGGCGACGATCTGATAATTCAGCCCCAGCGGACGCACCAGAATGGGCTGGATCATGCCGTACTGCTGAATGGAATCCGCCAGCGTCTGAATGGCTTCATCGCTGAACTGTTTGCGGGGCTGGTCCCGATTGGGTTCCAGTTCCGAAACGCGGAGCGTCTTTTTCACCTGCACCTCGGTGGCATTTTCATCATAGAGAAAATCCAGACCGCTGCCCAGTCCGCCGATCGTCATTGGTCACCACTCTCCCTTTTCTTGCCGAACGACAACAGCCGCCGTTTTTTCTCCGGCGGTTTTTCTCCCAGCAATTCCAGACCCAGCAGCATATACGCCTCTGCCCCCTTGGAAAACCGGTCGTAATACATCACCGGTTTGCCGTGGCTGGGGGCTTCCGAAAGCCGCACGTTGCGGGGAATTTTCGTCTGAAAGACCTTGTTCGGGAAATACTTTTTGACTTCTTCTTCCACCTGTCGGGACACGTTGAGCCGCTGGTCAAACATCACGAACAGAATGCCGCCGATGTCCAGATTGGGGTTATAGTTGCTGCGTACCACCTTAATGGTGTTGGTCAGCTGGGACAGACCTTCCAGTGCGTAGAACTCTGCCAGCATGGGAATAATCAGCTGATCTGCCGCCACCAGTCCATTGACGGTGAGCAGCCCCAGTGCCGGCGGGCAGTCGATCAGGATATAGTCATAGTCCAGTTTACAGGTCAGAATCTGCATTTTCAGCCGGTTCATGCGATTGTCCATGGCGGACAGTTCCAGTTCCGCACCGGCAAGGGTGTTCTTCGCCGGCAGCAGGCTGACGTTTTCAAACGCTGTGCGGACAATGGCTTCCTGTATGCTGCACTTCCCCACCAGCACCTCATATGAAGAAACCGGCAGCTGTTTTTTCTTGATGCCAAGACCGGTGGTGGTGTTGCCCTGCGGGTCGATGTCCACGCAGAGTACACGCTTGCCGCGGGAACCCAGATATGCCCCCAGATTCACCACGGTGGTGGATTTTCCCACGCCGCCTTTCTGGTTGGCAACTGCATACACAATACTCACGCGGGTTCTCCTTTCCTGCGGTGTGTTGAAAACGAGTTGCTCCAGCACACCGAATTTGATTGAAAGTATGTTTGAGGCAACACCGCACAAAGCTTGTGCGTAAGGTGC
>NZ_KI260369.1:0-1230 GCF_000468015.1 Ruminococcus callidus ATCC 27760 | reverse complement strand
CCGTCAGGCGGGCTTTGTGCGGTGTTGCCTTAACACATACCAATACTATTTTATTATAGCACGATTTTTTCGCCTTGTAAAGCGTTTTCCGGAATTTTTCCGTGCAGAATGTTTCACGTGAAACATTCCCCGTCAAAAAAAATATCGCAAACCCTGACAGGTTCCCCCTGCGAATGCAGTTGGGTTTATGGGAAATGGTGTCGGCTGGTCGGGGTATTTCCGAAAGCGGCGGTGAAAATGCCCGAATCAGGCGGAATTTTTCAGTAGCAATCATTTCCCGAATCTGTTACAATGGGGATATGGAAGCGATGCGAAGCCGTCAGGCGGGCGTTATGCAGCGTTTTTTCAGACAGACAAGCCGCACCGGCGGCAAAGAAAGGAAGTACAGCAGTTATGGCAGGATTTTTGACATTTACCAAAGAAAAGCCCATCAATCGGGTCGTGGAGGTGGACATCAGCGACATTCGCCCGAACCCGCACCAGCCGCGGAGTGAATTTGACATTGCGGACATTCAGTCGCTGGCGGACAGCATTCTCCAGAATGGGATCTTACAGCCCCTCACCGTCCGCCGCGGGGAGAACCGCTATGAACTCATTGCAGGAGAGCGGCGGCTGCGGGCAGCAAAGCTGGCGGGGCTGCGGGCAGTGCCGTGCATCATTCTGGACATCAGTTCCCGCAACTCCGCCATTATGGCACTGGTGGAGAACATTCAGCGGCAGGATCTGTCATTTTTTGACGAGGCAAGTGCCATTGAAAAGTTGATTACATATTACGGTATGACGCAGGAGGACGCAGCGGCGAAGCTGGGCAAGGCACAGAGCACCATTGCCAACAAGCTGCGGTTATTGCGGCTGACGGCGGACGAGCGGGAAGTCATTATGAAGTACAATCTGACGGAACGGCATGCCCGTGCACTGCTGCGGCTGGCGGCTCCGGCGGAACGGCTGGCGGTGCTGGAACGGGTGGTAAAGCAGAATCTGAACGTAGAGAAAACCGAAGCCGCCGTGGAGGAAGTGATCGGGAAAAAGAAGGTACAGAACAGCTACAAGAAGCGGAGCAAGGTGTTCCAGAATGTGCGGATTTTTGTGAACACGATCACGAAAGCGGTGGAAACCATGCAGGCGGTGGGAATCGCGGCGGAGTCCCAGAAGATCCAGCACGAGGACTACATCGAATACCGTGTAAAAATTCCCACTGCGGCGAGTCGCCGCTGACCCTACGCCCCAATT
>NZ_KI260368.1 GCF_000468015.1 Ruminococcus callidus ATCC 27760 | reverse complement strand
ACGGTCAATCCCCAATTCATCGAACAGCTGAACCAGAAAAAGCCCACCAACATGGCACAGTTTGCAGACATCTGGTATACGGCGAACGGTGCAAATTATGGCAGAGATCAGCACTACAACGACAGCCGATACCATATGCTGAACTATCACGCAACTTTTACAAAGGGAACAATCGAATTCAGACTTTTCCAGTTTGACAAGCCTACAGCTGAAAAGAAAAATGGACTCCATGCTGGGCAATTGAAAAGCTACATTCAGCTTTGCCTTGCCCTTTCCGAAATGGCAAAGGAACTGAAAACAGCAAGTCCAAAGCCACAGCAAACGGAAAATCCGAAATTCGCCATGCGAACATGGCTGATTCGATTGGGTCTGGTTGGCGAGGAGTTCGCCACCGCCAGAACGTTCCTCACCAGAAACTTGGACGGCGATGCCGCCTTCCGGTTCGGCAGATAAAGAGACAGCCTTTTGCTACCAGCTACACCAGACCGCTTCGACGGTCTTATGGTGGTGAAAGGGTATCCCTTTCAGAAAGGATTTGATTGCATGAAAAAGTTTTACCTTGCCTATGGCAGCAATCTGAACGTGAAACAGATGCAGTTCCGCTGCCCGGATGCCAAAATTGTGGGAACTGCGGAGATTCCAAATTACCAGCTGCTGTTCAAGGGCAGCAAGACCGGTTCCTATCTGACCATCGAGCCCAAACAGGGCTGTACCGTTCCGGCGGCAGTCTGGTCGATGTCGGAACGAGATGAACTTGCCCTCGACCGCTATGAGGGGTATCCCCATTTCTACTACA
>NZ_KI260367.1:771-1054 GCF_000468015.1 Ruminococcus callidus ATCC 27760 | reverse complement strand
GCGGCATCACCGGAGCATTTCACTTTCCCTTTCCGGAGAACGATGCTCCGTTTCCTTTGGGCGTATATTCCAACAGCAACCTGTTTTCCATCACCAATGACGGGGATGAAACTGGATTCACACTGCGAATTGAGGCATTGCCCAGCGACATTCCGCAGGAAGTGGTGGCAGTGACTCCGACCATCTACAATGAAAACGGCGAATATCTGCAAATCAAAGGTGATATTCTGACCGGCGATGTCATTACGGTTACCACGAAAACCGGAAACAAGACCGTCACCTT
>NZ_KI260367.1:0-671 GCF_000468015.1 Ruminococcus callidus ATCC 27760 | reverse complement strand
GCGTGGACAGCAACATCCTGAACCGGCTGGTTTCTGGCTCTACTTGGCTGACCTTGAAGGAAGGCACAAATATCTTTCGGGTCGAGGCAGTTCGTGGTGTAAAAAAGCTGCGTGTGACTTTGATGCACCGCAATTCTTATCTGGGGGTATAGCTATGCAGTTGGAAATTTACAGCTTGACGGCTCTGAAAGACCACATTTCTGTTTCTTTGGAAGCCATCTGCGACAGCTATTCGTCGCTTTTGTGGGACATTGAGTTTTACCAGTGCGGCTGTTTTGAGGTGTATATCGCTGCCAGTCCGCAGAATGTATCCATCTTTCAGCGTGGCAGAATTGTGGCAAGGAGCGATGATGCACAGCACTTCGGCATCATTGAATCTCTGCAATTGGAGACGGATGCCGAAAAGGGCGATTACCTGACAGTCACCGGACGGTTTCTTGCCTGCCTGCTGGAACGAAGAATCATCTATCCCACCATCACCGCAAACGGCAGCTATGAGGACATCGTCCGCAAGGTGCTGTCCCGCAATGTCATCTCTGCCGGAATCCGCAATCTGCCCGGTTTTTCCATGGGAACAGTATCCGGTGACTGCTGGCAGAACACCGCACGCATGCAGGTCAGCTATGACAATATTCTGGAATGGCTGTACAGCCTTTGTGAAACCATCGGCG
>NZ_KI260366.1 GCF_000468015.1 Ruminococcus callidus ATCC 27760 | reverse complement strand
ATCTTGCCCTCGGTACAGCCGCCGCAGTAGCAGGACGGACCGGCGGTGCGGAACAGGGCAGGAGAAACCTCACAGCAGAGCCGGAGCATTTCCGTTGCCACTTCCCGAATCTCCCACTGTGCCCGATTGCAGCACCGCAGCCGGAAAAAGTTCCGCAGACTACGGACATTCATGGTCAGGATCATTTTGGTTTCACAGGCGTTAGGCAGCACATACCGTGCGTCCTCGATCGCCTTTTTCTCCGCCTTGGTGCGGGCTGCCTTTTCGGTGCAGCCCTGTGCCAGAAATTCCGGCACATATTTCGCCGCCAACGCGTCCGCCAGCCGGTTGTAGCTGTCAATGGACTGCTGCATGGCGTTTTCGTATTCCCGCAGCAGTTCCGGCTCGGCAACAATTGCCGGCGGTGTCACAAAGACAAAGTGATCCTGCCGCACATACCGCTGGCTCTGCACAGAGAACGAAGCAATGCGGTGACGGGTCACCTGTGCCAGAAACGAACGGGAAACGCCCTCGATCCCAAATGTAAATGTCACATGTTCCACGGGGCTTTCGTGACCGAATCCCGCCAGCATTTCCACAAACTGTTCTGCACGCTCCTGCGAAATGGACTCCCGCAGAGCCTCTACATCGGTGTCAGAATAACATAGCCG
>NZ_KI260365.1:3258-3578 GCF_000468015.1 Ruminococcus callidus ATCC 27760 | reverse complement strand
AAAAAAGCAAGCCCCACGTTGCCCTGTGTGGGGCGTTTGTGAGAAAGGGAAAAACACTCGGAGGAAACAAAACCACGCCGGACAGGGGCAACACAGCGGCTGTACGAGCCGCAGCCCCTTTCGGGGCTTTGGTCTTGGGTTGTGGGTTTTGGGTTACCGTCCGGTCTGGCACTCCCATTCAAATTCGCAGGCGTTTTCGTACTCCTCATCGAAAAGGGCATCGTCATCGATTTCCTTTTCCGTAAAGTCGATGCTGTCGATTTCCTCAAAGGTCGTTCCGTTTTCCTCGGCATCTGCCTTTGCAAGGCTTTCTGCGTTTT
>NZ_KI260365.1:0-3158 GCF_000468015.1 Ruminococcus callidus ATCC 27760 | reverse complement strand
CCGTATGCTACCATTGTGTTTTTCCTCCGTTTTTTTGGTTGTTGTCTCGGCTGTCGCCTCGGTCGGTGCTTCTGCTTCGCAGAGGTGTCCACCGGACACCCGCACCCCTTTCGGTAACTGTATATTACCATACCTTTCGGCGTATAGCAAGCGGCTAAAGTACCAGAATATACAGCTATATCCGAGCGAGGTATTTGTGTAATATACACCAAGGAAAAACGGAGTCGCCACGTTCGCACGTGTGGGCTTGCAGCTGCAAAGCGATAGTTTTCCGCAGCACAAGCAAAAGCCCCACACGCCGAAACGTAGAGGCTTTTACGGGCAAATCGGTAGGCATTCAGTTTAGCCTTTCAACTCTTTTTCTGTCAAAATGCGGTAGTTTTTATCCTGCCAAAAGCTGACGGTCACGTAGTAGGAAACCTCGCATTCGGATTCATAAAATTCGTCATTCTCCTCATCGTACTCTTCGTAGGATTCCAACTCGGTGAAGGCAGCCACATCTTGCTGCTCCAGTCCCTCGCCAAACCCATCTGCCCACTGTCCGGTCAAATAACTTTTCAACTGTTCCGTGTCGGTTTCGTTCCAGTCATCCGCCACTGTGCAATTTGCAACGCCGTAAAGCTCGTGGTTGTAAATTTCAACGGAAACATGAATCCGTTTCAGCTTTTTATAGTAGCTGTCGCCGTTGCGAGCATCGGCATACTTCGCCAAATCGCCGTCATCGTATTCGGCTACTGCCTCTGCAATTTCATCTGCGTAGGACATGGCATCCACCAAAAACTCCGTTTCATTCGATGCAGCGACAACCTTCAGCGTGTTGTAAATCTTGATTTCCTTCATGATAAGTTCCTCCAAAAAATCGTAATTCGGTCGGCTTTGCCGTTCCGTTGTGTCACATAATAACTCTTTTTCGGAGACTTATCAAGCGGCTAAAGTACCAGAATATACAGCCATATCCGTGCGAGATATTTGTGTATGATACACCAAGAAAAAACGGAATCGCCACGTTCGCACGTGTTGGCTTGCAGATGCAAAGCGATAGTTTTCCGCAGTACAAGCAAAAGCCCCACACGCCGAAACGTGGAGGCTTTTGTGGGCAAGGAATCGAAAAATCAGTCGATAACGTGAATGCTGCCGTTCTCGTCAATCCGAATGGGAGGATATCGGAAATAATTCCGGTATTTTTCCGCTAGTTCCGGCGATAGGTCGGTAAATTCCGCACCATCAACTCCGCAGATGAAAAACGTACCCTTGATGACATCGTTGCATTCCGGTATCAATCGATTCCATTCCGTATCACTTTTTAATTTTGATTCCTCATCGCAAACAATCGCCACCTTGTCCGCAAATGGACAGATGGCTTCGATATGACCGCCGACTATCTCTTGCATGGATTTCAAAGAGCCGTCAATCTCGGCAACATGGGGACATTTCCTTGGCTCAATTATCAAAACACGCATTTACTTTTCCTCCCCAGAATCCGTATGGCGACCGAGCTTGAGGCAGGATTCTGCCCGAAAGCGAAGGAGTGTCGCACCAAGATTGGACTGCGGCCTATGGATAATCGACAGGATTTTTTCCTGTTCCTCCGGCGAAATCCCGATGCTTTGCAGCGACTGCCTGATACCACAATCCGAGCAGATTTCCGTTTTGTCATCGGTTCTGGAAAGTGCCGGATGTCCGGTGTAGGGATTTCCGCAAATTGGGCAAATCTTTTTCTCCATCTTACTGCACCACCTTTCGGCTGGCATCCATCGCATCCAGCAAATATTGCAAATCAAAACCGAAGTCACGGTATCCCGTACCGCAAGTTTGGAGATATGAGGTACTCGGCAATCCTAACTTTCGTTCCTCGTGCATGATGTAGGCAAACGCCGTCAGCTTGCAGATTTTTCTGCTTTCCGATTGTTTCACGTCCAGCGAAAAACCTTTCTTGTAGTAGAAATCCGGAAAGCCCTCGTATCGGTCAAGATTCCGTTCATCTCGTGCCGAAACAGCCCAGACTGCCACAGGCACTCGACTGCCGGAATGCGGTTCGATGGTGAGGTAGTTGCCGGATTTGCTGCCCTTGAACAGCAGCCGATAATCGGGAATGAATGCCGTCCCGATGATTACTGCATCCGGACAACGCATCCGCATTTGCCGAACGTTGAGATTCGAACCGTAGGCGATGTAAAATCGTTTCATAGAAAAAATCCTTTCCGAAAGGCTTTGTTTTTGCCGCTAGAGGCTTACCCTTCTACCACCACAAGACCGCCGAAGCGGTCGAATGGGGAGGCATAAGGCTATGTCTCTTAGTTGCCAAATCTCCATGCGGAGTTTCCGGAGAGGTTTTTGGTGAGAAAGTTTCTGGCGGTGGCGAATTCCTCGCCAACTAATCCCAGCCGAATCAGCCATGTTCGCATGGCGAATTTCGGATTCTCGTGCTGCTGGGGTTTTGGGCTTGCCGTTCGCAGCTCCTTTGCAAGTTCCGAAAGTGCCAAGCAAAGCTGAATGTAACTTTTCAATTGCCCGGCGTGCAAGCCATTCTTTTTACCGTTTTCCGGTCGGTCGAATTGGAACAATCGGAACTCAATCGTACCTTTGGTAAAGGTCGCATGGTAGTTTAACATATGGTATCGGCTGTTGTTGTAGTGTTGATTTCTGCCGCAATCCTGTCCTTGCGAGGTGTACCAGATGTCGGCGAATTGTGCCATCGTGCGAGGTCTTTTCCGATTGACTTGCTCCAAAAAGTTCGGGTCAATCGTTCGGCAATAATGTCGCTCCGATTGGTATCGAGTTTCAAAGCCTCGGCAAGCAAGGATTCGTGGCTTGCCATGATGTTGGCGAGGTTTCGCAGGGTTTGCGGTGTGTGCCCATTCGCTCCGATGTGGATGTGAACGCCTGCACCAACTCCGGCGTGGGAAATTGCTCCGGCTTTCCGCAATCGGCGTACCAGTTCCTGCAAGATTTCAATGTCCTCGTAGTGCAGAATCGGCGTTACCAGTTCGCACTTTTCGCTGTCCGCTCCGGCAATGCTGACGTCCCTTTGGAATTTCCACTCCCTGCCTAAGTCATCCCAAGCCGACCAAGTGTAGTAGCCGTTTCGGCGTGCTGTATCCTCGTAGCGTCCCGTTCCGAAAAAGTCGGCTGCGAGCTTTGCAGCGTTCTTTCTGGTG
>NZ_KI260364.1 GCF_000468015.1 Ruminococcus callidus ATCC 27760 | reverse complement strand
TTTCGAGGGCATACCTGAAACGGTAGGCGGTTTGAATTTTCTTTTGCTTCCACTCCCACTGCTGAATTTACAACAGTTGGGAGGTGATCGGTATGATGGATCAATACATCACTTTAGGTGATTTGCTGAGAATCGGCAGCTTTCTGCTGGATTTGATCAGCGTGATCTTGTACATTTACTATAATCATAAAAATAGTAATCAGAATCACCACGGCAAGAAAAAGAAATAACCGCCCATAAGCGACCAAACTTGCGGCGGTTAAATCTTTTTTAATCTAAAGCAGTGGGAGCAGACCGTCTACTGGTATGCTCTTTCTATCTTTATTATACGTCAGAACGCCGCATTTGTCAAGGGCTTTTTTGCCGGAAAATGCGGTTATTTTTATGCCATGGGATTCCGCAGGGTGAACTGCATTTGTCCGCACGTCCACGCTGAAACGCACGTCTGCATAGAAAAAAGCTGCCCTTTTGAGAAAGGACAGCCTTTTCTGATTCTTAAGACTCCAGCAGACCTGCTTCCCGCATATTTCGCAGCAGCAGGTTGAACTGCTCCACAATGTTATCCACGCTGCTGGCCTCCGCTACCGCAGCTGCCGGCGTAACGACACCGGCGGCACCAGTTGCACCGGTGGGACCTGTCGCACCAACGGCACCGT
>NZ_KI260363.1 GCF_000468015.1 Ruminococcus callidus ATCC 27760 | reverse complement strand
GTCGCCAGACGCTCTTTGTGCGGTATTGCCTTTAATAAGCGGCGGTTGTAGTGCCGGTTTCAGATGCCGGTTCTGTAGAACCGCTGTCCGGCGTGACAGCTCCGTTTGTCAGGGTGATGATAAAGCCGCTGCTGTTGTCACCGGAAACGGTGTAGACTGCATTTTCCGGCAGGGAAACCGTTGTGGTGCCGCTGGCATCTGCGGGAACGTAGTAGATCGTGTAAGACTGTACGCCGTCAGAATATGCCAGCCCGCCGGATTCCATGGTGTAATTCCGGAGATAGTCCAGGTATTCCTCCAGACAGAAGTTGTTTTCGTGCATGATCGCCGCGTGAATCTTGCCCACATACCGGAAGTGGTGCGGGGCGTAGGGTGTGCCGGTGGTTTCTGTCTTGTCGCTGGGATACCGCAGAATGAAGCCGTATTCCCACGAGTTCGTCACCATCCACTCATTGCGTTTGGTGATGTAGGGAACAACTTCGCCGGTGCTGGTGATCAGACCAATGTCAAAGCCGTAGCCGCTGCTGCGGTCAGGGAGAACATTGGTATAAATGGAGGTGCTGCTCAGCGTGGTGTCCAGCGTGCTGTAAACCTGTAGATTGGCATAGCCATTTGCAGCGGCGTATGCATCGAACAGACTGCACAGCGGCTCCGTGATTTCCGACTGCATTTGCAGGGAAGTATCTCTGGGCTTGACGTTGGTGTCCGTCACGGCGGAAAAGTCTGTCCATGCCTGTGCACCGGCATAGGGATGTGCGGCATCTACCAGAATCAGAGAGCCGTTTGCCTCATCGGCTGCGGTCAGCTGTAGTACTGTTCCGCTGGGTTGTGTTGCTTCGGTGGTATCAGCGTTTTCCTCTCCTGCGGAAGAAGTGTCAGAGGCGGACGGCGTAGAAGCAAATCCGCCCACGCCCACAATATTTTCGGGAACATTCTGCAAGAAAACGCGGTAAAATGCGTCCAGTGCGAAGATCCCGACAATCAGGAGCACTAACGCAAGGAGAAAGCCGGCGGGACTCATGTGTCTTTGTTTCCGTTTGCTCATAGCGTGGAACCAGCCTCCTTTCCTGTGAAAGCTGCTGTTTCGGTTATGCAGCCGGCACAGCAGTATCAGTAGTATCGGTGAACGTGTCTGTAGGGTCCACGGCAGAACCGTTTTCATCGGTTTCCACTGGGCTTAGGTCTGTCGGCATAGGATAGCCGTTGTGGATCAGACCATAGATCGCAAAGGTATCGAATACGGCTCTCCAATAAGTAGGGCCTTTGGCGGTGACAGCGATAAAATGCTTGCCCTCGGTGTCAGTGGCATAGCTGACCAGACAGTTGCCTGCCTCGTCGGTGTAGCCGGTCTTTCCGGCATCAATGGAAATGCCGGTGACTTCGTTGCCGTACATGCGGCTGTACATGGTGCTCTCCAGCAGAATGCCTTCCGGGTGCTGCTCTGTGGCAGTGGTGGTGTACTGATAAGTGCCCAGAATTTCGCGGCAGGTATCATTTTCCATGACCGCAGACATCAGCATGGCAATGTCTGTGGCAGTGCTGTAGTGGTTGGGGTCGTAAAGTCCGCTGGCGTTGGTGAAGTGGGTATTTTTCAGCCCCAGCTCTTCCACCTTTTCGTTCATCAGCTTGACGAATTCGTCCTCAGAGCCGCAGAGATAAATGGCGATCGCGGTGGTAGCATCTGCACCGGAGGGCAATGCGATCCCGTACATCAGATCTTTCAGGGAAACGGTTTCACCCTCTTCAAAGCCGGCACGGGAAGCTTCCGCTTCGATCAGCGGGGCAATGATCTCGTAAGTCATGGTAAATGTATCGTCCATGTTTTCGATATGTTCCGCCGCCACTAAAAGCGTCATGATCTTTGTCATCGATGCCGGATAAATGCGTGCGTCCGGATCCCGCTGTGCCAGAACGGTGTTGTTTTCCACGTCCAGCAGCACAGCATGTTCGCTGGAGATATTCGAAGCGGTCAGTTCTGTGAGGTTGTCTGCCGGTGTGGGATATGTCAGCAGGGCAGGCGGTTCGGTGGGAGCCTCTGTGGGGGCTTCCGTCTGTGTAGCAACCGGAGCCTGTGCATTTGCCGCCGGAGAAAGCTGCTGCTCCACCTTGGGCTTGCCGGTCTGTGTCAGAAGTACGATGATAAATACTACCACGATAAATCCGCAAAGGACACCGATCATGGTATTAATCCAGAGTTTTGTATTGTGGGGATTTTTCTTTCTGCGAACTTTCATTGCTGCACCTCATACCAAAATTCGATCTTTTCAGGGCGTGTCCTTGTCCAAACACGGAAACACGTCCGCAGATTTTGTGCGGCAGTTCTACGGCAAGGAAGCAGAAAACCTGTTTTTTGTCGGACTGCCTTTACAATTATAATCCATTTTTACCGTTTTGTCAATGGATTTAGAGGATTCTTCATGGAAATCTGCAACATCGCCCCGCAGGCTTGTGCATAAGCCTCCCC
>NZ_KI260362.1:29648-31053 GCF_000468015.1 Ruminococcus callidus ATCC 27760 | reverse complement strand
TCATACAAAAAATTCCTCCTTTTGTTGATGTAAATTTCGATTCAAACTACATTTATTGTAACAGAAGGAAGATTTCTTGTATTGCAGAATTGTCATGCAATTTATATATTTGTAAAGTAAATTTTATCCCTGCGATTTTCGAAATTCTGTGGGTGTCATACCGTGAACTTCTTTGAAAACTCGTGTAAAATGGCTCTGGGACGAGAACCCCAGCAGACTGCTGATCTGGGAGAGATTTTGCTCTGTTTTCAACAGCAGTGTTTCTGCCTCCTGCATTTTTTGCTGCTGGATAAAATCAGACAGCGTCCTGCCTGTTTGCTTTTTGAATTCCGTAGTCAGTCCGCCGCGGCTTTTGCCGCAGTATGCTGCGATGTCTGCGGTGCGGATCGGTTCTGCCATATGACTGCGGATATACTGCAACACATTTCGCACCAATCGGGACTGGCTGCCGCCGCACTGTTTCAGCTTTCGCACCTGATCGGCATAGTCCAGGATCATGTGATACTGCAAGTTCTTGATTCGTTCCATGTCCGGCAGGGATTCGCATTTGGAAATGTAATGTTCCTCCGTTTCCAAAACTTCTTCGGCAGGCAGACCAGCCTGGATCGCCGCACGGGAAACAATGGTTTCCAGCCGAATGAAAAAATTCCTGTGATGCCGCAGCAGCTGCGGTGCAAGCTGTCCGGAACGAACTGCCGGAATTTTTGTTGCACCATCGATCAGACCGTCTACGTCGCCCTGCTGCACCTTCCGAATGATGTCCTGCTCAATCGACAGAGAACGCATGTGCCCTTCTGGATTTCTGTTTTCCGGATCGGACAGGATTTCATTTTCTTTCATTTCTGCTGTAATGGTTTTCTGTTCCCTTTGCTGGATTCGCAGATCAGAAATGTCGTACATGGTTCGGTTGACTGTGAAATTGTACAGGATCATTGCCTGCAAAAGGGTATCCGGATGCATTCCCGAAAGCGTTTTCATCTCAGCTGCAAACACAGAAAACTGTTCAGGCAGCAAATGCAGCGAACCTCCCAGCTTTTTCAATTCGTGTTCCGAAATTGCCAGTTCGCTGACTGGTCCGGCGACAAAGCAGTACGACTGATGCCGGACATAGCCATAGTAAAACATATCGTGATAGGAAAAATAGCCCAGTGGTGCGGTTTCCTGCAAAAGTGCATCAATGCAGAGAATCACAGGATCTGCTGCCAGCTGCACCGGAGAATAGGTGTAGATCTTCTCCTGCTGTCGGTAGAGGCGTACCGGCAGTCCAAACATATTGGAAAACTGCCGGCTGAAATAGCAGAGCTGCGATTTGGTCAAAACGTGCTGCACAGAAGATTGTTCAGACATGGCAGAATTTTCACTCCTCTCTTTGTAAAGGCAATACCGCACAAAGAGCATCTGGCGA
>NZ_KI260362.1:18896-29548 GCF_000468015.1 Ruminococcus callidus ATCC 27760 | reverse complement strand
CTGACGAAAAATTTGACGACGCATCTGTCGCACACTCTTTGTGCGGTATTGCCTAAAGTTCTCACTGGCGAAGTTTTAGTCAATACAATCATAATTGATAACAATATTATACTATATTTTGTGAAGCATGTCAAATACAAAAATCCACTGCAAAAGGAAAACCCGAGATCCCACATGAGAATCTCGGGTTTTTATAGGAAATCAGATGAAACAAAATGTCATAATTCAGAGCAACGATGCACAAAACATATCTGTAAACTGCATCGTCAGATATTGCCGGAAGATGTCGCTGTATGCCGGAGCAGACAAAGGTCGAAACCATTCAGCACACCGTCTGCATGCAGATCCCCTGCCTGCCAGTCAGCAAGCTTTGTTTCCGGAACGCCAAGCAGCCACTTTTGCAAAAGCACAACATCTGCCAGATTTACCTTGCCGTCTGCATTGACGTCGCCGGTATTTACAGGCGGTTTTTCTGTTATCACTGTCGTGGTTGCCGCTGTCGTCGCCGAAGCAGAAGTTGCGGTGGTCGCCTTTGTGATCGTTACCGTTGCCTTTGTAGTTGTTGTCGTTGCCTTTGTGGTGGTAGTAGTTGTTGTGGTCGTCGTTGTGGTGGTTACCACAGGCGGTCCGTCGATCACAGTTCCTTTCACGGCACCGATTGCCTCATCGATATAGAAATTATCTGTATCGCCTTCCGTTTCCACATAAATTTTAAAATTCTTTCCGCCCTCCGGCAGTTTGAAACTGGGATTTGCGAGCTGCACATAGTTTCCTTTTGCTGCGGAAGCAGACGCAATTCTGGCGTACTTCGTTTCTCCGGCAGCATCTGTGTACTGTAGAGAAAGTGCAGCATTTTTGGAACTTTCTCCGTCCATGTAATTCAGGCATACGCTGAAACTATATTCTTTTCCAGCCTGAAATGCTTTTGCCGGCAGCGTTTTTTCTGCTCCGTTCCACGCACTGGCACGATTCTGCACCAAAAGTGCATTGGTTCCCTGATACGGTATTCTTCCGCTCAGTGCAATATCTGCTGCACCGTGTCCCTGCCAGTCGCAGTTGTCCGACTCAAAAGTATCGTGAAAATAATAACCGTTTTCATCCGGTTCTACCGGCTGGTCTTCCAATGTCACAACAAACGTAGAAACACTTTCCGCAGGGAGCTGTGCCCAGAAGCTGCTGCTGTCATGCTCCAGATCTTCCGTTTTCGCCAGATTTTCAGAGGCGGAAGTACGATAACGGTCAACCTCTGTAATTTGTGCATCAGCATCTACAGCGAACTGCTGCGAATAGCTTTCTGTTCCCTTGTTAATGGCAACAATGGTTACCTGATTGTCATCGCCCTTATATGCAGACACATAGACATTGTCTGCCGGCTGTTCCGTAGCATCGATCCGCACATCGCCGGGACGAACATATTTGGAGTATTGTGCCATGCAGTACCCACGCTTGCTGATCTTTCCGTCTTCCGTCATCAAACCATAATTCCGGCGGATATACCACCAGGTATAGGCACTCATATTGCCCACAACCATAGCATTATGGATATTTTCCGAAACCTGCAGTGCCTCCGGATAGCGATTCGCCGAATCCTTGTCACTGTTTGGAACATAAACTTCTGTCATCCAGATTTCTTTTCCGCTGTTTTCCAGTTCCGGAAAGTCCATCCATGAACGCTGTGTGCCGTAAAAGTGCGTACCGAACAAGTCACAGTTTGCCATTGCCTTGCTGTTATTCAAGATTTTCCGGTAAAATTTCTTGCCGCCGTCCGGCACCCATGAGGCATTTTCCGGTACATACTGAAAAGATTCCGGTGACATCAGGCGGGTGCTTGTGATCTGATCGCCATAGTTGGCAATGAAGTCTGTTGTTTCATCAGTAGACCAATATGTCCACTCGGACGCATAATCCGGTTCATTCTGTACAGAGACAGCGTACAAGTCAACATTATTATTTTTCATGTAAGTGCCAAAATCATTCAGATGCTTTGCATAGGCAGCATAATTGGATTTGGGCAGATGCAGCTTACCGTTGCTTCCGCCGGATTCCGTTAGATTTGCCGGCGGTTCCCACGGTGATGCAAAAACAGTGACACCCATTTGCGTCGCAAACTGTGCAGTCGGGAGTGCTCTGTTCCACTGGCTGCTGTCCGGATTTACAAACACCCGAAGTACCGTCAGCCCCAGTTCATTCTCTCCGTTTCCAAATGCCGTCTGCCGCTGTGCCTGCGTCAGATCTCCTGCCCATTCCGGATGGTTGATTCCGCCGAATCCACGAATCGTCTGATACTCTGTGTCTGTATCAATGACACAAACGTCAGCGGCAGAAACTGTTTTCGTCGGAAAAATGGATGCTGTTGTTACAGACAGCAGTGCTGCCGTAAAACCAGCTACGACTTTTCTCAAATTCATATACATTCCCTCCTGTGAAATGTGCCGTTTTGCTTGTTGTGTCTATTATAGCAATTTCACATTGCGGTGTATATCATTTTTGTCATGTACTTTTGCATTATTGTCATATGATCTTGTGTAAATGTATATCTGCGGAACTTTATGCAATCTGCCGAAAAATTTGTCGACGCATCTTATGCACAGGCTTTGTGCGGTATTGCCTTTACTTTTGAGCATCTTTTGCGAGAACCTCATCAATGGTATTCTGAAGTGTACTGAGATTTTCGTCATTGTCAATGCCGCCCATAAGTGCTTCGCCCACGATATTGCCGTTTCTGTCAATGACATACGTTGTCGGGAACGCAGTGACACCCAGTGCAAATTTTCCGGCATCGCTGTCAGAATCAAAATAGATGTTCCGATATTTCGCTCCCTTTGTTTCCAGAATTTGTTTCGCCGTCGCAATATTCTGCTCGTCACCGTCAAGTGCACCGACATTTACACCAAGCACTTCACCGCCCTGTTCTTTGATGCGATCATTCAGGGCATTCATTTCACTGAGCTCCTCCACACAGGGTTTGCATTCGTTGAACCAGAAATTCACCACTGTCACAGCATTCTCAGCGAAAACACTGCTGTCCACCTTATTTCCGTCCAGATCTTTTCCCTCAAACTGCGGGAATGCAGTGCCAGACGCATCGCTGGTCTGCTCCTCAGAAGAATCCGTCGGAAGTGCTGCGATCTCCTCTTCAATTTTGCGGATCTGTTCTGCATCTGATTTCAGCGTTTCATATTCTGCATCAGTAAACTGATCTTTTGCACCGTCTACAGCAGCCATCAGCACATCGCCGTAGTTTGAACTCAGCGTGTCCTCTGTGACATTTTTGCTCATAGATGCAAACACCTTTTCCCACAGATCATTGTTTTTCGCCATGATCGCATTTTCCTCATCCAAAAGTTCCTGTGAAGATTTTCCGGATGTTTCTGCTTCGCCGGATACTTCACTGGACACGCTTGAAGAAGTGTCCTTTACCGTACTGCCGCATCCGCTGAGCGGGACAGAAAGTGCCAGACAAGCTGCTAACATCATCATCAGATTCTTTTTCATTTTCATTTTTTAAGCTCCTTTTTTTCTGTTGAAATTTCTTTTGCCTTTGATAGATCTCCAAAACCATATTGATAACATATGGCATGGGTCGGACAGGATTTCATACACATGCCGCAGCGGATACACTCGGCATGGTTGGGCTGTCTGGTGACATCGACATCCATTTTGCATGCCTTTGCACAAGCTCCGCAGGATACGCATTTGTCTTTGTCCACCTTCATCTGAAAAAGCGATACCCGATTCAAAAGTGCATAAAATGCTCCCAGCGGACACAGCCATTTGCAGAACGGGCGGTAGAAAAACACACTGCCAAGTATCACAGCCAGCAGGACAAATGCTTTCCATGAAAAAAGTGTACCAAGTGCCGTGCGGATTCCTTCATTGGTGATCGACAACGGAATCGCACCTTCCAGCACGCCTTGCGGACAAAGGTATTTGCAGAAGAACGGATCCCCCATTCCCAGCTCATTGACGACTACCATCGGGAGAAGAATCACCATCACCAGCAAAATACCATATTTCAGATAACGCAACGGTTTCAGCTTTTGGGTAGAGAGCTTTGGCGACGGGATCTTATGCAAAAGCTCCTGAAACCAGCCGAACGGACACAGAAATCCACAGATAAATCTCCCCAGCAAAACACCAAGCAATATCAATATTCCGGTGACATAGTAAGAAAACTTGAATTTCGATGACCCTACAACTGCCTGAAATGCCCCGATGGGACAAGAGCCTGCTGCTCCCGGACAGGAATAGCAATTCAATCCCGGCACACAGGCGTATTTTCCCTTTCCCCGATTCAGAGAACCATTCAAAAAATTGGGGAGATGCATGTTGGTCAGAAGTGCTGCTGCTGCCTGAATCCAACCGCGAAACCGTGCAAGAATGTGCACATTTTTTTTGTTGATCTGTTTGTTCTTAGCCAATTCCAACACACTCCATACACAGGCGGATCGCTTTTGAAAAAACTGTCTGGGCTTCCTCCCGCCAGATGCCAAAGATGAGCATCGCTATTCCCGCAAGAAGAAGCAGCACTTGCACTGCCGCTTTTTTGAATACCATTTGTTTCCCTCCAATGCTTTGATGACACCAGTATACATCATGCGATATAAAATCTGCGTTAAGAGAAAATTAACACAGATTTTATCTGCGTCTGTTATAATAAAGGTAAAAATTATAAGAGCCTGTTTTGTATCCTGCCCCGAACACTGCTCCATGGCAAGGCTTTTAACGGTAAACCGTGCAGCAAAAGATACAGAACAATCTCTGGGGAGCATGCTATGAGACTTTTCGTGATAGAAGATGAACAATCCCTGCGGGAGGACATCACAAAAAAATTACAGCGTTCAGGATATGAAGTCGATGCCTGCGGCGATGGAGAAACAGCTTCAGAATATCTGTCTGTGGAATATTATGATTTGATATTATTAGACCTGAACCTTCCTAAGATCGATGGAATGACGCTTCTCCGCAGCTTCCGGAAAGAAAATCAGGAAACGCCGGTATTGATCTTATCCGCACGAAGCGAAATTGCTGACAAAGTGGAGGGACTGGATGCAGGGGCAAATGATTACCTTTCGAAGCCATTTCACCTTGCAGAACTGGAAGCCAGAATTCGCAGCCTGACACGCCGTCAGTTCATTCAGCGGGATGTACGCCTGCAATGCGGACAGATCGTATACGACACCAAAAGTCGTACTGCAACAGCAGACGGCGTTGTAATCAATCTGACACGCAAAGAAACCGGCGTACTGGAATATCTGATGCTGCATCAGGGCAGACCCGTCAGTCAGGAGGAACTCATTGAACATGTATGGGACAGCAGCGTGGACAGTTTCAGCAATTCGATTCGTGTCCACATTTCTGCACTCCGGAAAAAACTCCGTGCAGTTCTTGGCTATGACCCCATTCGGAATCGAATCGGAGAGGGTTATGAAATAGAAGGAGAATCAAAATGAAGCGAATGAAACGACTGTCCTTTCAATGGAGAATCACACTGCTGACTGCCATTTTGATTGCCGGAACTTGTATATGTTCCAATCTTCTGCTCTATCGTTCCGGTACGGTCGGCATAGATTCGCTGAATGGCTTTGTCATGGAATATGATCCAGAAAGTTCCGATGTTCTGAAAATTGAATTTGATGATCAGCAGATGTCCGCATTTCTCCATCAGTTTTCGCAGGAAATTTACGATGTGAAAGCAGAATTCGGAAGAAAATGCTGGTATATCACAGCCGCAGTCACACTGCTTAGTGCAGCGATCGCATATTTTGTAAGCGGCAGAGCACTCAAACCGCTGAAACAATTTTCAAAGCAGACAGAAAACATCAATCAGGACAATCTTACCAGCACCCGTTTTGATGAAAACACCGCAGCAGAATTTCAGCAGCTGAGCTGCTCGGTCAATCATATGCTTGACCGGCTGGCACTTTCCTTCGACTTGCAGCGTCAGTTTGCAGGAAATGCTGCACATGAATTGCGTACACCGTTGGCAATGATGCAGACAAAATTGGAACTGTTCGCCGAAGAACATTCTGACAGCTGTGCAGAAACCGCAGAACTGGTTCAATTTCAAATCGATCAGGTAAACCGCCTGACTGCCCTTGTCCGCACGCTTCTGGAAATGAGCAATTTGCAGTCTGTTTCACGTTCCGATGAAATCGAATTGGCACCGCTGGTTGACGAGATCCTGACGGATCTCACCACACTTGCGGAACAGAAAAATATTACACTGCATCAAAACTGTGAGGACGTTCATATGATCGGCAGTGATACGCTGATTTACAGACTGCTGTTTAATCTCATTGAGAATGCGATCAAATACAATCATACAGGCGGCAGCGTAACGGTTTCTATCCGGAAGGAACAGCATCAGGCATTGCTGCATATTACAGACACAGGCTGTGGGATTCCGGAAGCATACAGAGAGAGTATTTTTCAGCCTTTTTTTCGTGTGGATAAATCAAGAAGCAGGCAAATGGGCGGTGTCGGTTTAGGGCTTGCCCTTGTGAAAGAAATTGCAGTATTGCATGGCGGGAATGTCTGTGTGGAATCAAGTTCAGAAAAAGGAACGACTTTCGCTGTAAGATTGCCATTGATCGGAAAAGTGGAATAGGACTGTCTGACAAATATACGGATTTTTCAGGCGAGCCATAAGGGAATAAAATCAACACGACAGTAAAAGGGAGGAACGAATTATGGGTGCATGGGGTGCGGGACTGTATTCCGATGATTTTGCACTGGATGTGAAAAGTGAATTTTTAGATGCAATCAATTCTGGAAAGCCATATCGAGAAGCATTTGAGGAGTTAAAGAAAACATATGTGGATAACGCATATAATGACGATCCGGACATACCAGTATTTTGGTTTGTATGTGCGGACATTTTATGGAAAAAAGGCCGCTTAGACGAGGATATTAAACAGACAGCACTGGAATACCTTGAAAGTGAAACCGATATTGCACGCTGGGCAGAAGAATCACCATCTTTGGGCAGAAAGCGAAAGGTAGTTCTGGAAAAGCTAAAATTAAAATTGCAATCTCCACAGCCGGAAGCGAAACCAATTCGAGTGAAGAAGCTTTATGAATGTCCGTGGAATATTGGGGATGTTTATGCGTTTGCATTAACCGGAGAACTGGCAGAAAAAACAGGTCTTGCTGGAACTTATGCGATATTTCAGGTTGCAGAGAAAATGTTTATTAATACAATTGGTACATATCCGATAGTTCGTGTTATGTTAACAGAGTCGAGAGAAAAACCTGGATTAAATGATTTTTGCAAGGATCGATTACTTTTAAGTAGATATGATAAAGTTCATGTCTATGCAAGAATTATCAACGCCCTAAACACCAAAAATGCAAAAAATGTTGTTTTTGTGGGGAATACTGCAATTATAGCAAAAGAAGATGATTATGGGATACATTTAGAAAATATATTTGATAGTGTCAATATGTTGGGTATGGATAATTGGATTGATTTACCGGATCAGATTATAAAAGATCATATGAGGATGTTTAGGGCAATACGACAGTAAAAGGGAGAAACGAATTATGAGTGCATGGGGTACGGGACTGTATTCCGATGATTTTGCACTGGATGTGAAAAGTGAATTTTTAGATGCAATCAATTCTGGAAAGCCATATCGAGAAGCATTTGAGGAGTTAAAGAAAACATATGTGGATAACGCATATAATGACGATCCGGACATACCAGTATTTTGGTTTGTATGTGCGGACATTTTATGGAAAAAAGGTCGCTTAGACGAAGATATTAAACAGACGGCATTAGCATATATCGAAAGCAACTCAGATGTTGAACGTTGGAATTTAGAGTCATCTGCTCTGGGAAAGAAAAGAAAAACAGTTTTGGAAAAATTAAAGGCTAAATTACTTTCACCGCAGCCAGAGGCAAAACCGATTCGGATAAAGAAATTCTATGAGTGCCCCTGGAATATTGGTGATGTGTTTGCTTATCCATTGATTAGCAATCTTGCAAAAGAAAACGGGTTACATGGAAAATTTATTATATTTCAAGTTGCTGCAAAGAGAAAAATGAAAAAGAATGTCGATGAGTATCCTGTGGTTCGCTGTTGGATTGCAGAGGAGTTAACGTTTCCTCCCAAAACAACATGTGTGAAATGGAGTAGTATTCCAAGGAATGATGGAAATTATAATTACGGTTATTTTATGATTGCATCTTCTATACGCTCCGTTCCTAAAAGCATTCGTTTTATTGGAAATTTTGCTGAATATATTCCCGTTGATGATGGTGGAAATATTGAAGAAGCTTCAGATGGTGTTATATGGAAGTGCTTTGAAGAAAAGATTGTAAAAGATTATCTGAGAGATATAGAATGACAGTGACTGGTACAACACTGAGGTTTATGTTCGTGGTACAAATCTGCTGGCGAAATTCAGCAAGCAGAGCGGCAATGTCAAGACGGATTATCAGTACTATACGCAGAATGCACATGGAGATGTTGTCAATCTGACGGATACAGACGGCGAGATTGTGAAGTTGTATATTTATGATGCATTCGGTGTAGAAAAGAATATCGACGATAAAAATATGAATGGTAGCTTTGTGTATAGAGCTGGAGCCTATGAGTATTATGATGTTACATATTGGCAACCAGAAGAAGGAGTTATTCTTTATGATTATTCACGGAAAAAGCTAAATGCAGAAGAAATGGCATACGAAAAATTGTTGATTTTGCTATTAGCAAGTGCCGCTTATTCCGGAAGTGGCGTTGGACAGCCAGCACCGGCTATGCAACCAGCTATCTAGTAACTATATTGCTATATGTTGAAAGGAGTTTAAATTTGCATACATTTTCCACATTGTACAAAAAGATGTTTCGACAATTACTGTTTCCCTATGGATATAAACTTCATAAAAGTTTGTTTTATAAGGAAATTAATCAGGAACAGTGTTTTTTTATCACTGCAAAAAAAGAACGATACGCACCTTATTATACTGTATATTTGGATATGCTTCCCTATTGTATGGATATAGAAAAAGAAATAGAAGATGTTTGTGATATTTCAGATGAACTTGGTTTTGATTTACCGGGTTTGATGAAAAAACTTGAACCATCTCTGTTTCATCCAGAACCGGAAATCATAAAGGAATACTATGCATCCAGGCTATACGCAGATTTTTATGACGAAGACAGAACAATAAACAGCCTTCGAAATGCTTGTAGTGACATGGAAAAATACATCCTGCCTTATTTCCATCAGTTCGCAGATCTGGAATATTTCTATGCGGAAGAAAGTGAAACATGGAATTTTGCAGATCCTGTACATTATGGACTATCTTTGAAACTGCACCACTATGAAGATGCCTTGCACTGTATTGAATATCGCATATCTGATTGTCGCCGTATCATGGCGGATCATGTCCAGACACAGAACAGACTGCATACTGGTACACTCATGAATCGGGATAAGGTTATTTTAAAGAAAGATCCGGATTATGCGGAAGAACTGACAAAATGGATCGCAGATTGTGCAGAGAAAATTGCCACATATGAAAAGATACAGAATCATATATTGCATAGGTCTACAACAGAGTTAGATAAAATGGTTACAGAAATAGAAGAAAGAAGTCGTATACACTTAAAAAGACTGCTTAATGCTAATTTCTAATTTCTTAAATCCACCACTCACAAGTAGGAACATGACCAACTCCAAAATTCCGATCAATTCATTTTTGAACAAAGATAGATGATGATTATGGAATCCGATATGAGGGATTTGAAATTTATAGCAGTTTGGCATTAACAACATTTCTATTTTTGGAAGATAAGTGTATTAGATGTTATTTCGGCTATAATTTAAAAGGATTTTCGAGTGATATATTCAAGGCAATACATCAATGAAAGACGATGCAGACAAAAAAGCAGTCAATGACAGAAAGTCAAAGACTGCATAAAATTCACTGTTTGATGTTCCTGACCGGAATCAAGCCGGCGGTCTGTTGCTCAGGATACAATTGTTCTATCCAGATGAGCTTGCAGAAACATCAAAGGCAATACCGCACAAAAAATAAAAAGGTACAAATACAAGATTTGTACCTTTTTTGGTGCCGCTGACCGGACTTGAACCGGTACGGTATCGCTACCGAGGGATTTTCTCACTACTCTATGTTACCATAGCCACACAAAATTGTATGTTGTAGTCCGGACTTGGTCTTTACCATATCCTTTCGGACTTAGGTAGTCGGTGTAAGGTCTCTACACTCACTCTTGCGAGTTAGCACGGCGTTCTGTTTGTGCCTTCGCCGTTTTAGCCGACTTCTACACCACAGATTTCTCTGTGGGCACTCTCTGCGAACAGATCGCAGACGCACTGTTCATGCGTACAAACATCAAAGTCCCTTGTGTCTGCCTATTCCACCACAGCGGCAAAAAATTCACTTTCGAAAACTGTCAGAAAATGTAGAAATCATTTTCAAACACAGCATAATTATTATAGCACGTTTTATGAAAAAAGTCAAGTGTTTTTTTACAAACACACATTTTGCACTCTGACAGCAGTGCATTATAACGACATAAGGCAACACCAAAAAGCACATCACTCTTTGCAGCCATTTCCTGCAAAAAGTGATGTGCCTCTTAGCCTTCTTATGGCAATACCGCACAAAGATTGTGCGA
>NZ_KI260362.1:15995-18796 GCF_000468015.1 Ruminococcus callidus ATCC 27760 | reverse complement strand
GTCGCCAGACGCTCTTTGTGCGGCATTGCCTTATGCTTTTATGCTTCTGAAATAATTTCCGATTTCATCAGATCCTGTATCTCCTGCCGATTCGGCATCACCTTTAACGCACCCTTTCTCGTCGTAATCAGCGATGCTCCGGCATTTGCAAAACGCAGCAGTTCCAGAAGCTGCTCTTTTGTGAGCTTGTTCACTTCATGCTCCAGCACATAGTTCAACACGCAACCGAAAAATGTATCTCCTGCACCGGTTTTTTCCACAGATTTCACATCATAGACCGGTGCTTTTGCTGTTGCATTTCTCGTGTAAGCACAGCTTCCGTTTCCGCCCAGCGTGATGCAGATCAGCTGTATCTGCGGATATTTTTCCAAGAGTTCCCTTGCTGCCCGGTCATAATCCGAATGCCCGAACATAAACTCCACTTCATTGTCTGAGATTTTCAAAAGATTGCATTTGGAGAACCCGTATTCGATTTCAGTTCTTGCATCTTCAAGATTGTTCCAGAGCGGTTCCCGCAGATTCGGGTCAAAGGAGAGCATTGCTCCGCTTTCTATTGCGGTATCTATGGCAAATCTGGTGGCTTCCCGAACGCCTGCATGGGTCGAGGAAAGTGTACCAAAGTGAAAGATTCTGGAATCCTGAATCAAATCTGTACGCACTTCCTGCCTGGTCAGCATCATGTCTGCACCCGGATCACGAATAAAGCTGAACTCCCGTTCACCACCGGCAAAGGTATGCACAAAGGCAAGCGTCGTGGGAACACCTGCATCTGCCACCAGTCCGTCTGCACAAATTCCAACCTCTTTTATGGTTTCAGAAAGCTGCCTGCCGAACATATCTGCTCCGACTTTTCCAATGAACGCCGTATGCTTTCCCAGCTTGGAAAGCATGGCAAGCACATTACAGGGAGCACCGCCCGGGTTCGCTTCCAGTAAGGGGTTTCCCTGCGGACTGATTCCGTTTTCGGTAAAATCGATCAGCAGTTCTCCTAAAGCTGTTACATCATATTTTTTCACTGCATTTCCCTCATTCTATCGTATAATCATAAATCGTCAAGTTTGCGTGCAATGTAATGGAATCATTTCCAAAGGTTCTTGTAATTGTCAGCAAATCGTTTGCAGAATTTACCTGAATCGTTCCCTCCAGAGAAAATGCCGGATGGGTATTCCGCAGTGTCATTAGTTTTTTCAGTTCCTGTACAACAGGACGTTCCTGCTCTTTTGCCACTTCTTCTTTTGAGTAATAATGGCGATTGATGTCTCTGCCGTTCTTCGTCTGTTCCATCAG
This sequence comes from Ruminococcus callidus ATCC 27760, assembly GCF_000468015.1. Taxonomy (GTDB): domain Bacteria; phylum Bacillota; class Clostridia; order Oscillospirales; family Ruminococcaceae; genus Ruminococcus_C; species Ruminococcus_C callidus. The sequence goes on along the minus strand of NZ_KI260362.1, from coordinate 17,509 downwards.
AGCAATGTCATTGCTTCCAGCAAGCATTCCTACATAATATACCTGCGGGATTCCCGGTGCAAAAAACTGTATTGCACGAGCAAGCAGATACGCCTTATCATTGTTTCCCAAAGCCGAATAATACGTCGTATTTACCTGATAAATGTCCAGATTATGATAAGCTTCAGAGCTGTAGATCTTCTTGACATTTGCCCCCTGGCTGTACATCTGTTCTTTGACCTTTTCAATTTCCTCGTCCGGCAGCAGGTCTTTTACATCCACAATGCCAATGCCGTCATGCGTGTCCAATGTCGTAAATTGTTTCATGGGACACATTTCCAGCCAATGCTTCAAATATTGTCCGTCATGATTATAGAGGGCATGCAGTGTCAGCACCGGAAGAGCAAAGTCATAAACCCAAAAGCCCTGATCGGAAATTTTCATGGGAATGGTGTAATGTTCGTGGATTTCCGGCAAGATCTCTACATGTTCCTTTTTGACAACATCTTCGATCTCATGCAGCAGTTCCCAGATGTCCGGTTCAATAAAAAAGCAATTGGTATCCGGTTTCTTTACAGCATAGGCAAATGCATCCAGTCGAATGACAGATGCCCCGTGATGACACATAGAGAGCAGTGTATCCCGAATAAATTTCTTTGTCACCTCTGTGCGAATATCCAGATCGATCTGTTCCTCACAGAATGTACACCATACTTTATCACGGCTGCCGTCCGAAAAAGTGACATCCACATATGGTGCTCTCGGTTTCCGCTTATAGATCAGATCTGTCTGCTCCTGTGTGGGTTCTCCGTTTTTCCAGAACTGGCTATACCGGATAAACATGTCCTTATAGGCTGAAGCATCTTTCTTTTCTAAAAAATCTTTGAAATACACAGAGCTTGCTGAAATATGATTGACCATAAAGTCAAACATCAGATAATACTCTTTTCCCAATGCCTCTACATCTGAAAAGTCGCCGAATTTCTCGTCAACCTTGTCGTAGCACATCGGGGCAAACCCTCTGTCCGCAGAAGACGGGAAAAAAGGCAGAATATGCACACCGCCAACAGCATTCTGATAGTGTTGATTCAGCAGTTCATGCAATTCTTTCAAGTTATTTCCCATGCTGTCCGCATAAGTAATCAGCATAATTTCATTTTTTAAGTTCATATCCGCACCTCACTCTATTGTATACAGGGTATGTCTGGAAAGGGGTTTCTGGGCAATATGACGGAAAATCTGCAAGCAGATTGCATGCAAAGCCTTCAGACGGGCTTTATGCAGCGTTTCCTGAAAGTAACTAGTTACTTTGTTGATTACAGCATACCATGAAACCAGTTACTTGTCAAGACTTTTTTCTGATTTTTGTCGCAATTTCTAAAAAATATGAAAACGTTTTGTGCAGTTCTACGAAACTGGTTACTTTACTAATTCTTTTATTGATTCACAAACGATTATGTGCTATAATGAAGAGAGAAACAGGAGGCATAAAAAATGGCGAAAAAAAATGTAACCTTTGCAGATATTGCAGCATA
>NZ_KI260362.1:13589-15895 GCF_000468015.1 Ruminococcus callidus ATCC 27760 | reverse complement strand
ATGTAACCTTTGCAGATATTGCAGCATATACCGGTTTTTCCAAAACAACGATTTCCCGATATTTTAACAATCCCGACTCCATCACTGTGGAAAATCAGGAAAAGATCGCAAATGCCTTAGAGGTGCTGGACTATAAGGAAAATAAGCTGGCAAGAGTCATGGCAAACGGCAAAACAGAAATGGTTGGCGTGATCATTCCCAACTTATATATGCACTATTATTCGGACATGCTGGATCACATCATCTCGACCTATGAGGAATACGGCTATAAATTCATCGTATTTGCAGGGAACGAAGACGCCGATGTGGAACGGCGATATATTCAGGAACTTCTCGCCTATAAGACAGAGGGGCTGATTATTTTAAGTCACACGCTCTCTTCCAAAGAACTGGCAGAATATCACGTTCCTATCGTTACCATTGAACGGGAAGACGAATATGTGTGCAGTGTCAATACAGACAACTACATGGGCGGCGTGCAGGCTGCAACCGTCCTCGCCAAAAGCGGCTGCGACATTCTGCTCCATGCAAATGCAGATTTTCCAAATACCATTCCAGCTTACAAACGCATTCAGGGATTTCAGGATTTTTGCGAAACAAATGGGTTGGAACATTGCATCATGATTCGGAATTTTGGTGCCAACTTTGAAGAAAACAATGCAGAGATCGCAAAGCTTTTACAAGAGATCGAAGAAACATATGCAGAGAAAAAAGTGGGAATCTTTATGCCCAATGACACCCACGCCAACATTCTGCTCAATCTTATTATACGAAAATACGGCACATTGCCGGAACGGTATAAAATCATTGGTTTCGACAACTCTCCCGTTTCCAGAGAGGCAATTTTTCCCATTACCACAGTTGGCCAACAAATGGACAAAATCGCACAGGAGGCAGTAGAACTGCTTTCACTGCAAATCAGCGAACGAAAAAAACGCAGACCCAAGCCGCTTGCCGCACCGATTCACAAGGTGCTTACACCGATTCTGATCCGCAGAGAAACCACAAAATAAAACCACATCTATGCAAAATCCCCTTATCAGCGAATACTGGTAAGGGAATTTTTTAGAACCCGTCTTCACAAGAAATATATGTGGATTTTCGAGCATAATTTTGTTGCAGACAAGGAAAAAATACGCAGGCGGGCTGTCGCCCGGCAAGTGTTTTTCACGCAGTATGCAGCAAAATTTGCCGAAAAGACACGTGTATACGCTTGTGAAGACGGGTTCTTAGATAGATGCTCATAGAGCAATGCTGTTGCTTATGATTTTGTTTTCTCTTCGTATTTTCTCAAGTATGCGTTATAACAATCATCACAAAGCGTTTTTTTCCATGGCATATCCATTCTGAACATACCTCTCTCACCGCAGTATTCACAGATATGTGCAGACCTTTTTTCATATCCTCGAACGAGTTCTGATATATCATGCCTGAGTTTCTTCTTTGCTTCGTTATCCTCACAATTCTGAGGTTCAAATCTCAAAGAAGCAACACCGAGGAAATCAATAGCCTGTAGTTCGCCAGATACGCCTTTAAATTTGTAATAAAACCTGAGTGTACCGAACTTCTCTTTTATCTGAAGAATTTCCAAGTCAATCTCATTTGCCGGAATACCTTCTTCAGCATATCTATTCGTGATTCTTTGACATAATTCGTAGATAAGTTCGAACCAGCCTGAACTGCATTCGCACCCCCACTTTCGATATATATTTCTTTCTTTTTTGTCCCGATTTTGCTGCATAAACGGGAAATCGCTCTGCAATTGTTTTTCAAAACGTTCTTTCATAGGGCAAGTACTCCTTTAACAAAGGCATGTGTATCTTATGCACAAGAATTTTCTATGCCAACGGTGATTACACAACAAAATAAGAAAATCTAAGGCAACACCGCACAAAGCTTGTGCAGTAAGGTGCGTTGTCAGATTTTTCGGCAGATTGCCTAGGGCAATACCGTACAAAGTAGGCAGACGCTCTTTGTGCGGTATTGCCTTTACACCGTCAGCGTAAAATCTTGCTGAAAAGACCTGCATTTCATTTTTATGCGAACACATTCTAGTATAACACATCGTTTTAAAAAAAGCAAGAAAAAATTGATAAAGTGAAGAACAACTACACTTTGAGGTTAGGGTGTCAAGTTTTATTATACTACATCAGAGGTAAAAGGCGTTTTCAGAGGATAGCAAACAGCCTGAGATTCCAATTGTAAAATCTCAGGCTGTCTTTCGTTTGTATGCAGTGAGAAAAGTGAGGTAGTTTTGGCATCATGTTTATCGGGAAACACTGAATAAAGCTTGTGCGTAAGATGCA
>NZ_KI260362.1:0-13489 GCF_000468015.1 Ruminococcus callidus ATCC 27760 | reverse complement strand
CGTCAGGCGGGCTTTATGCAGTGTTTCCTTTGTTCATGCAGTTTTCCAAAATTCTTCCACAAGACCATTTCTCTGCGGACTGATTCCGCTTTCGGTAAAATCGATCAGCGGTTCGCCCAAAGCTGTTACATCATAGGCAATACCGCATTCACCTTACTCTGTCGTATACAACGTATATGCTTCGCCAGTGACTACCTCCGACAATCCGTATACCACACTGCTGATCACTGCTTCGCCCTGATTGGCATAGACTTCGATCAAATTGGAGTCTACATAGATCTCCAGTTCACAGCCGTCCCTGAGTACCGGTGTTTCCGCAGTCAGTCGATATTTGCCGTCTTTCACAAATACAGCAGAGCGATCTGTGAAAAGCTTGTCCTGTTCCCGCCAGATCCGGTATCCGCCAATGTTGATACACTCGCCGTTTTTCAGCGAGGTCTTTACCAGATAACCAGACTTTCCCGCCTGCTCCGGCGAAGAGATCTCCTTGGTAAAAGCGTTTTGGATATGCGGATGAGGACGGAAATAAATGCGATCGTTCTTCACAGAAACCACTCTTGGAATACACATCATGCCGTTCCACTTACCATCTACTGCCTGCGGCATTCTCATCCATGCAATAACAACACGATTGCCATCTTCATCAGTCGTACTCTGCGGGGCATAGAGATCCAGCCCATAGTCCAGAAACTGAACGTCATCTGCAAGCTGCATCGTTCCGGTCGCTTCATCGAATGTGGAGAACAGACAGATCGCTGCGGAATCATACGCTTTTCCATCATTCAAAAAAGCCATGGGAGAAAACACCGTGATCCCCTTACCGTCCACCTCGAAATAGTCCGGACACTCCCACATCCAGCCGAAGTTGTCCTTTTCCACGTGACTGAGATACTTCCAGTTCTGCAAATCCCTGCTCTGATAAATCAGCAGTCTGCCCTTGTGGGCAACAGAGCTTCCCAGCACCATGTACCACGCATCTGTTCCACGCCATACCTTCGGGTCACGGGTGTGCGTTTTGCTGCCGATCTTATCTTCTGCAATCGTCGGAATGATCGTCTTCTTTTCTTGAAGGTTATCAAAAGTCATACCGTCCGCGGAAGAGATCATCATCTGTGCTGAGAGAAACTGATCGTTCCGACAGTGGTTAATGTTCTCCGGATCCTCCTCCAGATAGTTGACACCGGTATAGTACAAGTACATCGTTCCGTCCTGCTCCACAGCACTGCCGGAGAAACAGCCGCTGCGGTCGTCGGTCTTGGTAGGATACAGGGCGATTCCCTTTTCCTCCCAGTTCACCAGATCCTTGCTGACAGCGTGTCCCCAGTGCATTCTGCCCCACTGCGGTGCGTAGGGAAAGCACTGATAAAACAGATGATACTGTCCCTGATACCAGATAAATCCGTTCGGATCATTGATCCAGCAATTCGGGGCTTTGAAATGAATTTTCTGCATAGTATCCTCCTAATTAGAAAAGGCTTTCTTCGGTTTGTGTATCAAAAAAGTGCATTCTGGACGGAACAAAGGCAAAATCAATGGTATCTCCGGGCTTGCTGATCTCATATTTGGATACTCTCGCCACCGAGGCAGTGCCACCGAAGTTAAAGTACAGGTTGTTCTCATTTCCCATAACTTCTACACTATCCACCGTTGCAGACATGATATTATCCTTGTAAAGATCCAGATTCTGCGGATCCAGCTTGATGTCCTCGCCACGTATGCCGAGAACCAGCGTTCCCTGTCTGCCGTTTAGGCTTGTCACAACAGATTCCGGCAGCTGCATCTTACTGCCGTCGGAGAAAGTCATGGTATTCCCTGCCACCTTTACTTCATAGAAATTCATCTGCGGCGAACCGATAAATCCTGCCACAAACTTGTTTGCCGGATGCTCATACAAGTCCATCGGCTTGCCCACCTGCTGGATCACACCGTCTTTCATAATGACAATGCGGTCTGCCATAGTCATTGCCTCTACCTGATCGTGCGTCACATAAATGGTGGTACTGCCCAGCTGCCGGTGCAGCTTGCTGATCTCGCTTCTCATGCTGACTCTCAGCTTAGCGTCCAGATTGGAAAGCGGCTCATCCATGAGAAACAGCTTCTGATCCTTGACAATTGCACGTCCCAATGCCACTCTCTGCCGCTGACCGCCGGAAAGATTCTTCGGTTTCCGATAACGGTATTCCGAAAGTCCCAGAATATCGATTGCCCAGTCCACCTTCTTCTTGATTTCCGCTGCCGGTACCTTCATATTCTTCAAACCATAGGAAATGTTCTTTTCCACTGTCATGTGCGGATAGAGGGCGTAGTTCTGAAATACCATAGAGATGCCACGATCTCTCGGCAAAACTGCATTCATACGCTTTCCGTCAATGTAGAAGTCGCCGCTGGTGATTTCCTCAAATCCGGCAATCATACGAAGTGTGGTCGATTTTCCGCAGCCGGACGGGCCAACAAAGGCAATGAATTCACCTTCTTCAACGGAAAGACTGAAATCGGTTACGGAATTTTTATCTGCACCTGCATATTTCTTACAGATGTTCTTCATTTCAATAAAGCTCATAAGTTAACCCTCCTTGGAACCTGTGGAAACAACACCCTCTACAATCTGCTTGGAGAAAAGGGCATAGATGATAATAACCGGAATGGTAATCAGGGTGATGACAGCAAGCGTCTGTCCCATGGTTGTATTGTCGTTGGATGTGATAGAGTTCAAACCGATCTGAGCGGTCAGAAGATCGCTGGACGTGAACACCAGTGACGGCCAGAGGTAATCATTCCATACATTCAGGAATGTGAAAACACTGACAGTTGCAACGACTGTTTTAGACATCGGCAGCACCATTGTAAAGAAATACTTCACAGGATTGCAGTGATCCAGCTGTGCAGCCTCCCAGACATCATCGGGCAGGCTGACAAAAACCTGACGGAACAGGAATATATTAAACGGATTGACGATCATCGGAAGCACATAACCAAAAACGGTATTCAGCAGTCCCATTTTGGAAACGAACATAAAGTTGATGGTGATAATGGTTTCTGTCGGAATGATCATCAGCATCATGATGATCGCCAACCATCTTTCACGAAACGGAAACTTGATCTTCGCCAAGGCATAACCTGCCAGGCCGTTGACGATCACACCAGCCACGATCATGATTGCTGCATAGAACAGTGTATTTGCCATAAACCGGAGGAATCTTGTGTTGAACAAAATTTCCTTATAGTTATCGAAAAATCCCTTTCCCGGTGCGGGCGGAATAAATGCACTGACGGAATTCATATCTGCTGTGATTGCAGCGTCCGGTTTAAACGAATTTGCAATCATCCAAATGACTGGAAACAGAAAGAATAAGGACAACACCAGCATTACTGCAACAAGGATTCCATTAGCGATTTTTTGCTTTTTTGTTTTCATGTTTCTCCTCCTTGTCCTTTGTCAAAAATGTTTGAATCATAGTGAGTATGACAACGAATACAGTAAAGACGATTGCCATTGCCGAAGCAAGTCCAATTTCCCAGTTTACCGTACCGGTTTCGTAAATATCATAGACAATGGTATAGGTCGAATGAGACGGACCGCCGCCGGTCATTACCATCGGCTGCACGATCATACGGAATGCACCAATGGTTACTGTGATAAAGACAAATACACAAAGCGGCTTCAGTTCCGGCAGTGTGATATTCTTGAATTTGCTCCAGCCGCTGGCGTGATCCATTTCCGCAGCCTCATAGAGTGCCGGATTGATTGCCTGTAATCCGCCGAGGAATATGATCATCTGATAACCGACACCTTGCCAGACACTCATCAGTGCAATGGAAGGCAGTGCCTGATTGGCACCATAGATAAACGGCTGTGCATCAATGCCAAAGTGAGAGAGAATCGTGTTCAGAATACCCTCCGGACTATAGATCTGCATCCAGAGATTTGAAACAACTGCCAGGGACATGACCACCGGAATAAAAAATGCGACCTTGAAGTATTTCTTACAAACTGTGACTTTATTGATGAGCAGTGCCAGTCCCAATGCTCCCAGTGTTTGCAGCGGAACAATGATCAGTACAAACTTAACGGTATTTCCAAAAGCTGTGGTAAACAGGTCGTCCTTAAAAATGGTACTGAAATTTTCCAGTCCTACAAAATGTGTCAGCTTTGGATTTAATGCAAAATAATCTGTAAAGCTGTAAATTAATGTGAGTATCATCGGAATGAACAGGAACACCGTCATTAAAACCAGTGCCGGTCCGAAAAAAGCCATTCCGAGAATGGAATTCGATTTCTTTTTCATGTTATCTTGTGTAACGCTTGAGCTTTGCGTTGATCCTTTCTACAGATTTATCCATTTCGTTTGTGACGTTTTTGCCGCTCAATCCAACGTCCTCCAGAACCTGCTGGAACGATGTGCTGACCTGCGGATAAACAGGTGTTTTCGGTCTGGGATGACCGTAATCTCTCAGCTGTTCGTAAAGTGCCTTATAATTTTCGTCTTCCTCAAAAGTGGTAATCTGGTCATATGCCGCATAAGTGGAAGGCATACTCTTGGTTTTCTCATAGAGAAGAACGCCACTATCCACACCGCTCATCCATTTTACCAGCTCTGTAGCGGCTTCAATGTGTTCCGTTTTTGTAGTGGCAGCATAGGCCCAGGAACCAGTCGGCGTATATCTGCCGCCGTCCCAGTTGTCACTGACAATATACGGTGCAACGCCAAGGTCGATGTCACTGTAGCTCTGATAGATCGTGTTGACTTCCCATGCACCGTCAAACTTGAACGCTGCACGTCCGCTTTCAAACAGGTTTTCAATGGGTGTTGCGGACATATACTTGTTTTCCACCAGTCCTCTGAAGTACTGGAACGCCTCCGCATTTTTGTCCGAGTTGAAATACCCGTCTGCGGTAAGACCGTCCTCACTAATGAGATCGCCGCCATTGGACCAGATAAACGGAGCATAGTAATAAATGCTGGATTCGCCGACCGGAAAGGTCATGTCCAATGGATACCCGTTTTTGCTGTCCATGATCGGTTTCAGCTGCTCCAAAATATCCAGAAATTTCGAGAATGTCCAGGGGTGATCCTTATCGGGCACTTCAATTCCTGCTTTCTCCAGAATTGCCTTATTATAATAAAGACCTACGCTGGATTCCATGGCACCGAGTGCATACAGTTTGTCATCGACCGTTCCCTGATCCAGAATGGAATCCAGATAAGCCGATTTTTCTTCCTCGCTCAATTCGGCAAGCGGCTGAATAATGCCGTTTGCTGCATAGGCAGAAATATTCGGTCCGTCTACGGTGATGACATCAGGAAGATCTCCCGACATAACCGAAGCATTGATCTTATCCGAATAACCGCCGCCGCTGTCATTTCTCGGAATAAATTCAATGTCTGCAAAATAGGTTCCGTCATACTTTTCATTGAAGCGTTCCACCGACGCTTTATAAGCTTCGCCTTCCGGTGTGTCCTCAATGGTATGCACCCACATGCTGATGTACTGCTCTCCCTCATCATATCCCTTTACATCACCAGGCTTTACGGTTTTGCTGCATCCTGTAAGCGGAACTGCACTCGCCAGAATTGAAAGAGCCGTCAGAAATAATGGTAGCTTTTTCATCGCTGTTTCCCTCCGTTCTTTTTAAGTAACCGGTTACTTTACTGATTACATCATACCATGGAACCGGTTACTTGTCAAGACTTTTTCTGATTTTTGTAGCAATTTCTAAAAATCCTGAAAATGTTTTGTGCAATTCAACGAAACCGGTTACTTTACTGATTCTTTTGTTGATTCAAAAACCGTTGTGTGCTATAATGAAGAGAGAAACAGGGAGCGTGAAAAATGGCGAAAAAAATGTAACCTTTGCAGATATTGCAGCATATACCGGCTTTTCCAAAACAACGATCTCCCGATATTTTAAGGCAATACCGCTGAGAAACTTGGGCAGAGTTTTGGGAGAATTGGAAATTATGTACCTCTTTTTGATGTTACTCCATTTGAAAACGAGTGGACGCGACGTGGTCCATGGATTCAAGCGACTTTCTGGGTTCTTACAAAAGACATGATAAAAAAAGTCAGACGTTTCAAAGCAGCCAAACATTGTGAGCCGTCTATTGAAAAATGAACTGCATTTTATATCGTGATATAAGTGCTGCCGTTAAAAAACGTAAAAAAAATTAAGCTGAAAAACGAGGGAGTGATATTGTGCATATCTGGACACTTGAGAATTGGAAATATAACTTCACAAACATTCAATCAAGAAGAAGCGGGCTTAGATTCCGTTTTACCCCTGACGTTAATACAGAAGTAAGAGGAGCGTGCCTGAAATTTGGAAAGTGGTTGAGAAAAGAGTATTTTTTCCCAATAAGGGTTCCAGTGTATGTGAAAGGGAAAAAATACATTAAGGCAATGGACGGCGAAATGGTATATGGTACTTTTTTCCAACCATATAACAAGACATATGAGCCATATATACGTGTGGCAACGGGGAGTTATACAGACAATTCGATAACATTAGGACGAGACGATGCTTTAGCTCTAATACTAGAAACAATAGCACACGAATTGACGCATTATTTTCAGTGGATTAACGATATTGGGCTCACAAAAATTGGATATGAGCGTCAAGCTTCTTCTTATGCTGATTACATTTTAGATGAATACGCCAATGTGGTTGACCATCCTTAAAAAAATCAAGAAAGAATCAAAACCAATATCCAGCGGTCTGGATATATCTGCAAAAATAAAACTGAGTCAGTATGAGAAACTGGGGCAGAGTGCTTGGCAAGCTGGAGATCATGTACCCCGACAGACAGACTGACTGTTGGAGAAACTTGACAAATTACGGTATTTATTTTAATACTGTAAAAAATTGAGCGGTTGTTCTTCAAGCCGCTCGCAATATCGTTTTTTGTCACTGTTGTTGAATTTACAGAAATTTTTTCGCAGAGACTCGATAGGAGTGTTGGTTATGAACTTTATAAAAAAAAGAAAATGGGTGCTTTTCATTGCCTTTTTCTTGCTTTTTATCTGTATCCTTTTATTGTGCAAAATTGAATCAAATATGCAGAAAGAAAGTAAGCAATTAAACTTACAAAATATATCCAGTATCGAAATTCTCATATCAAAAGATTATGAAACGAAGGAGAGAGTTGTCATAGTCGATGAAACAGCAATCGAGCAATTTATGAATTATTTTAATTCCATTGAATTAGTTGAAGTTGATTCCGGTCCTCTCATTGATTTACCATATGAGTGTATTGATGTTTATATCCAAGGAGGTTCCAGAGGTTCTATTGGAAGTATTTCAGTATGGGAAAATTATCTTACAACTTGGGAACAAGATGTTGACGATTGCATGTCTATTAAGTATCGTATGGTTCATTCTGGATTTAACTATATTACAGGAGAAAGTGATGTTTCTATCTTCTTAAAAGAGTTGATCAACGATTATGCGGATCAGTAGCATGATCTGCAAACTTAAGTTTATCTCTCATAAAGGTGTATTTGAAATTGTCAATAACACTTGACACATTATGTATCTGGCAACCCACGAGATTACAAAGAAGCGGACGATACCGCTGAGAAACTGGGGCAGAGTTTTGGGAGAATTGGAAATTATGTACCTCAACAGGCTGACCGTTGGAGAAACTTGACAAATTACGGTATTTATTGTATACTGTAAAAAAATTGAGCGGCTGTTTTTCAAGCCGCTCGCAATATCGTTTTTTATCACTGTTGTTGAATTTACAGAGATTTTTTCGCAGGGCCACATAAAAGAACCATTGATGTTATTATAAAATGATTTCTTGGAGAATGATTAATATGATAATTACTACTCATGAACTTTATGATTTTTATTATTTAATAACAGTTATTAGAAATGAAATAACTGACAAGAATAATATATATATATTAAAAAAAGTTACTGATTTATATAAAAATGGCGTTGAAGAAATTGATGATAATCGACTTCGAAAATTAATGATTAGTCTTAATATATGTGATGATAAATGGAGTGTTCTATGCTATGAAAATAGATATTCACAAGAATCAGGGTTATTAAAGGACAAAGAAAAAATAGAATTTTTAATCACAAATATGAACGAGCTAGAGAATCTTCTTATACAAAAAAAATATGATCAGGCATTTGATTTAGCTGATGCATTGCATATGTATCCTGAAATTGTTGCCAATAATCTCAAAAAATTTCCTAAAAGTTATTGGAAGTTAATATATAATCCTTACAAAAAAAAGTGGATTAAATAATTGTTCCATGCCGTGTCAACATATCCATTTATTCCAATTGCAAAACGATATGAAAAAGAAGATGAACATGGCAGACCAATCGGCGATTTTTGTTTTGATTATGAATTGGGATTGATTATGACTTCTAAGCGAAGTATGTCGGACACGTTCTTCTATCTTGGCGAATTGCCAGTTCAGATGCCGAAAGGTGCATATCAAAAAGAAAAATGTCAAGAATCCGGATGTTTTCATACAAAATGGATTAAGATTGAGGAACTTTTTCTTGGAAAATATACAAAATTCGTTGAGGAATTGTGATTTAATGAGATGTGAAACTGTACAGTAGGCATTGTGAACTGTTCATAACCCCAATGCACTAAAGAATAAAAAACTCTAAGAGAGGAATTGAAGTCCATGAAAGAAGTTGAAAAGCAACTAATCACAAAAGTCATACCCCAAGACCTCGAAATCTCTATGCGTTTGAAAGGCAGCCGCTGCTAGATTACGATTTAGGGCAACACCGCATAATCTCCACCTACAAACAAAACCACCCAGCAAAATGCTGAGTGGTTAGAGAAATGTTCTATTTTCCATCGCAAAGGCACACTGAATCAGACCGTCAGAGATTTTCTGGCAGCCAGATACAGATTCGCCAATGCGAACATAATATTCAATGTCACAATACCGCCGGTCGCTTTTGCCCATTTCAGTGCAGTTTCCATGGTATTTCGATTTTCATAAACCTCAGTAAGGCAGGCTTCTGACGCATCGTTATCATTGATGTTCGGTGAATATGTCAGCATTTCAAACCCGCGGAGCAAAGGCTCTTTTCCCGTTTTGCTTTTGATATAGTCAATTTCCTCCATTGGATTTGTCTGGGTGTGCTGTCCGGTGATGATCGCTTTTCCTGCGGTTTCTGAAAGAAAATTCAGAAGTGCTTTTGCTTTTTCTGTTGCATTGGGATTGACTATGTTTTGCATGAATCATACTTCCCGTCATGTTTTTATACGCATTTGAAAAATGGAGAAACTGGATTTCCGCTTTCTGTAAACAAGGCTGCCTCACCAAAATTGTACCAGGCATATTTGACGGCAGATGGAAACTTAACTGCGGGATTTGATATGCAGAGCATATTTCCGTGAATTACGTCTGCCTTTGCAGGATAAAATAAATTGTCTTCTCCAGAAATTTCAAAAGGGCAGCCATTCGCTGTCTGCATAACCAATTTTTCATGCAGATGATCAAATGTCACATATAGCTTCCCATTGTCTGAAAACAGCTGTGCCGCTGTTGCTGTGATCGTTCCCTGCTTGTCGTATACCAGATTTTTTGCAAGCTGAAACAAACGTTCTCCCGGTGTTTTTTTATCCAATGGATGAATATTGTCATATTCACCGCAGTCTGCCAGAGAGATCATGCCGGCATTTTGAATCATCATGGAGGCAATGTATTGCTGTTCTCTCTGCAATGCCCAATAACTGTCATCTTTTTCGCCATCTGCAAGATACATTGGCAGCTGAACAAACAAAAACGGCAGATTCCAGTCATTCCAATCCATTCGCCATTGTTTCACCAACATTTGCATCATATCCGAATAATCTGCGTACCGCTGCACGTCTTCTTCTCCCTGGTAGTATAAAAATCCACGCAGAGAATAAGGTGCTATACGCCGAATCATTGTTTCATGAAGTCCATTGGGACGAAACGGCGACTGCCACCCAACTGGCTGCGGCCACGGACATTCTCCGCAAATTTTATGGATTTCTTTCCACGATGCCTGAGGATCTTTCTGTTTTACTTCTTCTGTGCTTTTTAACCAGTGCTGATATGCACAGTTGTATTCTTCCATTTCTTTTGTATACTGCTGAGAGGATTTTTCTCCCACAAGAGCAGCATAGTTTTCCAAATAATTCTTTCCGCTTTCCAGTTTTGCAAGCTGTTCTTTGCTCATCCAACAGGTAATGGAACTTCCGCCCCAATAGCAATCTATGATACCTACGATGCAATGCAGCGTTTCTGAAAGACGGCTTGCAAAATAAAACGCTATAGCGGACATTTCGCCCACATTCCGGTTATCCGCAATCTGCCATGTGCTGTTTTCTTCCTGCTCTTTCTGATTTTCATCCAGCATAGAACATTTCGGCACTTGATAAAACCGTATGTTTTTTCCACTGTATTCCTCAGAAATCTTGATGCCGTTTTCACTGTCTTTCAGTGCCAGTTCCATGTTGCTTTGACCGCCGGCAAGCCAGACTTCTCCAACAGCTACATTTTGAATCACAATGGATTCCGCTGTATCTGATGCCACAAGTGTATATCCTGCTCCGGCACATAATGGCTGTAAAGCAATTTTCCATGAACCATCAGCACAAACCATGGTATCCGCAGTAGCTGTAAAAAGCGATATTGTCACAATAGTGCCGGGCGTTCCTGTCCCCCACACTTGTATCGGCTTGTTTCGCTGTATCACCATATTGTCCTGAAATATTCCTGCTAATTTTAACATAACTACATCTCCTCATAAATTTGAGGCAATACCGCACAAAGCCGTCAGGCGAGTTTTATGCGGTATTCCTCTCAGAACCTGTCTTCACAAGCGTATACATGTGTCTTGTGAAGACAGGTTCTCAATTTCCTCCTGTTACGATACTGCTGAAAGCCGGTGAATCATCTCAATGCACATTCTGCCGTTGTGATAAGGACATTTCCAAGCGTGTGCCAAAGCCTGATTTGGCTTTGTGGTGTTGTCAGGAGAAATATCTTCGATCCATTCTCCTGTTTTTTGTCAATCACATATTTCTGAATGTAATTCCAGACACCTTCTGCAATTTTTAAGGCAACACCGCACAAAAAGCGTCTGGCGACTTTGCACGCAATCTGCATACGTCAGATACGAAACAGACTCTCATATTTCACAAAAATGCTCGTGAATACATCAAGTATTCACTCCGCTTTTTGTTTCATCTGACGAAAAATTTGACGACGCATCTGTCGCACAATCTTTGTGCGGTATTGCCTTGATTCTATTTTACACCTGTCAAGTATCCTGTTTCTATGAAATAGAACGCAAAAAATTGTACAAACCGATTATTTGTGGATTGACGAAGGCGACTGGTTTATGGTACAATACAGATTGGGAGGAACGGCAAATGAAACTTTTTGAATATATTGACTTTATGCAGCAACCTTATGATATTTTCTATACAGACAGCACGCATTCTCCGCTGCACTGGCATTATTACAGTGAAATTTTATATATTATCAGAGGCTCAATAAAAATTGTATGCAACAACAAAGAGAAAATTTTGAAACAAGGTGATGTGTGTTATTGTTATCCGCTTCAGCTTCACGAAGTCAGAAAGAACAAAAATGAAACTGATGAAATAAAGTACGCAGTTATAAAGTTTAACATTCACACCGTTCACATTCCAAAAGCCTATCTGCAAAAAATGTATGATTATTTTGTGCGTCGGACAGCAGACAACGATTTCTGCCTGGTGATAAACGAAGACAAATCTCATGAAACCATTGGAAATATCATTTCTCACATTGTCGCAGAATACGAAAAAAAGGATGCTATGTATATGCTTGCAGTGCAGTCAGGAATTCACATGCTGCTGATCGAAATTGCAAGAAACGTTGAAAAATCCGGCATCATGCAGCGGGAAAAGCATACAGACATCAGCCTGTCATGTTATCATATTCTGGAATATATTGATACGCATTCTGCTGAACCGCTGGAGGTACAGCAGCTGGCAGAGATGTGCCATATGAGCTACTCCAATTTTGCAAGACTTTTTCGGGAAAATTATGGCCGTTCCTGTAAGGAGTATATCAAGTATATTCGCTTGAACAAAGCACAGGATCTCTTGCTGAACTCTGATTATGATCTGGATTATATTGCTCAGGAAACCGGATTCTTTGATTGCAGCCACTTTATCCAAACCTATAAAAAATGGCGTGGAATCACACCAAAACAAGAACGAATGCAGAACAGAGAAGTCCTGTGACCATACAAAAAAAGCCGCCTTATATGCAGTGAGAAAAGTGACACGCTTTGCCGCAAGCCCTCTCAACGTACAGGTGTATGAAAAAAGCGGCAGCTTATCAAAAAGCCACCGCTTTTCAAAGAAACAAAACCTAAAAACCATTGGAACAGCATGAATTTTCAGAAGCTTCTTTTCATCTGCGGCTTGGAACAGAGCCGCAGAGATTTATTGCAAATGATTCTTCCCATTGGGGGAGAAAATCATTTTTTACTTTGAAAAATCCCACGAAGATAGTTATAAAAATGCGGCTGAACGCTAGATGAATCATGTCCTCCATCAGAAACAGAATGCCAGAGATGTTCAATTCCATTTGCAGACAAGATATTGTGATAAACAGAAGGCTGTGAGCCAACTGTACCATCTTTCCCACCGCCGGTAATCATGATCAGATTCGGCATCTGGTATGCCGGTTTCAGCTGATTTTCCTGCAGCTGACCGGGGTGCATACTCAAATCTGTTCCAGGTGTCAGTCCTGGTGCAGGACAGGCGGCACCCACATAGCCAAACAAATCTGAACGGGTCAAGCCGATGAACAGTGATTCTCTCGCACCCATGGAAAATCCTGTAATTGCAGTGTTCTCACGCCCGGTCTTCACGGAGAAATTCTTTTCGATATACGGCATCAGATCGTTTGTCAGATCATGGATAAAGTTGTCATAATTCAATGAATTCTCCAGATTTAATCCATCGCATGCCTCTTTGGTTTTGCTGGTGTAGATATATGGAAAAACAACGATCATCTTTTCCGCTTCGCCATTTGCATTCAAATTGCCCAGCATGGTACGGGCACTGCTCATAGCTGCCAAAGAATCCTCTGTTTCCCAATAACCATGCAGTGCATAGAGTACTGGATAGGTTTCGTTTTCATTGTAGTCAGCCGGTAAAAGCACATTCACGTTGACATTTCGTTCCCGTGTTGTGGAATAGTACTGATATTTTTTCAGAGTACCGTAAGAAACGCCAGTTTTTTCTTCCGTGATTCCTGCCGGGGCGTATTCTGTCATCATATTTTTTACCTGTTCCATATATGCAGTTGGATTCGTTTCATCAGAACCCGCACTGCTTTTTGAGAATGCTGTGATTTTTCCCAGCAGATAATCCTGAATCAGCTGGAGATCTGTACCGTTTACGCTGCCGCTCTGGTCTACGTCTGCTGCCAGACTTGCTGCATTGCCGGAGAATGCACTGGAAATGCCCTGCCG
>NZ_KI260361.1 GCF_000468015.1 Ruminococcus callidus ATCC 27760 | reverse complement strand
GCATCTGTCGCACAATCTTTGTGCGGTATTGCCGGATATATTTTGCGGGGAAATGGAGTGCTGTGTCCGTTTCTTTTTGCAACAGGTGAATGCAGACATTTGTTCTTTCTATTTATATTGTGCGGCGGCGAAAATTTTTGACTAAGGGGGGATTTTGTGAAGCCGAATATATCACCCACAGCCTGCCCTCTTTCCCGTCGAAATCGCCAAAAATTTTTCTACATTCTGCTTTTCTTTAAGAATTCTTTAAGCAAACGCCTTTATACTGGATAACAACAGGAAGACAGGCTGCGAAAACCTGTCAACAGCTTCTCGCATTCCAATTCCCGCCTTGCGGCAGACGCCGCTGTTCCGAGGGCAGGGGAAAATAAAGAAACACCGAGCAAAGCTTGTGGTAAGATGCGTCGTCAGATTTTTTGGCAGATTGCTCAGAAATTCCGCAGGCAGACTTGGTGTCTGGCAAGGGATTTCTGGGCAATATGACGAAAAATCTGCACGCAGATTGCGTGCAAAGCCGTCAGGCGGGCTTTATGCAGTGTTTCCATAGCTCCGCAACAGACTGCATCAAAGGAGAAGTGAATAATATGAAGAAACAACCCCACCGCTATATGCGGAAAACAGCAGCAGGCATGGTTGCTTTGTCCATGCTCTGTGCCGCAGCGATTCCCTGCGTACTGGCTATGCCGGCAGGAGCCGCAAGTGCCTCCGGTGATCTGAACGGGGACGGCTCTGTCACTGCCGCAGACGCTGCCATTTTGCAGACTGCTCTGCTGGGCAGTTCCAAGCTGACTGCCCGGCAGTATGCCAACGCCGATGTCACCGGTGACGGTGCTGTCAACGGTCTGGACTTGTCCCGCCTGCGGCAGATGATCGCCACTGTACCGGTCAGCGATGCCATTGCCATTCACCTGAGCGACAGCGGCATTACCGTAGAGGGCGACACCAAGGGTGTCACTGCTGTTTCCGGAAAAACCGTGACCATTTCCGCCTCCGGCAACTACACCGTAGACGGCACCATTACAGACGGACAGATTCTGGTCAATGTGGCAGATCCCACTGCGGATTCTGATGCGGTTTCCCTGTACTTGCAGGGCGTGACCATGACATCTTCCACCGGTGCTCCCTGCATTCTGGGACAGAGTGCAGGGAAGCTGAAGCTGACCTGCTCCGGCATCAACACCCTGACTGACACGGCGGCAGCTGTCAACGCCGACACCAGCGGTGTCATCTACGGCGACTGTGACATTACCGTCACCAAGAACAGCACCGGCACCCTGAACATCACCAGCAGCATGAACACGGCGATCCGTTCCAAGGACGACATCAAGCTGAACGGCGGCGGCATCAGCATCAACACAGATGTCGATGCCACTTCTGACGCCGATGCCATTCGGGCAAATAATACACTGGAAATAGACGGTGCTTCGGTGACCGTGACTTCTTCCGCAGACGGTCTGAAATCCTCCAAGGAGGACGTTTCCATTCTGTCCGGCAAAGTCAGCATCAAGGCAGGCAATGATGCCGTGCAGGCTGCCACAGCCCTGAACATCTCCGGCGGTACGGTGACCGCCAGCGGTGACCGCGGCTTTACGCTGAACGAAAACGGCGTGCTTGCCATTACCGGCGGCGATGTGCTGGCAACGGCGACAGACTACGCATTGGGCATGGATTCTGCCGGTACAGCTGTGACTGTGGACACTTCCAGCTGCACACAGGGCGTGGTACAGCTGGACTATGCGGCAGAGTGGAAAAAGAGCAATGCTGTGACTCTGAAAAAGGGCAGCAGCACTGTCTTTGAAATGACACCGAACAAGAAGTACACCTATGTGCTGGCAAGCAGCAGCAGCCTTTCCGGTTCGGACAGCTACACTCTATACACCGGCGGCACCCAGATGACACACGACGGTTCCGATAACGGCACCTTTGCCATGACCGGCACCCTCACCAAGTTCACCGGCGTACAGGAACTCACCGGCGGCAGCGTGACACCGACGGATGACACTGTGGCAACGGCTCTGGTCTACAGCGGCAGCAGCGTCACAGCGACCAACGCTTCCGGCAGTGTAGTTTCCAACCCCTCGAACCTGACGATCTCCGGAGCCAATGTAACGGTTACCGCTTCCGGCGAACTCTCTGTCAGCGGTGAAAGCACCAGCGGACAGCTTGCCGTCAACGTGGATAAGACCGCGGAACCGGAGGGCAAAGTGGTGCTGAATCTGGAGGGACTGACCTTGTCCAACGACAGCGTTGCCCCGATCTATGTGGAGGCGATCGGTGACGAAGTGCAGATCTCTGCCAAGAACGGCACGACCAATACCATTTCTGACGGCACGTCCCACACGGACACCTATGTGGACAGCGATGGCAACACCAATCCTGTCAACGGGGCGATCTTCTCCCGCGACGACCTGAAACTGAAGGGCAAGGGTACGCTGATCGTCAACGGCAACACCGAGGACGGCATCGTCTGCAAGAACGACCTGAAGATCTGGAACGGCAGCATTACCGTCAACGCCGCAGATGACGGCATTCGCGGCAACGACTCCGTCCGCATCGGCGACCCTGATGCTACCGATTACAGCACTCTGTCTGTGACGGTGAACACCAACAACGGCAGCACCGGCGGCGACGGCATCAAGAGCAACTCCACCGAAACGGATAAGGGCTATATCACCATCAACGGCGGTACAGTCAACATCAATTCTTATGCAGACGGCATTCAGGCAGAGCAGACCTTCACCATGAACGGCGGCGACCTGAATATTACCACATATCAGGGCTCTGACTTTTCCGGCAATGCTTCCGGCGGCTGGGGCGGCGGCATGGGCGGTGACGGCAACTCCGGCAAGACTGACATCAGTGCCAAGGGCATCAAAGCAGTCGGGCTGTATGATGAGACCGGCACCACATGGCAAAGCGGCGGCAACCTGATTATCAACGGCGGTACGATCACCATTGACTCCTCCGACGACAGCCTGCACTGCGGCGGCGATATGCAGCTGCTGGGCGGCAGCATGACCCTTGCCACCGCAGACGACGGTGCACACAGTGACCACGCTCTGATTATCGGC
This sequence comes from Ruminococcus callidus ATCC 27760, assembly GCF_000468015.1. Classification (GTDB taxonomy): domain Bacteria; phylum Bacillota; class Clostridia; order Oscillospirales; family Ruminococcaceae; genus Ruminococcus_C; species Ruminococcus_C callidus. The sequence continues at coordinate 1,042 of NZ_KI260361.1, read as the reverse complement.
AGCACCGGCGGCGATGATGACACTCCCTATGTGAACATCACCAAGTCCTATGAGGGCATTGAGGGTGTGGATATTACCCAGAACAGCGGTACTGTTATGGTAACCTCCAGCGACGACGGCTACAATGCCGCAGGCGGTTCCGACAGCAGCGGCAACCATAACAACGGCGGCTGGGGACAAGGCGGCTGGGGCGGCCCCGGCGGCGGAAACTCCAGTAACGGCAGTCAGACCATGACCTTTAACGGCGGTTATACCTATGTCAATGCAGCCGGCGACGGGCTGGACTCCAACGGCAACATTTCCTTCAACGGCGGCTATGTCTTTGTTTCCCAGACCGGCGGCGGAAACGGCCCGCTGGACTGCGGCGACAGCAATAACTCGATCACCTATTCCGGCGGCACCGTCATTGCAGCCGGCAGCAGTGATATGTTCGAAACACCCAGCAGCTATTCTTTCCTGTCCCAGACTTCTGTTTCTGCCGGACAGACCATTACCTTTACAGATGCCAGCGGCAACGTGCTTGCCACATTTACCCTGCCCAATGGCTCTGCGGAAATGGTAATGTCCAGCAAGGAATCCAGTGTGACCTGCTATACCGGCGGCACGCTCTCCGGCACGACATATTTCGCAAGTCAGGACGACACAGACCGCTGCGGCTACGGCGGAACCATTAGCGGTGGTACGACCGTTTCTGCAAGTTCCGGCGGCAACGGCGGCTGGGGCGGCGGCGGAAACAACCGCCCGTTCTAAGGCAATACCGCAAAACAGTTTCCGGAGCGTGTTCGCATAAACGCTCTGTATTTTCTCTCTTGAAATAGTGCCTGTAGAAGCAGGAATGCCCATTTTCCCCTCAGGGCAGCATTCACTGCTGCCGCAGTAAAAAAGCGGAGATCCGGTTTTCATCGGATCTCCGCTTTTTGTGTTTATTGGGTGTGCCTTGACAATGTTCGACAGGGTATGCTATAATAAAGTCCTAGGGCATACCGAAAACGGTAGGCGGTTCATCCATGCTCCCATGTACAATTTTGTACGTTGGGAGGTG
>NZ_KI260360.1:44258-61003 GCF_000468015.1 Ruminococcus callidus ATCC 27760 | reverse complement strand
GAATCTTTGTCTAACTTTTTGGGGTCAGTTCAAAAGCTGATGTTCCGCTTTATTTTGCAATATTTTCTGTTTACGCACGGATTTTCGAGCACAGGCTCCTATACAAACTGATTGCGTTCCGGCTTGTATACGAAGCCAACTGCTTCCAGCTTTGCGGTGATCTCTGCCTGTTCCAGACACATAGACTTGCACAGTTCCTCCAGAGAGGCATAGTTGTCCCGCAGCTGGGTATTCAGATAACTCATCAGCATGATCGGATCGTTAGGAATGTTCGGCATTACCGTTCACCTCCCTCTGGTGACAATTCCAGCATATGCTGTACATGTGCCACATAGAGTGCCTGCACCGCCGGATATGCTCCCAGCCCCTGCATTTGCAGTGTGACAGTATAGCCGTGTCTGGTCAATACAGACTTCCACGAATCTTCTTCGTCCCCTGCCATATCGTTCTGGGCGTGGTCGCCTGCCACCAGCATCATGGGCACCAGCACCACTTCCTGATACTGCCGTTCCTTCAGCTGTTCCAAAAGGGTATCCAGCGTGGGATAGCCCTCTACCGTTCCCACAAAAACATTGTCGAACCCGCACCGTTTCAGCCAGTAGTCAAATGCCGGATACGCCTGATTGATGATGTGCGGCGTGCCGTGTCCCATTAACAGATATGCCTTGGTCGATGCCTTTTCTATTACGCCGTCCTGCTCCATTGCCTGAATCAGTGCCGGATAGTCTTCCGTTTCTGTCAGCAGCGGTCTGCCGATGCGGAGCACCGCAAAGGCTCCTGCATACGATGCCGCATCTGCACAAAGGCGGTCGTACTCCTCGCCGGGAATGACATGAGTCGGCTGAATATACACATGGGTATACCCTTTCTGTTTCAGCTTCTCCAGTGCCTCCCGCACCGTGTCTACCGCAGTGCCCTGCCGCCGCATCTTCCGAATGATCATGCCGCTGGTAAATGCCCGAAAAACGTCCATTTCCGGAAACGCCTGCTTTACAGCAGATTCCACTGCACCAATGGTCTGCTCTCTGGTGTCCGCATAGCTGGTGCCAAAGCTGACCATGAGCAGTGCGTTCCGGCATGCCGGCAGCTGTTCTTCTGTCAGGCTGGAAGCATATGCCAGATATGCCCCTTTTCCCTTTTCCCGAAACAGCTCCAACGCTTTCGGCTCCGTCAGAATTCGCAGCAGCTGCATGCGGCGAATTTCGTCCGGCATGGTTTCTTTCCATGCCCGCCGCAGGATTCCCAGACAGGTGCAAAGTTCGCTGTACTCTGCCAGCTTCGGTTCCAGTTCCCGACAGATCGCCCCCGCCAGTGACGGAGCATCGCCCTCGGTCGTCACTGCCATGGTAATGTCGCCGTGTTTCCGATGTGCCGGAACAGTAAAGTCCGGCGTGCAGTCCGGCGATACAGTTGCCGACGATGCCAGCTTTCCGGCAGCCTGAGCTTCCCGTACAATGCGGGCATTTTCTGCACTGTCATCAGTTGCAGCAAACACCAGCAGGTTTTCCCCCAGCAGTTCCGGTGCATAGGGCTGCTGCAAATAAGTCAGCTTTGCGTTTTTCCAGCACGCCGGCATAGGCTCCGGTGCTGCCACGGTGACTTCCGCACCAGATTCCAGCAAGCCCCAGACACGCCGCTGTGCCACTTTTCCCGCACCGAACACGATGCACTTTTTCCCCTGTAAATGCAATGCGATAGGATACATATTCTACACCTCGTTTTCTTTCCGAATGCATGCGATCATGCCGGCTATATCCGACTGTACCGCAGTTTCCGCCACAGAAAGTCCTGCCGTTTCCGCTGCCTTTGTGGTAGCATTTCCGATAGAGATCAGCTTCGCCGCAGTTTCTGTTCCCGCCGTCATTTCTGCAAAGGCACGTGCAGCGGAGGCACTGGCAAGGAAAACATAGTCCGTATCTGCCAGTTCCTGCAACAGCAGTTCCCGTTTCCGCAGGTCGGTCTGCACCCGATATAGCGGCACTGTATCGACGGCTTTCCCCGCCTGTTCCAGCAGCTGCGGCAGAATGACAGAGCCGTTTTCCGCTCGCAGCAAAAGCACACGGTCTTGCATGGTCAGCTGCGGGATCAGTGCCTCTGCCAGACTGCGGCTGTCGAAGTGCTCCGGCACACAGTCCACGAAAATGCCGTATTCCGCCAGTGCCTGTGCCGTGCCGTTTCCAATGGCAGCAAAATGCAGATGCAGCAGCCGCCGGAGGTCTACATGGGATTGCTTCAGCGATGCAAACAGTTGTTCCACGCCGTTGGCACTGGTGAGCACTGCCCACGTATACGACTGCCAGGGCAACGCCTTCAGCACGTCCGGCGAAGAAGCCTTCGGGTAGATCAGGCTGACTTCCACCGGCTCTGCTCCACAGGAACAAAGCTGTTCTGCCGCCTTGCGGGTATACGCCGGTGTACCGGTCAGCAGTACCTTTTTGCCGGACAGTTCGCCCATTCCAAACCACGACAGCTGTTGCCGCAGAGAAACCACGTCACCGATCACAGTCATTGCCGGCGTGTGGATTCCCTGCCGCTGTACTTCTGCCGCGATCTCAGAAAGCGGAGCCGTCACCACACGCTGCCGTGCAGTTGTTCCCTGCTGGATCACTGCCGCCGGTGTATCCGGAGATTTCCCCTGCTGTATCAGCGAAGTGGCAATTGCCGGCAGGTTGCTCAGGCTCATCAGGAACACCAGAGTGCCGTCCAGTTTTGCCAGCGTGGCATAGTCCAGTTCGGTATGCTGTTCCGTTTTGCGGTGTCCCGTGATAACATGAAATGCAGGAGCGTATTCCCGATGTGTCACAGGGATTCCGGCATAAGCCGGCACACTATAGCAGGAGGAAACGCCGGATACAATCTGAAAAGGGATTCCCAGCGATTGCAGCACCTGTGCTTCTTCTCCCCCGCGTCCAAAGACAAAGGGGTCACCGCCCTTGAGCCGTACCACCCGTTTTCCCTGCTGTGCCAGTTCTGCCAGCAGTTGATTGGTTTCACTCTGCTTTTTGTGGTGATTTCCCGCCGTCTTTCCCGCGAAGATCAGTTTGCAGTCCGGTCGTGTCAGATTCAGCACCGACGAACACGCCAGTGCATCATAGACCACCACGTCCGCCTGTTCCAGACAAGCCTTTCCCTGTTCTGTCAGCAGTGCCGGATCTCCCGGACCTGCTCCCACCAGAAATACCGTTCCTGTTTTCATGGGTATTCCTCCTCACTCCGCCGCATGCCGCAGCAATTCTTTTCTTGCACCGGAAATGGTAGAAATCGAAGCATCTACGTCCCAGTGATCCTCCTTATGCAAAATTTCCAGCAAATGCGAAATTCGCGGCAGACGCAGATGATGCTCCCGCAGCAGTTCCGGCTGGGCGAAAATTTCCGCCGGCGTACCATGTGCCACCATGTGTCCCTTGTCCATAACGTCGATCACATCGGCGTAAATGGGTACCACATCAATATCATGGGTAGATAAAATAATGGTGGTGTGCTGCTGCCGGCAGACATCTTGGAGCAGGTGCATCAGTTCACTGATGCCCACAGGGTCCAGTCCTGCCGTGGGCTCGTCCAGAATAATGACTTCCGGCTGCATGACCATAATGCCGGCAAATGCCACCCGCTTTTTCTGTCCAAAGCTCAGGGCGTGAGTAGGACGGTCTTTCAGGTATGTGATCCCCACCTGTTCCATGACCGTTTCCACACGGCGGTGCACCTCCTCCGCGGGCAAGCCCATGTTGACTGCTCCGAAAGAAATGTCCTGATATACCGAAGCCGAAAACAGCTGGTCGTCCGGATTCTGAAAGACGATACCCACCTTGGAACGCAGTTGCCGCAAGCCTGCTTTTTTGTAGGAAATCGGCTGCCCGCGAAAGCGAACCTCTCCCTGCTCCGGCTGCAAAATGCCGTTGAGATGCAGAAACAGCGTAGACTTTCCGGCACCGTTTGCTCCCAGAATCGCGGTAGTCTTGCCTTCTTCAAATGCAATGGACAAATCCTCAATGGCGTGACTGCTTTCGTCATAGCCATAGGTGAGATGACTTGCCTCTAAAATAATCCCCATACACTGCCTCCTATTCTGCAAAAGAGCACGGCTCCGGTCAGGAGCACACTGTATCCGACGGCGAGCCCTTTCTGCCAGCCTGTTGTTTCATATGTCAATCCCAGTGTCCGCACTTCATCGGTGTACCCTCTGGACTCCATTGCCGTATAGGTACGGTCTGCCTGCCGGTATGCCCGCAGGAACAGATTGGAGACCAGCTGTCCCATGGAGTAAAAGCTGGTCTTTAACGAGCCATACCCCAGGCGGCATTCCTGTGCGTTCCGAATCTGCGAAGCCGACTCCATCAGCACAAAGATATACCGATAGACCAGTTCCATCATCTCCACCAGAAACGCCGGCAGATGCAGACGGCGTAGTGCCGTAAACAGTTCTGTCATCGGCGTAGTGGCAGAGAGAAAATACAGACAGCTGACTGCCGCCAAACACTGTAAAAACACCTGTCCGAACTGATGCAGGCTCTCTCCGGTGATGCCGAAGTACCAGCTTCCCAGATGCAGCGATACCAGCATGGACTCGCCATGATGTGAGATCTGCAGCAGGATCATGATGCACCCCAGCACGACAAATGCCAGCGGGATCTGCATTAAGTGGATAACATGATGCCACCGGGTTTTCCCGATGGCAGTCATCGCGGTCAGCATGCAGCATAAGATCAGCACGCTCACCGCCCATGTATGTGAGATCAGGCACAGAAGCAGACTATACAGGGACACAAAAATTTTCCAGAACGGAGAAACACGCCGCAATGCAGATGCATAGGCGATCTCATCAATGAGGATTCGTTCTCCGTGACTATGGGAATGTGTATGTCGTTTCATCTGTTGCCTCCTGCGGTCAGGAAGCAGAAGTTTGCTTCTGGTCTGTCAATGCAGCATCGTCCTCTGATGCAGATGTTTTCGGTTTCCGGCTGATGCGTCCCAGCACAAAGCCGCAGATGCCTGCACCGATCGCCGACTGTACACAGAACAGCAGGGATTCGACCTCTCCCGAAGGCGGTTCCCAGAAGGACTCAAACCACGGGGTGTAGCCGCCGTTGATTTCTTCTACTACAGTAGAACCGGCATCATCAGAACCGCCGAATTCACTGTTGCCCAGCAGCATCAGCGGAATGGTGACCAGTAAAACAACACCCAGTGCCAGCACCAGATTTCTTGCCCACAATTTGCCGCGGTTGGGGTTGGAAACTGTAATGCCGGACAGTTCCTTCAACTCCTTGACGCAGTTCTTCTGAATGACATTATAGACAATGACAGTCAGAATGCCTTCTGCAATGGCAATGGGGACTTGAGTCGGTGCAAAAACGGCAATGAACTTGCCGAACGATGCCCAGAAGTTATCTCCGGGATAAGCAGCTGCAAGCTGTACCGAAGTCAGGCAGTAAGTTGCCATATCTCCGATCGTTGCCGACAGAAATACTGCCAGTCCCATCGGTGCCTTGCACTTTTTCAGCAGCTGGAACAGTCCGTAGGAAACGAACGGTCCGAAAATCGCCATGGAAAATGTGTTGGCACCCAGTGTGGTCAGACCGCCGTGTGCCAGCAGGATCGCCTGAAACAGCAGCACGATGATGCCCAGCACGGACATGATCGACGGTCCGAACAGAATCGCACCCAGTCCGGTACCGGTCGCATGAGAACAGCTTCCGGTAACCGACGGGATCTTCAGGGAAGAAATGATAAAGACGAAGGCTGCACAAAGTGCGATCAGCAGCTTCACTTTTCCCTGATACGCGATTTTCCGCTTCAGGCTGACTGCACCAGCCACCAGAAACGGAATGCAAAGTGCACCCCATGCAATACACCAGCCAGCGGGCAGATAGCCCTCCATGATGTGCATCGCAGATGCACCGAATTTGCCGCTTGCTGCCATATCGGACAGCAGCAGACAAACTGCCAGAGCAGACACCAGCACACGACATCCCGTCATGCCTCTGGTGCTGCGGTTCTGCAAAACAGAGCCATTGTGTTTGTTCATATGAAAACCTCTCCTCTCGGAACCCCTCTCCGTTGGCTCCCGGCTGAGAACAGAAAGAGGTTCTCAGTTTCCGCTGTGTGCAGAGAAAAATGCATCTGCATCACCCAGCGTTTTATCTATCTCACGCAGCGTGTGTGCGTTCGATACAAAAATTGCTTCAAACTGGCTGGGACCGAAATAGTTGCCCTCATCCAGCATGAAATGAAAATATTCCCGAAATCTTGCGGTATCCGCCTTTTTGGCATCAGTATAGTTCCGCACCGGTTCCGGTGTAAAATACAGGCAGGACAGCGAACCGATACCGTTGACGGTACAGTTGCCATGGTGCCGGCGAATAATGTCTTCCAGACCGCTGCGAAGCCGGTGGGACAGGAAGCCTACCTGATGATAGACTTCCGGATGTGCCTGCAAATACCGCAGCTGTGTCAGACCGGCACGCATTGCCACCGGATTGCCGCTGAGCGTACCCGCCTGATAGACAGAGCCCAGCGGAGCCACCAGCTGCATGATCTCCCGTCTGCCGCCGTATGCACCGACCGGCATGCCGCCGCCGATGATCTTGCCATAGGTCACCAGATCCGGTGTGACACCAAAGTGTCCGACAGCACCGTCCAGCTGCAGACGAAATCCGGTAATGACTTCGTCCAGAATCAGCAGAGCACCGTACTGGTCACAGATCTGACGGATTCCCTGCAGGAATCCCTTTTCCGGAACCACAACGCCCATATTGGCAGCCACCGGTTCCACGATCACGCAGGCGATTTCCTCCGGATACTGCTGAAACAGCTGTTCCACGCTGTCCAGATCATTATAGACTGCGGACAGAGTATCCGCGGTACAGCCTTTCGGCACACCGCTGGAATCCGGAATGCCGGCAGTCATCACGCCAGAGCCGGCTTTCACCAGCATAGCATCTGCATGCCCGTGATAGCAGCCCTCAAACTTGACGATCTTGTCCCGTCCGGTAAATCCTCTTGCGGCACGGACAGCACTCATTACTGCCTCTGTGCCGGAGTTTACCATACGCATCATTTCTACGCAGGGAACGATCTGATGAATCAGTTCTGCCATTTCCACTTCCAGTGCCGTGGCAGCACCGTAACTCAAGCCGTTTTCCAGCTGATTCCGGACAGCTTCCAGCACAATGTCCGGATTGTGTCCCAGAATCATCGGTCCCCAGGAGCCAATATAATCGATATAGACGTTGCCGTCCTCATCGTAGAGGTACTGGTCTTTGGCACGCTGAATAAACCGCGGCGTACCGCCCACAGACTGAAACGCCCGCACCGGCGAATTGACACCGCCGGGCATCAGTTCCTTGGCACGGTCGTACAACGCCTCGGAATGAGCAATGTGCATCTGTTCCATTATCCGATCCTCCCCTCGCGAATGTACTTCGCCAGTTCCATTGCAAAGTATGTGATCAAAAGATCTGCACCGGCACGGTACATGCAGACCGCTGATTCGCAAATGACAGCTTCCCGATCAATATAGCCTGCCGCAGCCGCTGCCTGAATCATGGCATATTCGCCGCTGACGCTGTACAGTGCCACCGGCTGGCGGAATTGTTCTTTCAGCGATTTCAGCACGTCCAGATACGCCATACCCGGCTTTACCATGAGAATGTCCGCACCTTCCTGCACGTCCAATTCCGCTTCCAGCAAAGCTTCTCTGGCATTGTGGGGATCCATCTGATAGCTTTTCCGGTCGCCGAACGCCGGTGCAGAACCGGCTGCGTCCCGAAACGGACCGTAGAACGCCGAAGCATACTTTACGGAGTACGCCATGATCGGCGTGTTGACAAAGCCGTTTTCGTCCAGCACCTGCCGGATACGTCCCACTCTGCCGTCCATCATATCCGAGGGGGCAACCATATCCGCACCTGCCTGCACATGGGACAGTGCTGTTTTTGCCAGCACTTCCAGTGTCTTGTCGTTGTCCACGTCATGCCCGCAGAGAATGCCGCAGTGTCCGTGCGACGTATACTCACACATGCAGACATCAGTAATGACATACAGCTGCGGGAACCGGCTCTTGATATGCCGCACCGCCTGCTGGACAATGCCGTCCGGCTGCCATGCACTGCTGCCGATCTCATCTTTTTGAGCAGGGATCCCGAAAAGCAGCACGCTTTTCACACCGGAATCCACGATCTGCTGCAAGAGTTCATCTACGCAGTCCAGACTCCAGCGATACTGTCCGGGCATGGAGGGAATCTCTTCCCGAATATGCTCCCCCTCCTGCACGAACATGGGATAGATCAGTGTATCCGCAGAAATACGGGTTTCCCGCACCATGCTGCGAAGCAGAGCACCGTTTCGCAGGCGACGCGGCCGATTGGTCAGATTCATATTGATACCTTCTTACTTATTCCGTAATGGTCAGTTTTGATGCCAGCTGCTGTACCAGCAAGTCCGCATCATTTCGGTTTCCCTGCACGCTGCCGTACCGCGGCACCCCGCCGATACCGGAAAACCCATAAAGGGTCATGTCCGTTCCATGCAGCTGTGCATGACAGCCCACCGGTGCCGAGCAGTCCCCGCCCAGCAGCGATGCCAGCTGCCGTTCTGTTTTCGCACAAAGTGCCCCGTCGGGGGAATTCAGCCGGGCAAGCAGGTCGGCATATTCGCCGGCACGAGTCTGTATCGCCAGAATCCCCTGCCCTGCCGCCGGCACCAGTTCCTCCGGTGAAAAGCGGTAGGCGATCCGGTCAGACAGCCCCAACCGTTTCAGCCCTGCCTCCGCCAGAATCAGTGCACCATACTCACCGCTGTCCAGTTTTTCCAGCCGTGTCAGCACATTGCCACGCACCGGCTGTATCACTGCTTCCGGATACAGCTGTTGAAACTGCATCTTTCTTCGGGCACTGGCACACCCTACCGGCAGTGCCGGATTCCAGTGTGAAGTTTCCTTCGGGAACACCAGCACATCTGCCGGCAGTTCCCGCACAGAGTATGCCCCAATGGGCAGTGCCGGATTCTCTGTCACCGGCACATCTTTCAGGCTGTGCACGCAGATGTCCACCTGTCCGGCGAGAAGTGCCGCGTCCAGTTCTTTCAAAAACAGCCCTTTTCCGCCGATCTTGTCCAGCGTCTTGTGCAGGATCTTGTCCCCAGTGGTTTTCATGGTCACCAGTTCCAAGTCTGCTTCCGGCAGGATCTTCCGGATCTCTGCCATGACCAGTTCGCTCTGTACCACGGCAAGCCGGCTGGCACGGCTGCCGATACGAATTTTTCTTCCCATGGGTTCAAAATCTTCCTCTGTCTTTGATTTTCGCACAGCTTTGCCGCACCAGTTCCGGTGTAATTTCCGATTTCATGCTGCCCATGAGCATATCCACCGTTCGTTCCGTCACCAGCCGCACGATCTCCTCCAGCTGAGGCAGTTCTGCATAAGGTTCTGCTGCCGTACTGTGCAGGATTCGCTGTGTTGTCAGCTCTTTCAGCTGCTGCATATAGGGCACCGCGTCCCGATAATTCCGCCACATCTGAAAGGTGTCGGTATACTGTTCCGCGATTTGCCGCAGAGCCGCCAACGCCGTTTCGTCCGGAGCCGTGCTGCTGTGCAGGTCGTCCAGATTCCAGAGCGTAACACCTTCCACTGTGCCGCAGTCTGCTTCCACGTCCCGTGGCATTGCCAGATCCAGAATCCAGACCGGCTTTCGCGAGAGTGCTTCCAGCTGCTTTTTGGTAATGGTGTGATGCGGACTTCTGGTGGCACTGATGACGATCTCTGCCGCTTCCATTTGCAGGAAACGCTGTTCGTAAGGAACCGGCTGCACACCGAACGGGATCACCGTTTCCCCGTGATGATAGGAACGCAGTGTCATAAACACACGACAGCCGTGCTGCACCAGCAGAGAAGCTGCCAGCCGTCCCATGCTGCCGTTGCCGATCACCAGACAGGTTTTCCCGTCCAGTGTTCCGGCATGCTGTTCCAGCTGCTGTACCGCACTATAAGAAACCGAAAGCGGTACATTCTGCACGGACACTTGTGTCTGTGCCTCTTTTCCGGCAGAAACTGCCGTTCGGAACAGGGTGTCCAGCACGCCGTCTGTACTGCGACAGGCACGTGCCAGTTCCACCGCATGTCCCACTTGTGTGACGATCTGTTCTTCATGCAGGATCTGCGAATGCAGACCGCAGGCGACTTCCATGATATGCTGTACCGCATCGATTTCCGTCAAAACCCGCCCGGTAAAAGGCTTTTTCGGTGCATGGGCATACTGCCGCAGGAGCTCTGCCGGAGAGATGTCTATTGCCGGCTGGCTGACAGCATCGTCTTCTGCGGAAGACCGGCGTTCCTGTACGGAGAGATACAGTTCCGTCCGATTGCAGGTTGCAAGCAATACTGCTCCGCTGATGCCGTCTTTCTGCACCAGTTCTGTCAGAATCTGCCTGACCTGTTCTTCCGAAAATGCAAACTGTTCCCTTGCGGAAACGTCTGCGGAATGCACGTCCACTCCTGCCATATAAATGCACATCTCGTTGTTTCAACTCCCTGATGCAGCAAGCCGCAGGGGGGATAAAGTCACCACCCTGCAAAAAACCGGCGTACAAGGTTTTACCTGCCATGAAAAATACGCTTTCTGCTGTTGTTCCAATGCAGAAAGCACCGCCATAATTGTGCCTCCGTGTACTACTGCTGCGATATGAGATTCCTGCCGGCTTTGCAGTGCCGCTTCCAACGCTGCACAGCATCGCCGCACAAATCCCTCCCTGGATTCGCCCTCCGGAAATGCCAGCGTACCGCCGCTGTCGATCCACGCCTGATAGGACGTGTCACCGGACAACTCCTGATAATTTTTTCCTTCGAACGCTCCGAAATCGCACTCCTGTAGTCCCCATACAATTTTCTGCGACATATGAGGAAACAGGATCTCTGCCGTCTGCCGGCAACGCTGCATCGGGCTGACCAGCACCAGTTCCGGTACCGGAAACGACCGGCGAAATTCCACCGATTTCTGCTGTGCCAGAGCAATCCCCGCTTCGCAAAGCGGTTCGTCTGTGCGGCAGCCGATATAGCGGTGTTCCAGATTGCCGGCTGTGATGCTGTGCCGAATCAAGAGCAGCTGCATAAGTTTCCTCCAATGTCAAAAAAGCCCGTGTTTCCAGAAGAACACGGGATACAACACACAAGCCTTGTGTGATTGTCTTGGGAAATACCGATCATATTTCCTTCGTATGGGTGCAAAAAGCAGAGCCTTTGCAGTTATGCAAAGCACAGAATACACATGCACCAACAATTTCCTCTATTCTCGTAGATGGGATCTATTCCAAAGCAGCAGACCGGTATCCCGACTTCGGCTCTCCGCGGACCATACGCCTTCCCGGAACGAAACATTCCAGTGGCATGTGTATGGTGCTCCCCGACACGGTAGCGGAACTGTGCAGGATTCTCACCTGCTTCCCTGACATCTGCTGCCAATTGTTCGATAAAAAGGGCTTTTCAAATGCCCACGTACTACTATACCACATTTTTCGCAGATTGGCAAGTCTTTTTGCAAAAAAAGCAGTCCTGTACGCATATCATACAGGACTGCCTTTACTCTGCTCCTAATGCTCGCAAATGCATCATCAGTGCTTCGAAATTTGTTGTTTTTTTGGAAATCTTTTCCCGATAACGGTCAAAATACACGATCACTTCCTGCTCCCGCTGCCGGATTCGCCGCACCTCTGTCACCGGCGTGACGTGAAACAGCGGTTCGGAAACGGTACCCTCTATCAGACTGACCAGCATTCGCGGGTCGTGCAGTATCTCCAATGCACGTTCCTGTATCTGAAACACGCTGGAAACTCTACGGGGAGAACTGTACCTTCCGGCAGATGGTACCTTTGCCGTCACCACGTACAGTTTTTCCCCATTGTACACCCAGGCTGTAAACTGTCTGCGGACTTTTCGGGAAAGCAGGAATCCTGCCACACTCAGATAGATCACTGCCGCAACAAATACCAGAAACACGATGAGTGCCCATTGTTCCGTTTCCGGAGAAGTCACCTTGCGGACTGCATCACGGTTCCGTGCAGAATCTGCCCCGATGCAGAGAAACAGCTTGACCATGACGACCGCCAGGGCGGCAAAGACGATCAAAACATGCCCCAGCATTTTTCCGGCAATCTTGTTACGGTCTGCCTGCGGCGGCTGGTAAATCTCAAAAACTTCCAACATCAGCATTCCTCCACTTGTTTTATGCACCACAGAAAGCCTTTCGCTGTGCGTGCTGCGTTTTCCTGAAAATGATTGCCGGTATTCCATTCCAGCACTGTATCCACGCCGCCCTGCCGGAGCAGTTCTTCCTGTTCTGTTATGCGTTCTTTTACCGTTCGCAGCAGCGGGTTTCTGGTTTTGTGTTCTTTGGTTCCAAGACTAAGGTAGATGTGCGGTGTCTTAGGACGATACAATGCGGCATATTCTGCCCACCCGTCTATCCAAACTGAGGGGGAACAAGCTGCCACTGCCGCAAAGACATCGGTCTGGTACGCTGCCCACAAGCTGAACAATCCCGCCAGAGAGTAGCCGCCCAAAATATACGGTATATTTTCCGGCAGATGCAGCTGAGATCGCAGTGCCGGCAGCAGCTTTTCCAGAATCCACTGCAAGGTTGCACCGGCACCGCTGCCAAACGATTCTTCTCCGAATGCCTGTCTTGCATGCCACGGAGAAAGTTCCTGATCCCAGTCTGCGATCGGAAACGACACAAACAATGCCTCACATGAGGCATGCTGTAAGATCTGTCCGGCTTCCTCTGTCAGATGTGCCTGCTCATGTTCCCCTGTGGGCTGGATCAGCACACAGACAGGCGAATCTGCGGCGGCGATCCGGCAGATTTTTCCGGCAATTTCAATGGTTTCCCACGTCATATGAACTCCTCCTGTTCCATTTTTTCTATTATAGCATATCTTTGCAAAAGTTGCAATGCTATTTCAGCTATCTGTATGATATTCTGAGGCAATACCGCACAAAGATTGTGCGGTATTGCCTCAGAATTTCTGCAACAATATAGGAAACAAATTTGCAACAAAACTTTTGCACCTTCCCCGCCTTGACAAATACCCCTTAGGGGTATATAATACTGGTAGGGGGTATATCCCCGATACACCGCAAATACAGAAAGGAGCCTATCCGCTATGGAACATACAGAAAAACAGGGATGTCCCTGTTGTCACAAGACAAAGGAACGCTCGCAGGAGGAATACACCAAACTGATCCACCGTCTGAACCGCATCGAAGGGCAGATTCGGGGCATTCGGGGCATGGTGGAGAAAAACGCCTATTGTCCGGATATTCTGGTACAGGTCGCCGCCGCCAACGCTGCCCTGAACGCCTTCAATAAGGAACTGCTTGCCAACCATATCCGCACCTGTGTGGCAGATGATATTCGTGCCGGCAAGGACGAAGTCATCGACGAATTGGTGATTACACTGCAAAAATTGATGAAGTAGGAGGTTTTCAATCAATGGAACAATACAATGTTACGGGCATGAGCTGTGCCGCGTGCAGTGCCCGTGTGGAAAAAGCGGTTTCCAAGGTGGACGGTGTCACCAGCTGCTCTGTCAGCCTGCTGACCAACTCCATGGGAGTCGAGGGCACAGCTTCTCCGGAAGCAATTATCGATGCCGTCCAGAAAGCCGGTTACGGTGCTTCCCGCAAGGGCGGCTCTGACGAAGCAGCGGCTCCGGACAGTGATGCCCTCGCCGACCGCGAAACACCGGTGCTGAAGCGGCGGCTGATCGCCTCTGTGGGATTTCTGGCAGTGCTCATGTATATCTCTATGGGACATATGATGTGGGGATTTCCCCTGCCCCCGTTCTTCAACGGCAACCATGTGGCAATGGGTCTGGTACAGATGCTGCTTACCATTATCATCATGGTCATCAACCGGAAATTCTTCGTCAGCGGATTCCAGAGCCTGCTCCACCGTGCCCCGAATATGGACACACTGGTGGCACTGGGTTCCGGTGCGGCATTCGTATACAGTACCTACGCCCTGTTTGCCATGACAGATGCCCAGGTCAAGGGCGACATGGACGCAGTGATGAGTTATATGCACGAATTCTACTTTGAATCCGCCGCTATGATTTTGACACTGATTACCGTGGGAAAAATGCTGGAGGCACACTCCAAGGGCAAAACGACCAATGCTCTGAAAGGGCTGATGAACCTCTCCCCGAAAACCGCCGTGCTGCTCCGGAATGGTGAGGAAGTCACGGTTCCGGTGGAGCAGGTGCACCGCGGCGAACAGTTTGTTGTCCGCCCCGGCGAGAGCATTCCGGTGGACGGTGTCATTGTCGAGGGCACCAGTGCCGTCAACGAATCTGCCCTCACCGGTGAGAGCATTCCGGTGGACAAGGCAGTCGGCGACAATGTTTCAGCTGCCACGATCAACCAGTCCGGTTTTCTCCGGTGTGAAGCCACACGTGTGGGAGAAGATACCACGCTTTCCCAGATCATTCGCATGGTCAGCGATGCCGCTGCCACCAAGGCTCCCATTGCCAAGATCGCAGACAAGGTTTCCGGTGTGTTTGTACCGGCTGTCATTGCCATTGCTGTTGTCACAATTGTGGTATGGCTGCTGGTGGGACAAACTGTGGGATATGCTCTGGCACGGGGCATTTCCGTGCTGGTCATCAGTTGCCCCTGTGCACTGGGGCTTGCTACACCAGTTGCCATTATGGTGGGAAACGGTGTCGGAGCCAAGCACGGAATCCTGTTCAAAACCGCGGTTTCTCTGGAGGAAGCCGGCAAGGTTCAGATCGTAGCACTGGACAAGACCGGTACGATCACCTGCGGCGAACCCCGCGTTACAGATATTCTCCCTGCGGCAGATGTCACCGAACAGGAACTGCTCTCCGCCGCAACTGCATTGGAGCAGAAAAGCGAACACCCGCTTGCAAAAGCGATCTTACAATATAGCGAAGAACACCAGATTCCCGCTTCGCCGGTCACTGAATTTCAGGCTCTGGTGGGAAACGGTTTGACAGCAAAGTGGAACGGGCAAGTGCTCTACGGCGGCAATGCCGGCTGTATCGCCCAGGCGACGACCATTCCGGAGGAAGTACAGCAGCAGGCGGAAATGCTGGCGAAAGCCGGAAAAACACCGCTGTTCTTTGCCCGCGATAACCAGCTTCTGGGAATCATCGCCGTGGCAGACGTGCTGAAAGAGGAAAGTCCGGAGGCGATTCGCCAGCTGCAAAACATGGGCATTCAGGTGGTCATGCTCACCGGCGACAATGAACAGACCGCCAGGGCGATCGGAAAACAGGCTGGTGTCGATCATGTCATTGCCGACGTACTGCCGGACGGCAAGGAAGCCGTCATTCGGAAGCTGTCCGCACTGGGCAAAGTGGCAATGGTCGGCGACGGCATCAACGATGCACCGGCACTGACACGTGCAGACATCGGCATTGCCATTGGTGCCGGTACCGATGTTGCCATTGATGCAGCAGATGTTGTACTGATGAAAAGTCGGCTGACAGACGTGCCGGCTGCCATTCGTCTGAGCCGTGCGGCACTGCGGAACATTCACGAAAACCTGTTCTGGGCATTTATCTATAATGTGATCGGCATTCCGCTGGCAGCCGGTGTCTGGATCCCGCTGTTGGGCTGGAAGCTGAATCCCATGTTCGGAGCCGCTGCCATGAGCCTGTCCAGCTTCTGCGTTGTCACTAATGCTCTGCGGCTGAACCTGTTCCAGCTGAACCGTTCCGACAGGGACAAAAAGCTGAAACACGCTGTGGCAGCCATTCAGCTGGAACAGCAGACTGGGGCAACGGGAAAAAACTCCGGCATGCAGGTCACACTGCACATCAAGGGTATGATGTGCAGTCACTGTGAAGCAACGGTGAAAAAGTGTCTGGAGGCATTTCCGGAAGTGGACGAAGCCGTTGTCAGCCACACCGAGGGAACTGCTGTGGTATCTCTGAATGCACCGGCAGATCTGGCTGCCCTGAAAAAAGCTGTGACGGAACAAGGGTATAAAGTGTTGAAATAACGTAAGGCAATACCGCACAAAGCTTGTGCGGTATTGCCTTTCATAAAACCTGTCGTAAGAACTTATCGTGCTTTTACGCCTTAGCCCCTACGATTGCCTGCATTTCGATTTCCACCAGCTGTGTGGGACGGTTCAGTTCCTTGATACCGATCCATGTGCAGCAGGGTCTGCTTTCCTTGAAGTACTCGGAATAAGCACGGGTGATCTCGTTGTTGTAGGAAGACTTGGTGGCAAAGATGTTCACCTTCACAACTTCTTCGCGGGAAACGCCGTTTTCTTCCAGCAGACCGACCAGCTTGTTAAAGATGTACTTTGCCTGTTCGTAGGGATCACCCTCACCGTAAACCGTGCCCTCCGGTGTCACCGATGTGGTACCGGAAACGTACACGAACGGACCAGCTTTCACGATACGGGAATAGCCTGCCACGTTCTCATAAGCGGAGCCGCCCTTGATGTTCACTCTCTCAAAATCCATTGCAATTTCCTCCTTGCCGGAAACTTTCCGAAACACGCCGTTTTGCGGTTTCACCAGTTCCTTTGATGCTTCTATTGTACCACGGTTTTTTCCGAAATAATTGAACAATTCGGACTTTGCGGCAGATGCGGAAAAAGAAATGACAGCTGGCAGCAGATTGACATTTTTCCAGTAATATGTTACAATGTAGGCATCAACCGCAATTTTCTAAAGGCAGCACCGTGCAAAGTTGCCAGACGCTCTTTGTGCGGTAT
>NZ_KI260360.1:32053-44158 GCF_000468015.1 Ruminococcus callidus ATCC 27760 | reverse complement strand
AAAGTTGCCAGACGCTCTTTGTGCGGTATTGCCTCAAGGGAACTTTCCCTGCAACCAAAGGAGGAAAAAGCACCTTTATGCTGGAATTAAAAGGAATCAAAAAAGACTATCTCGCCGGAGAAAACACCGTCCATGCTCTGAAAGGCATTGACCTGCGATTCCGACGGAACGAATTCGTTTCCATTCTGGGACCGTCCGGCTGCGGCAAGACTACCATGCTGAACATTATCGGCGGGCTGGATCAGTACACCGAGGGCGACCTCATTATCAACGGACGCTCCACCAAGGATTTCAAAGACCGCGACTGGGACACCTATCGAAATCACTCGATCGGCTTCGTGTTCCAGAGTTATAACCTGATCCCCCACCAGACTGTGCTGCAAAACGTGGAACTGGCTCTGACGCTGTCCGGTGTGTCCAAGGCAGAACGCCGGAAGCGTGCCAAAAAAGCGTTGGAAGATGTGGGGCTGGGCAACCAGCTTTCCAAAAAGCCCAGTGAGATGTCCGGCGGACAGATGCAGCGTGTGGCAATCGCACGGGCACTGGTCAACAATCCGGACATCATTCTGGCGGACGAGCCTACCGGTGCTCTGGATACAGAAACCAGCATTCAGGTCATGGAGATCCTCAAGGAGATCTCCAGGGATCGCCTGATCGTCATGGTCACACACAATCCGGAACTGGCAGAGCAGTATTCCTCCCGCATCATTCGTGTCCTGGACGGTAAGCTGACTGACGACTCCAGACCGCTGACGGAGGAAGAATACCAGCGGGAATTACAGGCAGACAAGGCGGAAAACGAAAACGGCAAAAAGCTGAAAAAGCCCTCTATGTCTTTCGGCACTTCATTCTCCCTGTCCCTGAAAAACCTGTTCACCAAAAAGGGCAGAACCATGCTGACTTCTTTCGCAGGAAGCATCGGCATCATTGGCATTGCACTGGTGCTCTCTATTTCGCAGGGCTTCAACACCTATATCAACACCATTCAGGAAGAAACCCTGTCCTCTTATCCCCTGACGATTCAGAAAACCAACACCGACCTGAGTGCCCTGATGGAAACCTTTATGGGCTATGCCACCTCGGACAGCACCCACAGCAATGATGCGGTGTACAAGAAGTCGGCGATCTACGATATGATGGACGCTCTGAACAACATGGAAACTTCCGAAAACGACCTGAAAAGCTTCAAGTCCTATATTGAATCGAAACGGAAAGACAGCGAAAGCAACCTGCACAGGGCAGTCAACGGCGTACAGTATTCCTACGATCTGGACATGCTGATCTACACCAAAAATGTGGACGGCACCATTATCCACTCCGACACCGAAGAACTGATGCAGGAAATGGTACTGGAACACATGGGCATTGATATGCAGGCAATGACCGATGCCAGCACTTCCATGTTCGGCGAAGACGCTACCTCGATGATGTCCATGGGTATGGGCGGTTCGTCCATGAATCTGTGGCAGGAACTTCTCCCCGGCGACAACGGCAAGCCCATCAACGACCTGCTGAAAAAGCAGTACGATGTGGTCTACGGCTCATGGCCGAACAGCTACGACGAGATCGTACTGGTGCTGGACGAAAACAACGAACTGGACGACATGACATTATACGCCCTCGGTCTGGAACCGAAAGAAGATGTGGACAGCATCATGGAAGCGGCAGTGAATGGCAAGGAACTGCAAAAGGACAACAAAAGCTGGTCCTATGCCGACATTTGCAGCATGGACTTCCGCACGATCCTGAATTCCGACTGCTACCGCTATGACGAAAGCACAGGGCTGTACACCGACCTGCGGGACACCGAAGCCGGCTTGCAGTACCTCTACGACAACGGTCTGAAATTAAAAGTGACTGGCATTATCCGCCCCAATGAAGATACCACCGCTCCGATGCTGTCCGGCTCCATTGCCTATACCAGCGACCTGACCAAGTATATCATTGAACACAGCAAGGAATCCGATGCGATCACTGCCCAGAAGGACAGTAAGAACACCGATATTTTCACCGGCCTGCCGTTCAAGGATACCTCCGGCAGCACCTCTGATGCGGACAAGCAGACTGCCTTTCTGGAATATCTGAACGAACTGGACGACGGCGGAAAAGCACAGGCATATGTACAGATAATGAGCATTCCCACCGAGGAACAGCTGAACGATTCCGTACAGCAGGCAATGCAGGGCATGAGCCGCAGCGATATGGAAGCGGCAATGCTGCAGGGCATGACACAGCAGATGAGCATGAGCGAAAGCGATGTGCAGTCCTACCTGGAATCCATGAGTGACGACGAAATCACCGACACATTCACCCAGATGATGCAGCAGCAAGTCAAGGCACAGTATGCCCAGCAGGTACAGCAGAAAATGGCTGCCATGCAGCCGGCAGAACTGGTAGGAGCTTTGAACCAGCTGCTCCCCACCCTGACCACGGAACAGTGTGCGAATTACTATGACGAAATGATGCAGTTCTCCGATTCCACCTATGAGGACAACCTGAAAGCACTGGGGGATATTGATCTGGACGACCCTGCATCGATCAATCTCTATGCAGCAACCTTTGAGGACAAGGATGTGATCGAAGATGCCATTGCAGACTACAACGAGGGCAAGGACGAAATGGCACAGATCCAGTATACCGACTATGTGGGGCTGATGATGTCCTCTGTGACGAAGATCATCAACACCATTACCTATGTGCTGATCGCATTTGTTGCCATTTCGCTGATCGTTTCCTCCATTATGATCGGCGTTATCACGTTGATCTCTGTACAGGAACGCACCAAGGAAATCGGTATTCTCCGTGCAATCGGTGCCTCGAAGCGAGATGTTTCCAGCATGTTCAATGCAGAAACCATTATCATTGGATTTACCTCTGGTTTGCTGGGCATCGTGGTCACATATCTGCTCTGCATTCCGATCAACCTGCTGGTACACCACCTCACCGGCATTCAGAATCTGAGTGCGGTTCTCCCCGTTCCGGCGGCGATCATTCTGATTGCGATCAGCGTTCTGCTGACATTGATTGCCGGATTTATCCCGTCCAAGAGTGCGGCAAAGAAAGACCCTGTTGTGGCACTGCGTTCGGAATAATTCGAGGCAATACCACACAAATTATAACACCATAAGTAAAAAGCCATACCGCAGAGCGTTTATTCTCTGGGATATGGCTTTTTGGTTTTCTCTATATCGCAAGCTGCGTTACTGTAGCAATTCCGCCAAGTCCTGCTCCGGTGTGGTGATCGGGGTGATACCGTAGCTGTCTACCAGATATTGCAGCACGTCCGGTGACAGAAATGCCGGCAGCGACGGGCCAAGCCGGATATTCCGGATTCCCAGATGCAGCAGTGTCAGCAGAATGCAGACTGCTTTCTGTTCATACCACGACAGCACATAGGACAGGGGCAGTTCGTTGACACCGCAGCCGAATGCCTCTGCCAGTGCCACTGCGACCTGAATCGCACTATAGGCATCATTACACTGTCCCATGTCCATGATTCGCGGCAGCCCATCAATGGTGCCCAGATCCAGATCATGGAACCGATACTTGCCGCATGCCAGTGTCAGCACAATAGTGTCCGGCGGTGTCTGCTTTACGAATTCTGTGTAATAGTTCCGTCCCGCCTTGGCACCGTCACAGCCGCCGACCAAGAAGAAGTGCCGAATCTTTCCTGCCTTGACAGCGTTCACCACCTTGTCCGCCACCGACAGTACAGCACCGTGTCCGAATCCGGTCGTCAGTTCTGTGCCGCCGTTGATACCGGTCTGCTGCTGCGGTGCTGTATAGCCGCCCAGTTCCAGTGCCTTTTCGATGACTGGCGTGAAGTCCTTATCCTTGCCGATGTGTACCATTTCCGGAAAGCCCACTGCTTCTGTGGTAAAAACACGGTCGGCATAGCTGGGCTTCGGCGGCATCAGGCAGTTGGTAGTAAACAGCACCGGTGCCGGAATGGCATCGAATTCTTTCTGCTGGTTCTGCCATGCTGTTCCGAAATTGCCCTTGAGATGCGGATAAGCTTTCAGCTTCGGGTACGCATGTGCCGGCAGCATCTCCCCGTGTGTGTAGACGGCAATGCCCTTGTCCTTGGTCTGTTCCAGCAGCAGCTGGAGGTCTTTCAGGTCGTGTCCGGTAACTACAATAAACGGTCCGGCATCGATCTGCATGGATACCTTGGTCGGCTCCGGTGTGCCGTAGGTTTCCGTGTTGGCACGATCCAGCAGTGCCATACAGCGAAGGTTGACTTCTCCCAGCTTCAGCACTTCCGGCAGCAGTTCCTCCATGGTCAGATCCAGCCCGATCTGCATCAGTGCTTCATAGAAGAACTGATTTACCGTGTTGTCTGTATAACCCAGCACCATAGCATGATAGGCATAGGCTGCCATGCCACGCAGTCCGAACAGCAGCAGCGATTTCAGCGAACGGATATTTTCTTCCGCCTGCCACAGCTGTTCCATGTTGTAATCTTCGTTTCTGCCGCAGGGCGATGCACAGACGGCACACCGGGGAATCATTCTGCCCTGTTCCCGATGCACGCGGTCGATTTGTGCCTGAATCCGGCTGTCGTCAAAATTGACATTGGTCAGAGTCATAAACAGGCTCTCGATCATCAACGCATCTGTCTTTTCTGTAACAAGATCTTCATTGCCGTCCACGGCTCTCGCCAGTCCGATCAGAGCACCGGTCAGTTCGTCCTGTAGCTTCGCTGTGCCGGCTTTTTTGCCGCACACGCCTGCGGCTCCGGTACATGCTGTACAGCCTACAGTCTGTTCACACTGGTAGCAAAACATTTTCTGTTCCATGTTATCTCTCCTCCTGAATGGTTCCGTCTGTTCCAATCACCGTTACGTGACAAGAAATGTCTTTTCCGCTTGCCGCAATGGCACGCTGCACTGCCTGTTCGATACCGCCGCAGCAGGGCACTTCCATTCGTGCCACGGTGACACTGCGAATGGAATGTGCCGCAAAAATCGCCGTCAGCTTTTCCGCATAGTCCACCGCGTCCAGCTTGGGACAGCCGATCAGAGTGATTCTCCCGCGGATAAATTTTTCGTGAAAATTTCCGTAGGCATAGGCGGTACAATCTGCCGCGATCAGCAGATCGGCATCATCAAAATAGGGTGCCATGACACCTGCCAGCTTGATCTGCACCGGCCACTGGGAAAGCTGACTGGGACAGGCTGCTCCTGCTGCGGGAGCAGTGCTTCGCTGAAACTGTTTGGCACGCATTCCCGGACAGCCGGAAAAGGGCTTTTTCTGTGCCAGCTTCTGGGCACGCTGCACAGCTGCTTCGTCATAGGCAGGGGCTTCCCGCTCCTCAAAAGTGATCGCATCGGTGGGACATGCCGGCAGACAGTCGCCCAGACCGTCGCAGAAATGTTCCCGCACCAGCACTGCCTTTCCGTCAATGATGTCGATCGCACCCTCGTGACACGCCCTGGCACAGGCTCCGCAGCCGTTGCATTTGTCACGGTCAATGTGAATGATTTTTCTTATCATGTGTATTCCTCCTCATATCATACGCAAAAGCTTTGCCTTTCGATACTGTTGCCTTGACTTTCTGTATCCATTATAGTATAATAACAGCATCTTGTATGTTGAAATTTCAACAAAACGGAGGTTCACATGGAGAAAATTTTTCCAATTTTAAAGCAGTGTCCGCTGTTTGCTCACATTGCCGAAAGCGACTTGTCCGCCATGCTGCACTGCCTGCAAGTCACGGTGCAGCACTATGACAAAGGGCAAATTGTGATACACGAAGGCGAAAAGGCAGAACGGTTTGGCATTGTGCTGACCGGTGCGGTGCAGCTGTGGCGTATCGACTACTCCGGCAACCGGAGCATTATGGCAAACGTGGAGCCTGCACAAATTTTCGGCGAATCCTTTGTCTGTGCAGAAGTGGAATCGATTCCCATACAGGCAGTGGCATCTGCGTCCTGCGACGTGATGCTGATCGACGGCAGCCGCATTCTGCACGCCTGCGGCAACGGCTGCGAATTTCATCAGCAGGTGATTTTTCATCTGCTGCAAATCATTGCCCGCAAAAATCTGGTGTTTCACCAGAAGCTGGAGATCACCTCCAAACGTACCACACGGGAAAAGCTGCTGACCTATCTCAACCAGCAAGCCCAGCGGCACCGGTGCAGCACGTTTACCATTCCGTTTGACCGGCAGGAACTGGCGGATTTTCTGGAAGTGGACCGCAGCGGGCTTTCCGCAGAGATCAGCAAGCTGCGAAAAGAGGGCGTGTTGGAAAGCGAACGGAGCACGTTCCGACTGCTGTGACCAGATAAAAAAGCTGTGCAGGTTATCAAAAACCTGCACAGCTTTTTTGCAAATATAAAGGAGATGATATTGTCTGTATTTCGGTGCTTAGGGAACACCGCATAAAGCTTGTGCGTAAGATGCGTAGTCAGATTGCGTACAAAGCCGTCAGGCGGGCTTTATTGCAGTGTTTCCTTTTATTCCTTTACCAGTTCTGCACCCAGAGCCGCACACTTTTCCAGTGCTTCATTGTCCGGAGTTTCGTTGACGATCAAACCTTCGCCGCCAACCAGTGTTGCACCGTCATTCTTGGCACGTTCTTCCCAGTTCCGCATCCATTCGCCGTCGCCCCAGCCATAGGAGCCAAACAGAGCGATGGTCTTTCCGGACAGGTCGCCTTCGATCGAAGCGAAGAACGGTTCGAATTCGTCTTCTTCCAGAACCTCATCGCCCATTGCAGAACAGCCAAATGCGATACGGTCATAGTCTGCAATGCTGCCGCTGAAGTCAGATACTGCGAACAGTTCTGCACCTGCTGCATCTGCAATTGCCTGTGCCATCTGTTCGGTATTGCCTGTGCCACTCCAATAAATTACTGCTGCTTTCATGCTTTTTTCCTCCTAAAAATTCTGCTGACTTTCGCCGGCAACCGGTGATATTGCAAAGCTTTTTGCAATATTACCCTTATGATATTTTCAGAGCCTGCAAAATATTACAGCCCTTACTCAACTTTGCACAGAGAAATACTCTGCACTTCTCATAGCTGGCAAATGTCCGGCGTGCCTGTTCCACGTTTCCGTACACCTTCCAACAACCGCACAGCTTGCAGTTCTCCCCCTGATGCGTGATAAAACCGTCCACATCTTCCAAAGGGTACCCCAGAAAAATTCCGATCTCATGGGGAAATTCCGGCTTCTCCGCAATGCGGTTCTGCAACCGCATCAGACATGCCGCCAGATCCATATCAGCGGTGTAACCATACCGCAGCAGAAAACGCCGGATTTCCGGCTGTTCCAGCCGTTTTTGCAGCAACTTCGGGCGATACAGCAGTACCAGCTGCCGCTTCTGACAGCGGCACATGATCTGCATCTGCAATCCCCCGCGGACTGCCTGTGCATTAAACGCTGCCGCATACGCCGGAATGTCAAATTCCTCTCGGGACAAGGACACCAGACTGGCACACTTGATGCCCAGCAGTGTCGGTGCCGTAAAATGGGCAAGCTTTTTTTCGAATGTTCTGCACTCTCTTTCGGACATGGTTTCACCTCTGATTTGCAATGCTGTACGTTTTGTATATCTCAGGAAATACACAAGGGTTAGAAAAAGCTAACTACTTTCCCGAAAAAACAGAGCTTTTTCCCGCTCTGCATAGTTAGTTTTCACTAACAGTAGTTAGTATAGCATAACTCAAACCGTTTGTCAAGTGTTTTTTGCAAAAAAAATACGGAACATGCCACAGGGCACATTCCGCATTCACACATAAAGCCTTTATATAGCGTTTCTCTTAGTATCTGGGTTCAAACTTGGAACAGGAGTTCAACGCCTGTGTCGTTCTTGCAGTCTGGTAGCAGGTCTGCTTTTCTGTCATTTCCACTTGGAAATAGTCCTTCGTTTTCATCTGGATCATTGTGCTGCCCATTGCACCGTTCCAATGACGGCACAACACGCATTTTTTTGCCGTTTTCAAAAGTGTGTACTTTGCCATATTCCTCACCTTTCCGTCCGGAATGCTCCGGTGTTTCCGATATTCCTGCAAGTCGTCTGCCGCAGCTATGTACTCGCTGTAAGGGATTCTCCTTACATACTCTATCATACACTTCATATCGGACAGGTGACTGTCTGTTCAAAAAGAATTTACAACATTTTGCATTTTTCGAACAGCAAAAACGTGTTCCCGCAAAGATGCAATGCACGATTTTCCGTACAATCATTTTGTGGGAACACGTTCTACAGTTTAGCTTTGTACGGTGTTGCCTCAATTAAACCGTTCGTCAATGACACGGGCAGTCTTTTTGGTGCTGCGGGGCAGTACGCCAACTTCTACCACTTTGACGATCGGTGTGAAGCCGATACGGCTCTTGACCTGCTCTGCAATGCGGCGGCTCAAGTCTGCGAAGTCCACATCACCAGTGGATTCTACATAGATTCGCATGGTGTCCTTGCCGTCCAGATGAGAGATGCGAATCTGGTACTCGCTGGAAATTTCATCAAATGTGCTCAGAATCTCCTCGATCTGGCTGGGGAATACGTTTACGCCCTTGATCTTCATCATGTCGTCGGTTCTGCCCATAATGATGTCGATACGCGGGAACTTGCTGCCGCAGGCACAGGTGCCCGGAATGATGCGGGACAGATCGTGTGTACGATAGCGAATCAGCGGTGCACCCTGCTTGACCAATGTTGTGATGACGATTTCGCCGATCTCGCCGTCCGGCAGATTTTCGCCGGTGACCGGATCGATGATCTCCAGATAGATATAGTCGTTCCAGTAGTGCATACCGCAGTTTTCCTTGCAGCTGATGCCGATGCCCGGACCATAGATTTCTGTCAGACCGTAAATGTCATACAGTTCAATGCCCAGTTCGCCGGAAATCCGGTCACGCATTTTCTGACTCCAACGCTCCGAACCGATAACACCCTTTTTCAGATGAATCTTGTCCCTGATGCCACGTTTGCCAATTTCCTCCGCCAGCAGCAACGCATAAGAAGATGTGGAACACAGCACGGTGCTCTCCATATCCATCATCATTTGCAGCTGCTTCTCGGTGTTGCCCGGTCCCATGGGAATGACCATTGCTCCAAGCTTTTCCGCACCGTTCTGGAAACCAATACCGGCTGTCCACAGACCGTAGCCCGGTGTGATCTGAATCCGGTCTTTTTTGGTGATGCCGGCAGTTTCATAACAACGCTTGAACTGGATTGCCCAGTCGTCTACGTCCTTGGCGGTATACGGGATAATGACTGGTGTGCCCGTAGTACCGGAGGACGAGTGGATCCGGACGACTTCTTCTTCCGGTACTGCCATCAGTCCCAGCGGATACGCGTCCCGCAAATCTTTCTTTTCCGAAAACGGCAGCTTCGCGAATTCCTCCGGCGTGTGCACTTCTGTCATGCCGGCAGCTTCCAGCTTTTTGCCGTAAAAGCTGTTTGAGCGTATCAACGCCTGCATGCGGTCGTTGACCTGTTCCAACTGTGTTTGTGTAATCTTCATTGTCAAAACCTCTTATTCTTCAATATGCAGTGCTTTCCGGTTCAATTCCCGAAACTGCGGCTTTACAGTACGTTCCATGGTTTCCGTCACTTCTTCCAATGTCAAAGGCAGTACCCCGCTGCGGAGTACGGCTCCCAGCATGACCATGTTCAGCACTTTCGGGGAACCGATCTTCCGGCAGGCAGCATCGCCGTCCAGCATCGTCAGATTGCCGGCATGCTTCTGCAAATAGGCGATCATTGCCGCGGCATCATAGGCACCACCGCCCAGCGTTGCTGTTACCGGCTGAATCGGGTGCGTGTTGAGAACAGCTGTTCCCTCCGGTTTCAGATAAGGCAACATGCGGACAGCTTCCGCCGGCTCAAAGCCGATCAGAAGATCTGCTGTGCCCTTGGGGAACATGGGGCTGTACAGCTCCTCTCCCATGCGGAGAAAGCTGAACACGCTGCCGCCCTTTTGTGCCATGCCAATGGTTTCCGCACTCATTACCGGAATGCCCTTTGCCATTGCCGCCGCTGCCAGCAGTTTGGAAGTCAGGACAATGCCCTGTCCTCCGACACCGCAGAGAATGATATTCTTACGCATGACAAGCACCTCCTATTGCCGCAGTGGGGCAGACCTGTGCACACAGTCCGCAGCCGGTGCAAAGTGCCTGTTCGATCTGCACCTTGCCGTCCTGCAGCATGATCGCCGGACAGCCCAGTGTCCGGATACATTTCTTACACTGTATACATTTGCTCTCTTCGATCCGTGCCGGTTTGCCGGACTTGATGAGTACGGCACAGGGCGACTTGAAGATGATCGCCTTTACACCGTCCTGCACAGCCACCCGTTTTACGCAGTCAATTGCCTCCTGCAAGTGCAGCGGGTTTACGGTTTCTACGGTTTTCACACCGATGCCGTGGAGCGTGTCCTCGATGCTCACCTTGTCCACCACTTGCCCCATCATGGTTTTTCCGGTGCCGGGGTGAGGCTGATGTCCGGTCATTGCTGTGGTGGAATTGTCCAGCACTACCAGCGTCATATTTGCCTGATTGTATACCGCGTTGACCATGCCGGTAATTGCCGAAGCAAAAAATGTGGAATCCCCCACGAAAGCAAAACAAGTGGTATCCGGTTCGATTTTTCCAATGCCCTGCGTCATGTTGACACCGGCACCCATGCACAGACAGGTATCCACCATGTCCAGCGGCATGGCGTTGCCCAGCGTATAGCAGCCAATATCTCCGCAGAATACGCTCTTTTTGCCTTTCATCGCTTCTTTTACGGCAAAGAACGAGGCTCTGTGCGGACAGCCGGCACAGAGCACCGGCGGACGTACCGGCAGTTCAGGTGGCTGGTCTGCTGTGTTCTGCTCCGGCGGCTGCCAGCCCAGAAAGGCTGCCAAATCTGCCGCCACGCTGTCGCAGGAATTCTCTCCGGCAAGAGCCACGTCCTCTGTCAGCTTGCCGCGGATACGGGTGGGCAGGTGGTACTTGCCGCAGAGGTACACCAGTTCCTGTTCAATGACAGGATCCAGCTCCTCCAGACACAGCACCTCGTCCAGCCCCTGCAAAAACTCCACTGCCAGCTGTTCCGGAAACGGGAACGGTGTTGCCACTTTCAGCAGCCGCGGTGCAGCTTTGCCGTGCAGGGCTTCCATGGTATAGGAAAAGCTGATGCCATGGGTGGCAATGCCCTTCTTACATACGGTATCTGTTTCCGGATAGATCCGGTTGCGGGGATAGTCGGAAAAGACACTTTGCAGTTCGGTATTCCGCTTTTCCATACGGATATGATTCTGATAGGACAGCTTGGGAAAAATCACCCACTTGGAAGAGTCTTTCACAAACCCCTCCGGCGAGTTGAACTGATATTCTGCCGCATCTTTCACCGTGATCGAAGCGTAGCCATGACAGACTCTGGTCGTCGGGCGAAACAGCACCGGTGTGTGGTAACGCTCCGAATAGGCAAACGCCTCCTGAATCATGTCATAGGCTTCCTGCACGCCGGAGGGGTCGAAGCAGGGCAGCTTGGAGAACGCCGCAAACCGCCGCGTATCCTGTTCGGTCTGCGAGGAGATCGGCCCGGGATCGTCTGCCACCAGTATCACCATGCCGCCTTTGACACCAATATATGCCAAACTCATCAGCGGATCAGAAGCCACGTTCAGCCCCACCTGCTTCATGGTCACCATGGTTCGTGCACCGCAGTACGCCGCACCGGCAGCCAGTTCCATTGCCGCTTTTTCGTTTGTGGACCACTCCACATAAATGCTGCCGTCATTGTGCTTGGCAGTCGTTTCCAGCACCTCGGTAGACGGCGTTCCGGGATAGCCGGAAACCACGTTCAGACCTGCCGCAATGGCACCCATGGCAATCGCAGCATTTCCCATTAAAAATTCTGTATGCATGTTAACCTTCCAATCTGTTTTGGGAATCCCAGTCCGCTGGGAACGGCTTTTCGCAAGTCAAGATGCACAAAAGCCTGTCTTTTATTATAACGGAATTTGTTTGCAAAGTCAAGTGTTCTGCAATAAAACAAATCCCATTTTATTACACGTGCAACAAAAAGCCGCCATGCACAACTGCACAGCGGCTCTCTATTTCAGGAAAATTAGGGAAACGCTGCATAAAGCCCGCCTGACGGCTTTG
>NZ_KI260360.1:31627-31953 GCF_000468015.1 Ruminococcus callidus ATCC 27760 | reverse complement strand
CTTACGCACAAGCTTTATTCAGTGTTTCCCTAGGAATTACTTTCTGCCCAGCACGAAGTCCCAAGTCGGATTCTTGCCTGCACCCTGCAGGGCAACGTAGTAAAGGATATAGTACACGTCGGTGGAATCTACCGAGCCGTCACCGTCAATATCGGCAGCGGCGATCTGGTCGGCGGTGAGATTGCTGGACATGCCTGCACCACGGTATGCCACACAGAGCATGGCTTCGAATACATCGTTGGTGTCGAGCACGCCGTCGCCGGAAGCGTCACCCTTTGCAGCTGTCGGAGCCGTTGTGGTAGTGGTTGCAGTCGTTGCGGTTGTTG
>NZ_KI260360.1:29524-31527 GCF_000468015.1 Ruminococcus callidus ATCC 27760 | reverse complement strand
TTGCAGTCGTTGCGGTTGTTGCTGTGGTGGTGTTGGTGGTAGTTGTTGTAGTTGTAGCTGTAGTTTCTGCGGTGGTGGTTGTGGTTTCGGTGGTGGTAGCAGCTGTTGTGGTTGATGTGGTGGTCTGCTCTGTGGTAGTCTGTTCTGTTGTGGATTCTGTGGTGGTCGTGGTAGTTGTTGTCGTTGTTGTGGTGGTAGTGGTGGTTGTAGTAGTCGTTGTGGTAGTTGTCATGATAGGCTGACCGGGAATCTGTTCGTTGGGATCCCAGTTATAGTGGTGTTCTGCACCACCAAGAGCACCTACACCCGGAATATCATTCCACTCCTCCTCAGAGCCTGTATAGTACACGTC
Organism: Ruminococcus callidus ATCC 27760; assembly: GCF_000468015.1. GTDB lineage: Bacteria > Bacillota > Clostridia > Oscillospirales > Ruminococcaceae > Ruminococcus_C > Ruminococcus_C callidus. Next base: position 31,175 of record NZ_KI260360.1, on the reverse strand, counting down.
CGTCAGTTTATCACAGCGGTTAAAACAAAGGGTATTGATTTTTGAGAGTCCCTTATAAAACAAAATGCTTTCCAGGCTAGTGCAGAAATAGAACGTACCGTCCTTCAAGGTCAAAACATTTTCCGGAATCGCAATAAATTTCAGAGCGGTACAGCCATAAAAAGCGTTATTTTCTATGCTCATAACGCTGTTCGGAAGATAAATGTATTCCAGTTTGCTGCACATATTGAAAATATTATCGCCGATAAAAGTGACGGAATCCGGAATAACAATACTTGTCAGTCCATCGCATTTGGCAAAGGCAGAACCGCAAATGTCGGTTACGTTCCCCGGAATTGTGATCTCTGTGAGTGCATCACAATTCTGAAATGCACCACCTCCGATTTTCTGTAGGCTGTTCGGCAATTTCACATCTTTTAAGCTGCCGCAGTTGGAAAATGTGCCGTCTGCCAATTCAGTGAATCCCTCCGGAATTTCCGCGGAAGTCAGAGAAGAACAACTGGAAAATACTTCTTTTCCTGTACTTGTCAGACCGTTCGGCAAAGTCACCTGCACCAATCCGGAACAATTATAGAATGCATTGGCACCCATACTTGTCAGACCTTCCGGAAAAGTTATCTGTTCCAATCCGGAACAACTATAGAATGCACCTTCGCCGATCGTTGTCAGACCATCCGGCAGCGATATCTGCTGTAATTTCGAACAGTTTTTGAATGCACGATACTCGATGGAAGTGACAGAATCCGGAATTTCCACAGAGGTCAAAGCAGAGCAATCCGAAAACATACTTTCGCTGATGCTTGTCAAGCCATTGGGCAAGGTCACCTGTTTCAGCTTGCTGCAAGATGCAAATACACCATTTCCTATCGTGGCAACAGAATCCGGAAGTGCCAGTTCCGTTAAAGCACTGCACTGGTTAAATGCCGATTCACCAATTTCGGTCAGATTTTCCGAAAGGGTAATGCTTGTCAATTCGTTACAGCCTGAAAAAGCAAACGTTCCGATTGTTTTTACACCATTTCCCATGTCCACACTTCTCAAATGACTACAGTCATTAAAAGCACGGCTTTCGATCGTGGTCACACTATCCGGCAATGTCACTTTCAGCAATTTGGACTTTGAGGACAATGCACGTTCTGCAATCGTTGTAACCGGCTTTCCCTCGATCTCCGACGGAACGGTGACTGAAGTCACATCATCACAGCCTGTGATAGCCACCTCTGTACTGTCGTTGATCAGTTGGTAAGTCAACCCGTCTGCAGATTCCGCACTTGCCGCAATGGACACCCGCGGCAAAGCAACCTGCACTGCCGGCAATGCTCCGACACACAAGGTCGCCGCCGTCAAAGCGGCTAAAATTTTTCCGATTTTCTTCAACTTTATTTACTCCTCTCACAAATTTTCCATGATACGAACGTATATCTTTCCAATATATATGCTAGCATTTTCTATTATACTGCAAAAAAGAAAAAGAAAGAAACGACTTTTTGAGAATATTCTGTGAATTATGAAATTTATGTTGCTGCAAATGCAAAAAACAACCCTGTACAAAGCCATAAAACAGGTTTTGTACAGGGTTGCTTTTCTTTAAGAGAGGAATATTTTTGAAAGGGATTGCCTAAGGCAATACCGCACAAAGAGCGTCTGGCGA
>NZ_KI260360.1:0-29424 GCF_000468015.1 Ruminococcus callidus ATCC 27760 | reverse complement strand
TGTCGCACAATCTTTGTGCGGTATTGCCCTAAAATTTATTCTGCCATTTCCGGCAGGTTGTTGATGATTTGTACCAAGAACCGGAGCAAAACGGTTGCGTCGTTGGTATCTGTCATGCCGTCGGCATCGCAGTCTGCGTTCTGCCGTGCAGTATCATTCAGGGTTACCACGCCGGCAGTCGCCTTGTTCAGCAGCACTGCGTCTGTGATGTCTACTCTGCCGTCCAGATTCACATCACCATACAGCACCTGTCCCAGCACTTCGGAAGAAGATGCAGTTGTCTGAGCTGTAGTTTCTGTGGTGGAGGCAACGGTTTCTGTGGTGCTCTCCGAAGAAGCGATTTCACTTGTGGTGTCTGCCGCAGAGGAAGTGGTTTCTGTTTCTGTGGTCGTGGTTTCTTCTGTGGTCGTGACTGTGGTTTCGGTCGTGCCGGACTGTCCCAGCACCTGAATGGTCAGAACAACGTCCGGACAAGTGGCAAATGTCACATGCAGGGTGTGCTTGCCCTCTGTCAGGGTTTCCAGATAGGAGCGATTGAAGCGGAACTGGCTGCCGTTGACAGCGTAATCCGTTCCCTGCTGCAATGCATTTCCGTCCTCGGTAATGCCGGTCAGCACATGTCCGTTAGTGATAATGGTAAAGATGATGTCTGTGGGATCCTGCGGATCAAAGGTCGCTTCTGTTTCTGTTGCTTCTGCATCGGGTACCGTGACCGTACCGTCATGGTACAGACCGATGTCATCGAAATACCATACACCGGTTCCCGGATTGCCGTTCTGTCCGGTGTAGAGAGAGAATTCTTTCACACCGCTCAGTGTCGGAGTTTCTGCGGCAGTGCCCCATTGCTGCACATAGAAGTCTGAGAACGGGATCTTTACCTCTGTCCAGCCTTCCTCGGCAGTAACTTTCTGAACGCTCTCCCAGTATGCACCGGCACCGTCCACAAACTGGAATGTAGTTTCGCGGTTACTGCCGTCCGACAGGATCCAGAAGCGAATGCCGTCGAAGCCGGTCCAGTCTGCACTGCCCAAGTTCTTGGTAGCACCGCAGTAGCCTGCACCGCCGTCTGTTACGCTGTAGTCGTATTTCAGGGCAGCCTTGCCGTTCTTTACATGTTCGGTGTCCAGCGAAAGGGTCAGGCTGTCACCGCTGGAATTCTGCTGATATGCTGCGGCAACTGCTTTGCTGTCTGCATAGCTTTCGAAGTCGTCGATCACGCTGCGGGACTGTTCCTCCGCAGTGGAATCGTACACGCGAATCAATGCGGTCGGCTGTGCACCCTCGGTGGTAAGCAGCGTTACCTTGTGATTGCCCAGTTCCAGTGATTGCAGTGCATTTTTCGAAATGGTAACTGTAGTGCCGCTGATGCTGTAGTCGGTGTCAGCAGTCAGTGCGGTGTCGTCCAGCTGTAGTCCGGAGATGCTGCCCAGTTTGATCGTTGCCTGCAAGGTCACATCTTTCGGGTTCACAATGTCAAAGTCTGCCTTTTTCGGAGAAACGCTGTTCTGTGCATTGCGGGCATTCATACGCTCTGCATGTGCCATAATGACATCACGTGCATCATTGGTTTTCGGGTAATCCCGAAAATAAACGGTATAGCCGTCATAGTCCTGATACAGGCTGCCGCCGTCCATGGAAGCCAGCATCCAGTAGTTGGTTCCGGCGAATTCTACGCCCTCGTAGGTGTTGCCCTCGAAAATGTTGAACCAGTCTGTATAAACATCGGCTCTTTCGCCCTGGTCTTTCCAGCCGAATTCTTCTGCGATCAGCGGCTTATTCATTGCCGCGGTGTCCTCGCCGTGCTTCTTGAACCAGAATTCGCCCTGCTCCTTGGTCAGTCCCCACTGGTCGCAGTACACATGCAGAGTGCCGAAGTCAATATCCGGAATCGAGGTCAGCTGTAAATAGTCCATACCGGAGCTGCCGTGGTATACATACTTGTGGTCGCCCTCCGGAAAATCGTTGTAACCATAGTTATAGAAGCCTTCGTCACCAACAGCCAGCATGTGGTTGTCGTCGATAGACTTCACATAGGCACTCATTTCGGTTGCCCACTTTACAACGGTGTTGTTTTCACAGCCCGCATCGGATTCACAGCGAGGTTCATTCGCCAGTTCCCATGAGAAGATCGTGGGATCGTCCTTGTACTTTACGCCGGTATATACGTTCTCATGATTGAGCAGTGTCTTGATGTAATCCTTATACCAGCCCTTAATGGTTTCATTGGTGTAGAAGTCATCGTGACCGCTGACATTTTCCCCTGCCAGCTTTGCCCACTGGACATACTGTCCCATGCCGCCGAATGCTTCCCAGTTATTTGTAAAGGTGATCAGCAGTTTGATACCTTCCTGCTCTGCCTTGTACAGTGCATAGTCCAGCTTCTGCAAGCCGTCCTCGCCTTCGTTGACGACCGGTCTGCCCAGATCGGCATCGAAATACTGATAGTACACGCCTTCCTTTTCGCCGGAGCCATCTACGTTGTCGGTGAATACGGTGTAACCTTTATCAGAAACCTTATCCGTTTTCACACCGGCATCTAAGTTGCCCCATGTGCGGACAACTTTCAGTCCCATTTCTGCGGCATCTTCCAGCACTGCATCTACGCTTTCCTTCGGCTTGAAGTTCAGATAGTAGTTATTGGTGCCGGCATAGTAGAATGTAGAGCCATCCAGCATGAACTGGGTGCCGTTGGTGGTAACGAATCCGCTGCGGGTATCAGCTGCATTTACGGTGAATGATGATGCAAACGGCATCATTACGGTGCTGCAGCCGAGAACGACACTGCTGATTGCTGCGATCCATTTCTTCTTCATTTTGGTTCCTCCTCATAATAATTCCAAAAGAGTGTTATCCCTGTTGATGCATAAATTCCAGATTCCGGTCGATCAGATCACACCGCTGCTTGACACAATCGGCACTGCGAAGCGGGTCCTGCGGGGTGTGAAAGGCGTAATCCAACAGTCGCTTGATGTCGGTAGTGGCAACGTGCAACCGTGTGTCTGATGATGCATAATAAATGTATACCGTGCCGTCCGGACGAACGATCGCACCGTTGGTGAACACCACGTTGGAAACATCGCCCACCCGTTCTCCGCCCAGCGGAGCCAGAAAATAGCCAGACGGTTCGGCAATCACTTTCCACGGCTCGTGCAGGTCTGTGACAAATACATACAATACGTAGCGAAGTCCCGCTGCCGTATTCCGCACGCCGTGTGCCAGATGCAGCCAGCCCTGTTCCGTTTCGATAGGCACCGCACCGGCTCCGTTTTTGGATTCGGTAATGGTGTGATACTTCCGCAGGCTGGTCATACGTTCTTCTTCAATCACCGCATGGGTGATGTCCTCTGCCAGTCCGAACCCGATACCGCCGCCGGAACCAGTTTCAATGAAGCCGTCCATCGGTCTGGTATAAAACGCATACTTCCCGTCTACGAATTTCGGAAGCAGGCAGACGTTCCGCTGCTGGGGGCTTTGCTTGGTCACCAGATTCGGCAGGCGTTCCCACGTGTTCAAATCCTTGGTGCGGACAATGCCTGCTGCCGCCACTGCCGCTGACAAGTCGGCAGGATCTTTGGCACTGGATTCAGAACAGAACACGCCGTAGATCCAGCCGTCCTCGTGCTGAGTCAGCCGCATGTCATAGACATTAGTTTCGTCCGGATACAGATCCGGCAGCACAACGGGCTTTTCCCGAAAGCGAAAATTGTCGATGCCGTTGGTGCTCTCTGCAACCGCAAAGAAGCTTTTGCGGTCATTGCCCTCTACCCGAACCACAAGACAATACTTGCCGTTCAGATAAATCGCTCCGGCGTTGAACACTGCGTTGACTCCCAGCCGTTCCAGAAAAAACGGGTTCGTTTCCGGATTCAGATCGTACCGCCAGTGCAGCGGCACATGGTCACGGGTGAGCACCGGATTTTTCCACCGCAGGTAGATACCATTATAAAAAGAAGATTTCTCATTTTTGCGGCGGAGCAATTCCTCCTGCTTCTCTTTCTGCCGCAGATATTCAACATGATACATCTGGATTCCTCCTTATGATCTCCATACACATTCTGCCGTTATGATACGGACACTTCCACGGATCAACAATCGTCAGCTTTTTCACCGGTTTGCCGGTGATGTCCACTTTCCAGAACCATTCGCTGTTTTCCCGCGAGTCCACCAGCTGCCGCAGAATATACTTCCACACTTTCGCGGCAGCTTCTCCGTACTGTTTCTGTTCAGGGTGTTTTTCCAGCATGTGGACAAATCCAACGATCGCCTCTGACTGCACCCACCAGATCCGGTCTGTATCTGTCACACCTTTTTCGATTTCGTTGCAGACGGCTTCGCCGTCAAAGCCGCGTTCCAGCACAGACTGTGCCAGCACATCGGTCATGCGGTGTACCTTTTCAGACAGTGCCGCATCTCCCAGCAGGTCACAGCCCCAGTCCAGCAGCCATGCACTTTCAATATCGTGTCCGTAGCTCTGGAGGTCGATCAGACTGTGGTAGTCCTTGTCAAAGAATACCTCCTGCCGGCGTTTTTCCGGTTGGAACATATGCTTTCCCCAGATGTCCAGCAGGGCACGCAGTTCTGTTGCCACTTCCGGTGCCTGCGTCGCCTGATACAGTCCGCTGTAGCCTTCAAAAACATGGAGCAGGGTGTTCATGGTACGCTCTGCCATAACACCGTTTTCGGAAAGCTTTTCGTTAGATTCCGGATTCCAGAAACGGTCATAGGCTTCTCCATAGCCGCCTGCATCGCGGCAATGGTTTTCCACGCACTGAAGCAACTGATTCGCCGCAAACAACGCCTCCGGATTTCCGGTCAGCCGATAATAAGCAGACAGGGCGTAGATCGCAAACGCCTGATTGTAAGTGTGCTTGGTGGTGTCCAGCGGTTTTCCATCAAAAGTCACCGACCAGTACACGCCGCCGGCTTTGCGATCCATGCAGTACCGCATCAGAAACCGGTACGCATGATCTGCCGCCTGCCGCAGGTCCGGACGTTTCAGCAGCATTGCCGCTTCGGAAAAAAACCAGAGGATCCGGCTGTTAAGAATACAGCCCTTTTCGGCTTTTTCATTCCGCCGCAGGTTCAGATCCACATAACTGACAAACCCGCCATAATGATCGTCCTGCAGCGACAGCCAGAACGGAATAATTTTTTGTTCCAGCATCATTTGCACTTCTGCGGTCAGTTTCATGCCCATCCCTCCTATTGTTGGCATATCTGCAATTATCGTCTGCCCTCGCTGCAGTCATCATCACAAGCCGCATCATGGGACTGAATGTATTCGACTACAGTCTGTACATCAGTAAACGCCAGACCCACATAGCTGTCTGCACAGCCATAGTAAATCGCAATTCTGCCGGTGTCGCCGTCCTGCAGGGTGGCACAGGGGAAACAAACGTTCGGCACAAAGCCACGTTCTTCGTACCACTGTTCCGGCGTCAGCAGGAAGTTCTCACAGCGGTATTTCACCCTGGACGGTTCGTCCAAATCCAGAATGGCACCGCCGATGCTGTAGACGAATCCGTTACAGGTATTGGTAACACCATGGTAGAACAACAGCCAGCCCTCACTGGTTTCGATTGGTGCTGCTCCGCCGCCAATTTTGGTGTTTTCCCACCAGCGGCTGCTCTTGCCCATAACATGGCGGTGGTGTCCCCAGTATTCCATGTCTTTGCTTTCGCTCAGGAAGATGTCCCCGAATGGGGTGTGTCCGCTGTCACTGGGACGGGACAGCATCAGATATTTGTCGTTGACCTTTCGCGGGAACAATACCGCGTTCCGGTTAAACGGCAGGAACGGATTTTCTACCCGCACAAATGTCCGGAAATCGGTCGTCTTTGCCATGCCGATCGCTGCACCATATGCGTCCTGACACCAGATGACATAATAGGTTCCGTCCACTTCTACCAGTCGGGGATCGTATGCGTAGATCGGCTGAAACGGCTCGCCGTTCTCATCTACAAACTGGATCTTATCCGGTTCGAACTCCCAGTGGATTCCGTCGCGGCTTCTGCCGAAGTAGATAAACGGAATGCCGTTCACCTGCTCTCCGCGGAACACACCCACATAGGCACCCTGATAGGGAATCACAGCACTATTAAATATGCGGGCAACATCGGGAATCGGATTGCGGGAAATGATAGGGTTTTCGGTATAACGCCACACCGGTGCAGAACAGTTTCCCGGTCGGTTCTGCCACGGAATATTCGGCAGGCTGGCTGCCTGTGTCAAAGTCGGGTTCATATATATTGCCTCCTATTATTCCTTTACAGCACCCATTGCCATGCCGCTGTAGATCTGTTTCTGACAAAACAGGAAAATAATCAGAATCGGAATCATGGTGATAATTACGCCGGCACAGATATACTGATACTGGCTGCCCATAGGTCCGGTGAATGTGTACAAAGAAGTGGATACCACCTGATACAGGTTCTTGTCCTGCAAGTACAGGTTTGCCATATAGTATTCGTTGTAGGTGCCGACACCTTTCAGAATCGCACTGGTAACGATCGCCGGTTTCAGCAGCGGCAGCAGGATTCGGAAGAATACGCCGAAATAACTGCAACCGTCCAGAATTGCCGCCTCGTCCAGTGTCTTTGGCAAATTCTCGAAAAACTGCAAAAAGATATAAATGGCGATAACATCAGTCCCCAGCATCAAGAAAATATAGCCGTAAAGCGTATTGACCAGATGCAGAACCGTCATGATCTGATAGACGGTGACCTGTGTGGCAATTCCCGGGATCAGTGCCGCAACCATGAACAGATTGCGAATCAGATGATTGCCGCGGAACTGGAATCGGTTCAGCACATACGCCAGCATGGCGGAAATCATGGTACTGCCCACCAGCACACAAACCAGAATCAGAAAGCTGTTGAGAAACGCTTTTCCCATGTCTGCCTTTTCCCATGCCACCTTGAAATTCTCAAAGTTCAGCCAGCTTTCCGGCAGTGTCATAACACTGGTCGTGCGGTATTCTTCATCGTTTTTAAATGCCGTTGTCACACAGCTGACGATCGGCACCAGTGCACAGAATGCACCCAGCAGCAGAATCGCATACTGTAGAATCTGCTTCGGCAGTTTTTTTAGAAAGACGTGTCCCTGTTTCATTTTCTCGCCCTCCTCTTACTGGTGCGAATACCAGAATCCAACTTCTTTTCTGCCAGCTTCTGCACAGCACTGACCAACAGGATCAGCACCAGCAGTACCACTGCCATTGCCGATGCCAGACCAACCTTCTGGTTGGCGTGTGCCAGCTTATCCATCAAGACAAAATAGGTCGATGTTCCGAAGCCGCCGTCTGTGATTACATAAGGGATTTCGAATACGGACAGCGAACCGGAAATGGCGAGGATCATATTCAGTACTACGATCGTGCGAATGGACGGCAGGATAATGTAACGGAACCGATGCCATGCGTTGGCACCGTCAATGGCTGCGGCTTCGTACTGAGTTTTGTCTACGCTGGCAATTGCTCCGATAAACAGTACCATGTTTTGTCCCATGTACCGCCAGATAGAAGATGCCACCAGCACCCAGTTGTTGATGCGGATATCTTTCAGCCAGAACGGCAGCATGTCTTCAGGAATTCCCAGCAAGCCCAAAATGGAGTCCAGCACGAATCCGTGGGTATAGAAATACTTGAAAATGAATCCCACGGCAATGCCGCAGACCAAACTCGGAAAGTACAGTGCTCCGCGGAAAAAGTTTCCGCCTTTTGGATTAAAGCTGAGAATCGTTGCAAACAGCAGTGCCAATGCCAGCTGCACAACGGAACCAACCATATAATACAGGCTGAGTTTCAGGGCATTGAAGCAATCATCTCGTGTGAAAACGTCCACATAGTTTTGCAGTCCCACAAACTTTCTGGCACCGATATATTTCATGTCGTAAAAGCTGAACTGCACCATTTTGAAAAACGGCAGATATGTAAACAGTACCAGCAGGAACAATGGTACAAACAGAAATGTCAGGGTCACTACCACTTTCTGTACATTCACATTGGACCATTTCAGCTGCCGCTTTCGTTTGGACAATCCGACTTCTGTATGATGTGCTGCCATGTCCATGCACTTCCTTTCTGACTTCAAGCGTTATCTTTATTCCGGAGTTACACCGTTCTTTTCCTGTGCACTGGTCCATGCAGCATTCCATTCATCGGCGATTTCTTCCATCGTTTGATTGCCGCCGATGGCTGCTTCTATAATCGAAGCCACATGCGTGGAATCAGAATCCAGAGAAATTTCAGAATCATTGTTGATCTTACCGAACAAGTCTTCTTCTCCGGCAGGAGCAGGATTATCGGTCACCAGCGTGATACTCTGAAAGCTTTCCAGAGAATCCGGATACGCATCGCCCTTTACGATCGGGATACCGCCCTGAGTTTTCGCAAAGCCGGAGGACTCGGTGAGCCACTTGATGTACAGCATCGCTGCCGTTTTTTCTTCGCTGGTACTGTTCACATTGACACCATAGCAATAGTCTGCACTTGCGGAAGCATACTGTTTGCCGTCCACGCTGATCGGGAACGGCATATAGGCGATGTCATCTGCATTGGGACCGCCTGCCTGCATCTGCGGCACTGCCCAACTGCCCAGAACCATGCAGCCAATATTGCCTTCGTTGATCTGTGCCTTACAGCCCTCCCAGTCAGTTGTAGTCGGGTCTTCTTCCGTCAGCCCCTGCTTTACTGCCTCATACAGAGTATCGTATACGGCAAACGGTCCGGTCATATCGTCATGCTTTGCAAACGGATCCTTGGAGTGTACCAGCTTGTTATTTTTGAAATCTGCATCTCCCGTTGCACCGCCGCTGATATAAGCATCCCATGCTGTTAATGTCCAGCCGGCAGCGTAGTTGGTATACAGCGGAATGGCATCGGTTTTTTCCTGAATCAGCTTCAGATCTGCCAGAAATGTTTCCGGATCTGTCGGCAGTTCTGTGATGCCTGCCTTTTCAAAAACCGCTTTATTGTAAACGACACCGCTGACATTGCCCATGGTAGGGATACCGTAGACTTCATTATTAAACATCTGCTTATCTGCAAATTCGTAAGTATCCTTGAAGTCACCGTAGTCACCGATCTTTTCAAAATAATTACTCAGTTCGCTCTTGTCTACCGTAGTTGGAATACAGCAGATGTCACCCCAGTCACCGGAAGACAGCCGTGTTGTAGCATCAGTATCGTAATCGGTAATACCTTCATAGGTAATTGTGATGTTCGGATACATGGCATTGAATTCGCTGATGTAGTCCTGAAAATCGGAATCCACCAGATCGGTGCGGTTGGTCAGGATCTTCAGGTCTGCCTTCAGATCAGTAGCCGTTTCGCCTACCTGCATGTCCTTATAGGCAACGGTCGGCTTTGCGTCTGCGTTTTTGCTGGTTTTGCCGTTGGTGCTTCCACACGCGGTCGCCGCAGCAGTGAGCATGCCTGCCAGTACCAGAGCCAGAATTCTGTGTTTCATAATAAGTTCCTCCATTTCGGTATTGCGTTCTCGTGCCGAATCGCAATTTTATGCTGATTTTTCACGTATAGGTTTCCGGAATCTTTTTTATATTCCGTTTCTTTATGATCCTATCTTACTCTATTTTTACCTAAAAGTCAAGCTAAATTTAAGTTTAAAACAGCTTTTCTGCATTTTCCACAAAAGGATTCTATTCGAATTAGCTATATTCAACAAACATTTCACCGGATTTGTTGTGCAATTCGGTATCGTGATTCGGGATTTCCGATTTTTTTAGCTAAAAAAATAAGTCCGACAGAGAAATTCTCCTCTGTCGGACTGACATATAAGCAAAATTGTTCCTAAAGAAACACCGAGCAAAGCTTGTGCGTAAGATGCGTAGTCAGATTTTTCGACAGATTTCTGGGCAATATGACGAAAAATCTGCACGCAGATTGCGTGCAAAGCCGTCAGGCGGACTTTATGCAGTGTTTCCTGAATGTTTCTGCACGCTTTCCCGAATCACCAGTTTTCCGCTGACGACAATGCGGCGAACTTCGGCTTCGGGCTTCTGGATCCGGCGAATCAGCTGCTGGGCACTGACTTTTGCCATATGATCTACGTCAATGGCGTAAGTCGTCAGCGATGGAACAGCCAGATCTGCCAGAATGTAGTCATCGAATCCCACCACAGAAACGTCCTCCGGCACACGGATCCCATTTTCTTTCAGAGCATTCAGCAGCACATATGCAGTAACATCACAGTTACAGGCAAACGCAGTGGGCAGCTTAGACAGACGTTCCAGAGAAATTGTCACCTTTCCTTCTGCATCACGATCCGGGAGAATACGATCTTCCGTCACAGTCACACTAGCTTCCCGCATGGCACGGCAATAGCCATAATAGCGGTCAGTGATACTGCTGGTGGCATTGACAGAACCCACAAAGACAATATCCCGATGTCCCATTTGCAGCAGATAATCCACCATGGTATACATGCCGTAATAGCCGTCGGAGATCACGGAGTCCCGATGATACCGTGCGTCAAACGCGTCCAGCACTACCAAGGGAATTTCAGTTTCCGCCAGCATATCTCGATAGGCTTTTGAAAAATTGCCCATGACGATCACGCCGTCCACCCGTTCTTCCTGCACCAGCCGCGGCACCTGACAGTTTTGCTCCGCAGTATCGTTCACCACTTCCAGAATGCCGATATGTCCGGTCTGTGCCAGATAAAACAGGATCCGCTCGTACAGACTCCAGTAAAACGACTGTCCTTTTTCAATATATCGATAAGATGTCACAATTCCCAGCGTATAGGTTTTCGCCGCAGCCACCGGCTTGGCTTTCTTGTTCTTGTAACCCATTTCTTCTGCCAGCTGTAGAATTTCCTGCCGCAGCTCCTCGCTGACACCGTCCTTTCCGGCAAGTGCCTTGGAAACTGTTACAATGCTGACATGCAGCCGCTCGGCAATGTCAGACATTCGTACTGCTTTTGCCACGTTTCTCCGCCCTTTCTTTTTGCAAAGTTGCTTTTTTAGCTAATTATACAGTAATTTAAGTAATTTGTCAAGAATTATTTTTCGAACAGCAGACGAATATTTTGGGAAAAGCTGAAAGAACCGCTGTACATTTCTGCACAGCGGTTCTTGTCTGGTGTAAGTGATACGTGAAATTTTACCAAAAAACATATATCTGAAAACATTCGAACACCATTTGCATTTTCTCCAAGCCTATGCTATAATATAGTTGTATTTTATCATTAGGAGAAAAGCTATGGCAGAAATGATATTGGTTGTCGATGATGAAACAGAAATTGCAGAGCTTGTGGAGGTCTACCTGAAAAACGAAGGCTATCTGGTGAAAAAGGCTTCCTGTGCCGCAGAGGCTCTGCATATTGCAGACACCCAGCCCATTGCACTGGCACTGCTGGACGTGATGCTTCCGGATCTGGACGGCTTCACCCTCTGCCGGAAAATTCGGGAAAAGCATTTGTTTCCGTTGATTATGCTGACTGCCAAAACGGAAGATGTGGATAAGATCACAGGGCTGACACTGGGTGCAGACGATTATATCACGAAGCCGTTCAACCCGCTGGAGGTCGTTGCACGCGTCAAGACACAGCTGCGACGATATATCCGGTACAACCAGACTGCACCGGAACCTGCTCCGGCGGCAGTGTACGACTGCGGCGGACTGTACATCGACCATGAAAGCCATACATGCACCCTCTACGGCAAACCGCTTTCGCTGACACCGCTGGAATTCGAGATCCTCTGGTATCTCTGTTCCCGCAAGGGGCATGTGGTTTCTTCCGAAGAACTGTTCGAAGCAGTCTGGGGCGAAAAATATCTGGACAACAACAATACCGTTATGGCACACATTGCCCGCCTGCGGGAAAAAATGGGCGAACTGCCCCGCAAGCCCAAGTGGATCAAAACGGTATGGGGCGTGGGGTACAAGATCGATGAATAAGCAAAACAGCAAACACAAAAAACTGGTACAGTTCTGGCTGTGCGGCATCGGCTTCACCATTGGCATGGTGGTCTTGTTTGGACTAGGGTATATTCTCTGTCATCTGGTCACATGGCAGTCCTACGAAACGCCCTATATCCTGTTGAAAATGGCGGAATTTGGCATCGCACCAGTACTCTTTCTGGCAGGCTGGGGATTTTTGATTTACCGTTTTTTCTTCTATGTCCCCAGAGCAGTTTCTGACCGTTCCCGTGCCATTCGGCGGCTATGGCTGCGAACGGTACTGCTGTTATTTCTGTCGATCGTGCTGTGGCTGGGACTAATGATTCTGCTGCTTGTCGGCATTTCGTCTTTGCTTCGCTGGGATATTGTTTGGAACGGTTCGGCTTCCATGGCATATATCTTGCAGACAATACGTTTTTTGACTCCGTTTCTGGCAATTGTCGGCGTGGTCGTCATTTCGCTGCTGCTTTTTCGAAAGCCGTTCTCCTATTTACAGGAGATCGTACAAGCAGCAGAGCAAATGCAGCAGGAACCGGAAAAACCAATTACCCTTTCCGCACCAGTCAAGACGATTCAGGACGAACTGAACCGCCTGCGGGAATCCTCCAACCAAAACGCACTTGCCGCAAAGGAAGCCGAACAGCGGAAAAATGATCTGATCGTCTATCTGGCACACGACCTGAAAACACCGCTTACCAGTGTGATCGGCTATCTTTCTCTATTGCAGGACGAGCCGGAAATTTCACAGGAACTGCGTGCAAAATATACCGGCATCGCTCTGAACAAGGCACAGCGGCTGGAAGAACTCATTAACCAATTCTTTGAGATCACCCGTTTTCAGCTGACGCATATGGAACTGGAATGGGAAACGATTCACTTTTCCCGTATGCTGGAGCAAACTGCCTTTGAATTTCAGCCGATTCTGGAGGAAAAGCACCTACAGCTGCAAACGGAAATTGCCCCTGATGTGAAACTTACCTGTGATCCGGATAAGCTGGAACGGGTTGTAGACAACTTGATTCGCAACGCTATCAGCTACAGTTATCCCGATACCGCCATTTCACTGGAGATGCACACCACCGAGGAATATGCCGTGCTGACGATCTGCAATACCGGACGCACTATTTCACCGGAAAAGTTAGACCGCATTTTTGAACAGTTCTTCCGCGGGGACAGTTCCCGTGCCACTGCTACCGGCGGGGCTGGATTAGGATTGGCAATTGCCAAGCAGATCACCGAACTGCACGGTGGCACAATAAAAGCAGACAGCCGGAACGAGCAGATTCGATTCACCGTAACGCTCCCGCTTCGTCAGAAAATCGTATGATTTTTTTCAGAAAAAAAACAGAAAGCCATATGCATTTCCGCAGGCACTTCTTTCGCAGATGTGATACAATCAGAAGCGAAAGGAGTGCTTTTTATGACTTCACAAAGACACAGATTTTTTCGTTTTCTGTTTATTCCCCTGCTGATTCTGGCAGTGCTTCTCGGACTGGTGCTGTTCCGACAGCATGCCGGTTTACCTACCAGATTTTCCACGCAAAGCAACACCCCGTGGAATCTGATACTGGTCAACAATGAACACGCCTTGCCCAGAGGATACTCGCCGGAACTGACGACACTTTCCAACGGTGTGCAGGTGGATTCCCGCATCTACCCTGATTTACAGAGTATGTTTGATGACATGCGAACGGAAGGTGTCTACCCTGTTGTCGGCGAGGGTTATCGTTCGGAGCAGCAGCAACAGGAGATGATGCAGGAAAAAATCGATGCCTACCTTGCAGAGGGCTACAGTGAACGCAAAGCACGCAAGGAAGCGGAAAAGTGGGTGGCAAAGCCAAACTACAGCGAGCATCAGCTGGGACTGGCACTGGACATCAACGCCGACAAGAGCCGGTGCGACAACGACACCATTTATCAGTGGCTGTCACAAAACGCCTATCGCTACGGCTTTATTCTGCGGTATCCGGAGGGCAAAGAGGACATTACCGGCATTGACTACGAACCGTGGCACTATCGCTATGTGGGAAAAGAGGCAGCACAGGAAATCCAGTCGGAAAATATTTGCTTGGAGGAATACTTAGAAAAGACATGACTGCTCCGGCAAATCCAGCAAAAGTTTTTCTCTGTTCTCCGATTCCCACAAAAACAATTGACATTTCCAACAAATTGTGCTACAATATAGGCAAAACAGAAATCAGATGCGGAAGCATTCCGCACGCACATGATACAGGGAGGATTTTATGCTGCATCACATTTTTCAGAAATTACTGCTGCCGGCAGCTCTGGCGGGAACCATGCTTGCCGGCACAGCGGCTCCGGCGGTGTCCCTCGCGGCACAGGCTGCCACACAGCCGGACAGCTACCACGACGACTGGCTGCACGTCAACGACAACGCCGAGATCGTAGACAAGGACGGCAATCCGGTCTGGATCACCGGCTGCAACTGGTTCGGCTACAATGTCGGCAGTCAGGTTTTCGACGGGGTATGGTCCCAGAACATGCACGATATGCTCCGGCAGATCGCCGACCACGGATTCAACTTTCTCCGTGTTCCCATGTCTACGGAAATTTTGCTCCAGTGGAAAAACGGCGACCCTGATCCCGCTACCCCCAAGGTCAACCAGTACAGCAATCCGGAACTGACCGAGGAGGGCATCGAGGGCGGCACGATCAAGTACAGCTTCGACATCTGGAACATGGCGGTGAAGTGGTGTCGGGAACTGGGCATCAAGATCATGATCGATATTCACAGTGCGGAAACGGCTTCCGCCGGTCATCAGATCAGCCTGTGGTATACGGACAAATTCAGCACAGAAGACTGGTGCGATGCACTGGCATGGTTTGCAGACTACTATAAAGACGACGACACCATTCTCGCCATTGACTTGAAAAACGAACCCCACGGCACAGCTGATGTAAAAGACCAAATGGCAAAGTGGGACGATTCCACTGATCCTACCAACTGGAAGTACGCCGCAGAAACCTGTGCGGCACGGATACTGGAAAAGAATCCGGAACTGCTGGTCATGGTAGAGGGTACGGAAGTCTACCCCAAAGAGGGCTATGACTGGACTGCTCCGAAAATCGACTACACCACCATGACAGAATATTATTATGGCACATGGTGGGGCGGCAATTTCCGCGGGGCGAAAAAATATCCCATTGATCTGGGCAAATATCAGAGCCAGCTGGTCTATTCCCCTCACGACTACGGTCCGCTGGTATGGGAACAGAAGTGGTTCTATGACGGCTTCACACAGGAAACGCTGCTGAAAGACTGCTGGTATGACAACTGGTTCTTCCTCCAGGATGAGGGCGTGGCTCCCCTGCTGATGGGCGAATGGGGCGGATTTATGGACGGCGGCAAAAACGAGCAGTGGATGACCTATCTCCGCGATTTCATGATCGAAAACCGGATCCACCACACGTTCTGGTGCTTCAACGAAAACTCCGGCGACACCGGCGGACTGGTCTACGACAACTTCGGCAAGTGGGACGAGGAGAAATATGCTCTGGTCAAGCCGGCACTGTGGCAGGACGACAACGGCAAGTTCATCAGTCTGGATCACACAATTGCTCTGGGTGCCAACGGCATTTCCCTTTCCGACTACTACGGCAGCGGAAACAGCAGTACAACAGCACCGGACAGCAAAATAATTGCAGGTGATGTGAACAGTGACAAGCTGGTCAACGGTGTGGATCTGACACTGATGCGGCAGAACATCACCAAATGGCAGAGCACAGAGGATGTGCTGACTGCCAGCCCGCAGGACACCAACGGTAACGGTGTATTCAGCGTAGCGGATATTGTCCTGCTGACACAGTATCTGCTGGGGAAAGATGTCACACTGAAAAGCTACACTTCGTAACAATATCATTCTATAAAAAGCCCCCCTGACTTTCACGGTTTGAACCAGAAAGTCAGGGGGTTTTTATGTACATAATAAAGCTATATCAGACAAACGCTTCCCTGATGCTGTCATAGTGCAGAAAAATACCCTGTGCAGCAATGGCACAAATCTCCTCGGCAGTTGCCAGTGCGAATTCCGTCACCTCGTCCGGCTGTACTTTTACATCTGCTTCGGTAAAATCCAGCACGTACTTGTAAATATCCACAAAGTAATTGTTCTGTTCTTCCGGATTGACACGCTTATAGGAAAACGCATAGCCGCCCTTGGCACCGGTGACATCGATACCAGTTTCCTCCAGAATCTCACGTTTTACGGCATCGGCTCCGTCTTCTCCGGCACGAACACCGCCGCCCGGAACTTCCCACCAGCCGGCAGCCCATTCCTTGTCCAGATTACGGCGTGTAATCAGATATTTGCCGTCCGGACGCTGCAACACTCCCAGCACGGTCAGGTGAAATTCGTCCGGCTTCATGTGCCAGTCATTCCGGTTCATTGTGCGTCCGGTCTTTTGTTTGTTTTCATCGTAAATATCCCACTGTTCCATGGATTTTTGCTCCCTTTTCTTTTTTTGCCTTTTTATTGTAGCATAGTTGAGGGGCGGTTGTCAAGACGAATTTGATGTTTTGTTATTGCATGGAATAAACACTTCGTTCACTTTCCACGCCAAAAGGTATTTTTTCTAATGCAGTCATTACTTGTTCTATCGCTGATCCAGTCCATGTTTGGATATTCCATATGAAAACAGAACTTGCTTGTCATTGTTTTGGAATATAGAAAGTAACTGCAAAACATTTTATTGGGGAAGCAGGTTTTTAACCAATTTTCCAGTGATTCCACAAGCTGAAGTTGCTTTGCAAAATCATTGGAACGCGATAGTTCATACAGATCAAGCATATGATTCTCTGCTTCTTTAGGCAACACTGAATAAAGCTTGTGCGTAAGATGCATCGTCATATTTTTCGGCTTCATAAAAAACGGCTTAAATGCGTCGAATTCCGCATCTAAGCCGTTTTGCATCTGGTCGAGGTGACAGGACTCGAAGATGTGGGATTTTAAGCGAAAATCACGCAAAATAGGGAGATTTTCAAATTTAGTTGGCACTTTGGGTTGGCATATTAGATGGCCAAAGTCTTGCTGAATCACTCATGCTTTATTCCCTCCTGTTATCTATTTCATTGTTTCAACTCTAAATTTCACTTTCTCTTTTCTCAACGATATCAGATAAGTTACAAAGGGTTATATTTTCAGCATTGGCTGCCTCTTCTAAAATCTTATCATCAAAACCAGATTCAGAAAAAAGATAATAATAGAATTCTGATTTTTCCTTTTGAGGTGACAGTTTTGCAATAGTATCCAGATATTCAGAATATCGGAATGGCTTATTTTTAAACTTACATTCTCCGATCAGATACTGCGTTGCGTGTTTGGAAACAGCGAGAATATCAATTTCGGTTTCCTGCACTTCTCTTTTATCATCTTTTCGTCTGACTGTTGTTTTTCCCCACCAACGCCCCATTTGAGAATATCGAAATGGCAGAGCATTGGCTTTTTGCATTTCACGAACATATTCCCGACAGATGTCCTCGAAAACAGATGCTGTAAACTCGTGAAGCTGCGGAGCAATGGCATACTCATAAACACCATCTACATCGCCGCCTTCCAGTTCTGAGTAATTTGTAAAAACAAACGCATACCAAAACCGAAAGAAATTATCTGTCAGATGATAAAGTCCACGATTGGTGTTTGCTTTCTCTTTTATCCCATCAGAAACAGAAAACTCCCGTTCGACAATTTCCAGTTCAATCAGATTTTTCAAATATACACTTGTTTTCGAAGTATCATCCACCAACGATTTCATGCTGATTTCATTGAGTTTGGTATTGCCAAGAGCAACAGCTTCAATGATGGAATTGTATAATGGTGTTTCTCTCAATTCCTGTCGCAAAAGAAATTCCACTTCGCTATACAGTGTACAGCCCTTGGTGAGAATATTTTTCTTGATGTTCTCTGCAAGTGTCAGATCGCTGTCAAATTGTTTCAGATAATGCGGAATACCACCAAGAATCGCATAAGCAAGTACTTTATCCCGATCAGAATAATTCGGAAAGAATTGAATGGCTTCGTAGAATCCCATTTCTTTCATCTTATAAATTCCGGTCGCTCTTCCATAAAGCGGATTCTTTTCTGCAAGAATTTCTTTTTCAATAAAACTCATTGCACTTCCGCATAGAATCAGCATAACGTTCTCGTCTTTTAGGATTTCATCCCATAAATTCTGCAAAATGGACGGTATGCTTGGATTGCCCTTACACATATAAGGAAATTCATCGATTACCACCAGCTTTTTTGCATCACCATACGGCAATTCCGTGATGGCACGAAATGCTTTCTCCCAGTCTGAAAATTCTGTTATATAAGAACGAGCCGGAATATTTTCTCTCAGCAGTTTTTCTGAAAAGTTTTTCAGCTGCATTTTATCTGTGCATTCTCTGCAGGAAAAAAAGATATGCGGTTTTCCTTTACAGAACTGCCGAAGCGTTTCTGTTTTTCCAACACGTCTGCGACCATACAGAACAATCAACTGTCCGTCTTTTTGACGATATTTATTCTCTAAAAATTGTAATTCTGCTTTTCTGCCAATAAACATTGTACTTGCCCCTTTTCTCTAATCGTGATTTAGTAAATCGTGATTTGATATTATTATACCACGGATTTTTGAAAAATGCAAGTGGTGCAGAAAAGTCTAAAATCATCTGAATGATTGTTCCATGTTTGCTTTACTGTATTGAATTAAAGTATCATTTGTTGGTAGGGTGCATTTAGTATAATATAATAAAGATACGCACCCTACAGATGAGGATTTAATATGAGTGATTTTTCTCAGTAAATGTTTCTATATGCTGCCTCTTCCAATGGAACTTGATGTTAAGAATACAAATTTCAGAAAGTGCTTGACTTCATAACAAAAAAGAAAAGACTGTCCCTGCTGACAGACCATGTGCCTCCTAAAGTTTCTCAAACCGTTTTCGGATGGTGTTTAGTACAAATGCAATCCCTTACATCTCACTGTAGTGATATTTTTTCAGTCTCCCACCGACAATTATGCAAATCAAACTCCCAGTCACGCCAAGTATAAACAGCATTAAAGCGGCACCTGAGCCTTTTCCTATGCCGAAAAGTGTTCTTAAAATCGGCAGATCACCATGTCTGACCATAAATGGCTCGCATACGTCATCCACCATAAAACCGCCCAAAAACAGTCCAATCGGGATTGTAAAAAATTGCAGTGTATTTCGGCAGGCATAGACACGTCCTTGTAATTCTACAGGAATCAAACCTCTGAGAATTACCTCCAGATTCGTACTCATAACCGGCACAAAAAGCCATCCGATTGCCTGACCGATACACCATAATACCGGTTCTCTGGAAAATGCCAGGATAAAGTTCTCCGTCCCCATAGCAAACAACATTGTCAGATAGACAATTTTTACCCGATCCTTCGGTTTAGGCAGGGCAGAAACAATTAGACTGCCAACAATCATAGCCGCACCAGAGCAGGAAGTGACGATGCCAAGAACGGTTTGGCTGCCCTTTGGATTTGGGAGAACAAATCCCGGCAGTACGGCGTCAAAAGCAGAAGATACCAAATTGATGCCCGACAAAAACCACAGCAGTGTCAAAATCATAGGATTGCGTTTCAAGAATCCCAGACCTTCTTTTGCAAGACGAAAGACATTTTCGATTCTCTCGCTCCTGCTCTTTGGAATTGAAACAAAAAATAACAGTGCCGTAAATGCAATTATAAAACTTCCGACATCTGCTGCCACGACACCATTCAGCCCCGCAAAAGCGTACAGGGCGGTAGCAATCAAGGGATTTAATATGGAGATCAGTGACCGGGATAGAGAACGAAGTGCACTTGTTTTTTGATAATACTGTTCGGGAATAATCAGTGTCATAGCAACTTCTGAAGCTGGCTGCTGTACCGTGTTCATTAGCCCGGAAATGATGTTCAGGGCATATAAGTGCCATACCATCAGATGATTTGTGCGAAACAAGGCAAACACAGCTATGGTGCAAAGTACAGCAAGCAGGTCACAGACAAGCATGATCTTCTTTTTGTCCAATCGGTCTGTCAGCACTCCTGCAAAGATGCTCATCAATACATAGGGTGTATAAGAGCATATGGTAAGTGCAGCTGTGCTTAAAGAAGAACCCGTAGTCTCGTATAACCATAAGGTAAGTGCAAATGCTGTGATACTGCTACCCAGCTGGGAGACGCTTTGCGTACTCCAGAGAATCAGAAAATTTTTCAGTGGATGTGATTTGTTTTTCATTTATCTTTGCTCCTTTTTCTATAAATGATTGTGCATAACAAAAAGAAGCAAAGTCTGAGGATATCAGCCAAAGGCAATTCCTCCATGCAGTCTCCTCAGACTCTGCATGGAGCAGTTACAATACAAAGTATCATTCTATTTTCCTTTCATAGGTGTGAAAATATACGTATTGCAAAGGATCTGATTTTATTATACTGTGCTTTGGTACCCTTGTCAATGAAACTAAGGTTGTGTTTTTTGCAGGATACTGCACCTATTCATGCTGCTTAATTGCTTTGCACCCTATTTTGTGAAACTAAAGAGTAAATCCAGCAATTCTACATCGCAGAAATTCTTTACCAGTGTGGTCTATCGAAAATCCCTATTCTATATGAAAAAGGTATATTCAAGTATTTCGAGGAAGATGTATGTTATCTGGCGTTTCAGGAGAGTAAGGAAATCAACGTGGATGATATTGAGAAAATCGAGATATCATTGAAACTCTGCGAAATCAAGTTGATTTTTAACTAGTTTTATGGTATAATGGTTACAATAAATATTTGAAAGAAACTGAGGTGATGACTATGGAAAGAAAACCATTGCCAATTGGCATAGAGGATTTCAAACGATTGATCGATGACAAATATTACTTTGTTGACAAAACCTTGATGATAAATGAACTGATCGAAAGTCAGACAATAGTCGGACTTTTTACCAGACCAAGAAGATTCGGCAAGACTTTGAATATGAGCATGATTCAGTGCTTCTTCGAAAAAACAGATGAAAGCAATGCTTATCTTTTTGATGGCCTGAAAATTTCAGAATATCCTGAATGTATGAAATATCAGGGGCAGTACCCGGTCATCAGTATTTCTCTGAAGAGCATGAAGCAAGCGACATTTGAAGAAGCTTTTGCTGTTTTCAAAGACCTCATACGTGCAGAGATACTAAGACATAAAAGCATATTATTTAATAGTGCAGTTATTGAAGAAACAGATTTGGATAAACTGACAAGATTTATTGAATTGAAAGCAGATAAAAGTGATTATAACACTTCAATCGGTTTTCTCTCAACGCTGCTTGCATCTGCATATGGCAAAAAAGTCATCATTTTAATAGATGAATATGACGTTCCGCTTGAAAATGCATTCCATCAGGGATTTTATAATGATATGGTAAATCTGATTCGTTCCGTATTTGAATCAGCACTTAAAACCAATCCTTCCCTTGACCGTGCATTTCTAACAGGATGTCTAAGAGTTTCAAAGGAAAGTATTTTTACAGGACTGAACAACCTTCAGATTTTTTCTATTATGAGTACAAAATTTGATGACAGTTTCGGATTTACACAAAAAGAAATTGACAGTTTGCTTGAATGTTATGGATTGGAAAATAAATCTTCAGACATAAGGCATTGGTATGATGGTTATAAATTTAATGATGTTGAGATATATAATCCATGGAGTGTATTGAATTATCTGTCGGAAGCAACCGATAAAAATTCCATTCCGTGCAAACCATACTGGTCCAATACAAGTTCAAACGAAATTGTAAAACGCCTGATTGAAGAATCTAACGACAGAACGAAAAACACAATAGAAGACCTGATAAACGGAACACCTGTCAAAGCACAGATTTTTGAAGATGTCACATATGGAACAATAGACATTAACAGCGAATATATCTGGAGCTTTCTCCTTTTCACAGGTTACCTAAAAGTAATTTCTTACGAAACAATCGGTGATGAAACTTATTATGAAATGGTGATTCCGAACACTGAAATCAAAAGCATTTACAAAAATACAATTCGTGCATGGTTTACAAAAAAATTAAATGCTGACAGCAGAAAGGATATTCTTGAAGCCATCCTGAATGCAGATGCAGAAAAATTAGAAGATCTTCTCTGTACATGGATGACAGATACGATCAGCTGTTTTGATGAAAGAGAAAATTTTTATCATGGTTTTGTCGCAGGACTTGTTTCAGGATTCAATGGATATGTAGTCGTTTCAAACAGAGAGTCGGGAAACGGGCGTTTTGATCTGGTAGTGAAGCAACGTTCCAAATGGCACTATGCTGCCATACTGGAATTCAAAATCGTTGATAAATTCAACCAAATGCTTAATGCCTGTGATGAGGCATTACAGCAGATCGAAGATAAGGATTATGAAGCATCTTTAAGAGATGAACAATACGAAAATATCGCAAAACTTGGCATATGTTTCTGTCAGAAAAGATGCAGAGTAAAATCCGGCGGTATTGATCGGTTTGAGTATTAACAAAAAGCCATTGAGGAAATTGCTCCTCAGTGGCTTAATTTTTTCCACATAATAAATCCTATACAAGCACCAAGCGTATTATTGAACACATCATCAAACTCACAAAGACCTCTGCCTGTGAAATACTGTGTTATCTCTATTGCTGCTGAAAAGATTAATGCTATAAGAAATATGCTTCCCAGTTTCCGAAACTTTTGGTGCAGGCAAGGTAACAAGAATCCCATAGGCATCAGCATAAGGATATTGCACCCGATCTGCTGTGACCAGTAAAGTTTTCTATCTGTTGTTATGAGTTCCCGCATTTCCCAAAAGGGCATAAGCATTGCTCTGCGTTCGCCCCACTGTCTGTCGATCAGTGTCAGCCATAGAACAATAAATATGTATATCAAAAAGACTGCAATTAGCAGCTTTTTCCGCTTACTCAACGGTCACACTCTTGGCAAGGTTTCTCGGCTTATCCACGTCAAATCCCTTGCCTACGGACACATAGTAAGACAGCAATTGCAGCGGAATTACAGCAAGACTGCCTGCAAAAAGGTTGTCGATTTTCGGGATATACACCGTAAAGTCTGCGACATCTTCCATGTTATAATTGCCGTATGTCGTGAGTCCGAACAGCTTTGCACCACGGCTCTTGACTTCTACCATATTACTGATAGTTTTTTCATAGAGTGCAGATTGTGTTACTACGCTGAATACCACTGTACCGTCCTCGATCAGGCTGATCGGTCCGTGTTTCAGTTCGCCTGCTGCATATGCCTCCGAGTGAACATAGCTGATCTCTTTCAGTTTCAGACTGCCTTCCATACCGATTGCGTAGTCGATGCCACGTCCAATAAAGAATGCGTCCTTGATATTCACTACCTTGGAAGCAAACCATTGCAAACGCTCTTTATCCTCCAGAATCTTTTCGATCTTTTCAGGGATCGTATTGATCTCAGCGATAAGCTCTGCGAATCTCTCTTCTGTGATCTCTCCTCTTGCCTTGGCAAACTGCATGGCAAGCAGGTAGGCTGCAACAAGCTGACAGCTGTATGCCTTGGTTGTGGCAACGGAAATTTCAGGACCTGCAAGAGTATAGAACACGTTATCCGCTTCTCTTGCAATAGAAGAACCAACTACGTTGACAATACCAAGAGTTTTTACGCCCTTTTCTTTGCAAAGACGAAGTGCTGCGAGACTGTCTGCGGTTTCTCCTGACTGGCTGATGATAATGGCAAGACTGTTTTTTGCAAGCTGCATTTCTCTGTATCGGAATTCCGATGCCAGCTCCACACGGACAGACAGAGAGGTCAGCTTTTCCAGAACATACTGTGCCGCCATTCCTACATGATATGCAGAACCACAGGCAATGATATATACCTGCTGAATGTTCTGCATTTCTTCATCTGTCAGGCTCTCAAAATTGATATTTCCGTCCTTCAGGACAGAGTTGATGGTATCCCTGACTACTTTCGGCTGTTCATGTATCTCCTTTAACATGAAATGCTCATATCCGCTTTTTTCTGCCGCCTCTGCGTCCCAGTCGATGGTTTTCATTTCCTTCTGAATCTCTTCACCGTCAAGGTTATAGAAGGTTACTTCTCCCTTGGTCAGCTTTGCAAGCTCAAGATTGCCGATATAGTAGACATTTCTGGTATATTTCAGTATAGCAGGAACGTCAGATGCAAGATAGCTTTCGCCGCCTGTCACACCGATAATCATAGGACTGTCTTTTCTGGCAGCGTAGATCTCACCGGGATAGTCCTTGAACATGACTGCAAGTGCGTAAGAGCCACGGATTCTTACAAGAGCGTGATTCAGAGCATCTACAGGTGTTCCGAGGTACTTCTTGTAGTAATAGTCGATCAGCTTAACTGCCACTTCTGTATCAGTCTGTGACTTGAAGGTATAGCCCTTTTTGACCAGCTTTTCACGAAGTTCCTGATAGTTCTCGATAATGCCGTTATGTACCGCAATAACATTTTCGTCATCGCTGCAATGCGGGTGAGCATTCGTGGCAGACGGTTCACCATGCGTTGCCCAGCGAGTATGACCAATACCACAACTTCCTTTGACTGCCTTGCCGTCATTGGTCATTTCCTTTAGGACTTTCAGCTTTCCCTTTGCTTTGACGATTTCAGGCTCTGCATCGCCGTTTCTGACAGCAATACCGGCTGAATCATAACCTCTGTATTCCAGTTTTGACAGACCGTCCAGAAGAATCGGTGCTGCTTCATTTTTTCCTGTAAACCCAACAATTCCGCACATGTTTTACTCCTTTTAATCTCTTCTGAAAATATCTCTGGTGTAGACCTTTTCTGCTACATCATCAAGACATGGATCATATCTGTTTGCGATAATCGCATCAGACATTTCCTTGAATTTTGCAAGGTCGTTGACAACGACGCTTCCGAAGAATGTTTCGCCGTCTTCTAACGTTGGTTCATAGATGATAACTGTTGCACCTTTAGCTTTTATACGCTTCATAACCCCTTGAATTGAGGACTGGCGGAAGTTATCGCTGTTGGACTTCATCGTCAGACGATAAACACCGATCACTATCTGTTTTTCAGAATCAGCATTCCAGTCGTTGTTCTTGCTGTAATCGTAATATCCGGCATTTTGCAGGTATACTCCGACGACCCGAACGTCTGCACACCATTTTTGGAAGAGCTGGAACATTTGGGAATTTTGTGTCCGGAAGGACCAATGATTCAGAAAACCACATTTCTGGCGTGTGCACTGGGAGAAATGCTGATTGACTTCACCATGCAGGGCAGAAATGAACAGGGACAGCGTGTCTTTGCACAAAATGCCGGCGGTGCTCCGGCAAACGTCATGGCTGCTATGGCAAAGCTGGGGGCAAGAACCGCCTTTATCGGCAAAGCCGGAAATGATATGCACGGCAGATTTCTCAGGG
This sequence comes from Ruminococcus callidus ATCC 27760, assembly GCF_000468015.1. Lineage (GTDB taxonomy): Bacteria > Bacillota > Clostridia > Oscillospirales > Ruminococcaceae > Ruminococcus_C > Ruminococcus_C callidus. The sequence continues at coordinate 4,090 of NZ_KI260360.1, read as the reverse complement.
AAACGCTGGAACAGTGTGGAATTGACAGCACTGGTTTTACGCTGAGCAATGATTATTTCACAACACTGGCATTTGTGGACGTCAAGCCGGACGGAGAGCGGGAGTTCTCCTTTGCACGGAATCACGGTGCAGACAAGATGTTGGAAAAGGGTGACGTTCCGCTGGAACTGATCCGCAGCAGCGGGATTCTGCACATCGGCTCGATTTCGCTGACCGATGAGCCAGCTCGCAGCACCACCCTGTTTGCGGTGCAGAAAGCGAAAGAAGCAGGCTGTGTGATCTCTTACGATCCGAATTATCGTGCTTCCCTCTGGAAATCGGAGGAACTTGCCAAAAAGCAAATGCGGAACATGGTGCCGCATGCAGATCTGATGAAGATCTCAGAGGAAGAAACCATGCTGCTCACTGGTGAGAGCAACTATCAGAAAGCTGCGGAAGTCCTGATGCAGGGCGGCGTAAAAATCGTGGTCGTAACACTTGGAAAAACAGGTGCCTACGTCCAAACCAGACAGGGCGGACAGCTGGTAAAGGGTTTCCGGAACAAGGCGGCAGATGCGACTGGTGCAGGCGATGCATTCTGGGGCGGATTTCTGTTTCAGTTCAGCCGCTGCGGAAAAGCACCGGAAGCTGTCACAACAGAAGAAGCAGCAGAGTTTGCAGATTTCGGAAATGCTGTGGCGAGCGTTTGCGTCCAGAAACACGGGGCGATTCCGGCAATGCCGAATATGGCACAGGTCATGGAGCAATTAAAAGAAGAGAGGTTATAAGCATGAATTTGCAGGACAATGCGACCGGATTCCAGCACATAGGATTCCCGACCAACGATTTGCAGGAAACCATTGCTTTTTATGAAAAGCTTGGATTCAGCGTGGCGCTTCGCACCTATAACGAAGAAGCCGGCGAAGCAGTTGCATTTTTGCAGTTGGGAAACCTGATGCTGGAGATCTATGAGAATCATCAGGCATCGATGCAGGCAGGAGCATGGGATCATCTGGCAATCGATGTCAAGGACATCGAAGCCGCCTATGAAGAGATCTGTGCACTTGGACTGAACAACCAGAAAGATATCATTCATTTTCTGCCCTTCTGGGAGCATGGCGTAAAGTTCTTCAAGGTTCTTCAAGATTACAGGGCCGAACTGCGAAGTAATCGAATTTAGTCAGATCCTTTGAGAATTTCATAGAAAGTCGTTTTTAGAGGATAACAAACAGACCTTGGAACAGCAATAAGCTTGCCGTTCCAAGGGCTGTTTTGTGATAGGTAAAGTGATCCTGGATGCTCCAGCTATGTTCGCTAATAAAAAAGTGAGCCAAAATCACATGAAATGATATTTAAATTTTGAGCCACTTTAACTACGAATTAGACGCATTTATTCCGCGGTTTGCTAACAATGAGCCTCTATGACTGTGGCTTTGGGCAGAAGGAGAAAATGACGCAATAGCGCTTCTGCTCGGCAATTAGCCTACCACAGTCATACTCATTGTCAAGTAATTTTCGCGGCATAAACGCTTACGCAGTAGATCAAATGTTTATTAGCAATCACAGTTGTATTTAACAAGTTCATCATAGAATATCACTTCTACTGTATGACCTTTTTGCCTGCTCAAGAATGGCTTTATACTTGCTTTCTCCGCTGTATCCAGGAGACACAATGAGATAATAAGAAATCCTCCATCCCATTTTCACCACATTCAAAATCCAATTCTTCGAGTTTGATCTGCCGTACTGTTTAAGTCAATGTTTTCATCCTCCAGATAATCCTGCACATCCGATCGTATGATCGCAGAATCTGTGATGCCTTCCTCATCCGTCCGAAGATTCTGGTTCATGATCACCTGTTCGAGAATATTCCGAACTGTACGGGCGTTCGCAAAGTTTGGTCTTAGCCTGTCATATTCCACAATATCAAGCACAAGTGCAAGTGCATCGTCATCTATGGTATATTTTTTTCGTTGCAGAAAACGCTGTGCGATCTCGGAAAGCTCTTCCTGCGTATAATCAGGAAACTCAAGCGAAAACTGTATTCTTGAGGAAAATCCCGGATTCGTACTGATAAATGCACCCATTTCATCTTTATAACCGGCAAGAATCACGCAGAACTGTCCGCGCCGATCCTCCATTTGTTTCAAAAGAACTGCAACCGCCTCATCACCATAACCGGCTGTTCCATTGTCTGTACTTTGGGTAAGACTATATGCTTCGTCAATGAACAAGACACCGCCCATGGCATCATTGATCTTATTCAGCGTTTTTGATGCTGTCTCGCCAACATATTTACTGATGAGACCGGAGGAATCGGTTTCCGTGAGTTTGGCCTCCGGCAGCACACCGGCTTCATACAGAATCCGAGATAAGATCCGGGCAACCTCCGTCTTTCCCGTGCCGGGATTGCCGCAAAAACACATATGCAGATTCATATCCGAATCGTCTTTATTGCGCTTGACATATGCTTTGATTTTCTTTACCATGCGTTTCACAGAGCGCAGTCCCACCAGCTGTTCCAACTCATCCTCTGCCGTCAGGATCTTCCTTTCTGTGCCCTCGCCGCTTGTGGGAAGATTGACATGATTTTCCTTGATATAATTGTTCACGTCCACAAGTTCCAGGGTTTTATCCGCAGTCCCTGCACAGCGTACATTCTGACACATAATGACCTGCTCAATGATATTCCGCATCTCACGGGCATTTGCAAAGTTTGGTTCTTTTCGGATATAATCTGTGATATCCAGCATTCTGTCCTTTGCCGCATTACTTGCAGTATATCCTCCGGATTTCAGCATCAGTGCAGCGATCTGCCCCAATTCGTCCCGATTGTAATTTGGAAAATCCAACGTAAATTGGATCCTAGACTGAAATCCCGGGTTAGACGCAAGCATTTCATGCATCTGGTTTTTATATCCTGCAAGAATTACGCAGAATTCACCCCGATAGTCTTCCATTGCCTTTATCAGCGTTGACACTGCCTCATGGCCATAGTCACCGCCTGTGTCTCCCTGCACAAGAGAATACGCCTCATCAATAAACAGCACACCGCCCATTGCCTCTTCAATGACGGCTGCGGTTTTCATTGCCGTCTGTCCGACATAGCCTGCAACAAGACCGCTGCGGTCTGTTTCGACCACCCTGTCTGTGCGGAGAAGGCCATTTTCATGAAGTATCCCTGCAATGATCCGGGCAACTTCCGTTTTGCCCGTTCCCGGATTTCCCAGAAAGCACATATGCAGATTGGGTTTCGCATTTCCCTGATTTGCTATCGCATATGCCTTGATTTTTCGGATGCTTGATTTTATGGTATCCAGTCCAATAAGTGATTCCAGCTTTTTTTCACAGCTGCCGACTACAAGATAGCCTTTTGTTCCGGTCATATAGTGATACATGTCAAGATCAAGCATTTTCTGATAGAGTTCGAAGAGTTCATCTTCCGACTTGTCTTTCAGAAAATCTTCTGCATCGATGATTTCAGCGGCAGCATGAAACTGCCCTGCAAAGATCGAGGATAACCGTTTATTACACGCTTTCGCAGACATTTCTTCATAAACTTTATCGCTGTCAAAGGTGTAGAAATATTTTCTTTTTTTCACCGGAGCAGCTAAGAGTACAAATACCGCATCCCACAGTACTTTCACCATGGCGGTCAGTTCTGTACTGCCATCCTCAAAAATATCAATGATATATTTCTTCTCCAGAACTTTGTCACAGGCAGAGATACGCTCTGCCATCATATCCTTCCAGTTGATCTCTTGCTTTTTTTCCGGAACATGGAATGTTTTGACTTCCGCATCATAGGCACGTCCGTAAATGTTGTTTGCCCGTATAAACTGATAGATCTTATCTGCCATCTGATCGATCTTTTCGAGAAGCTGGTCGGCAATCCCGATGAGATCATGATTAGCACACTCCGTATACTGCACTGTGACAACTGGAAAAGCTGCTTTTTCCGGTTCTGCTTCTATTCCAAGTTCCAAAAGCACACGCTGCAAATATACAGCCGTCTCCTCTGACAGCGTTTCCAGTTCCTTGCATTTTGACGAATAGTTTTTGCAGAAGGTTTCATGGAAATATGAACTGACCCCAAAAAGTTAGACAAAGA